>JBDHVC010000004.1:0-147287 GCA_039809495.1 Sandaracinaceae bacterium
CGAGGCGCGGCCCGCGTCGACGTCGACGCCGACGCCCGCCGCGAGCAGCGCGAGCGGGGGCGGATCGCCCGCGGCCAGCGGTGCTAGCCCTCGCCGGAGCACCGGTGGCGAGAGCATCGACGACCTCCTCGCCGGCGCGCTCGGTGGTGGCGGCGGATCGCGCTCGTCGGGCGGTGGCGGCGGCGGTGGCGGCGGTGGCGGCGGTGGTGGCGGTGGTGGCGGCGGCGCCGCGAGCGGCCCCGAGACGCCGAGCCGTGGCGACGTGGTGAGCGCGATGCAGAGCGTCTCGGGCGCCGTCTCCGCGTGCGGCAACGGAGAGCATGGGACCGCGACGGTCGCGGTGACGGTCGCCGGCTCGACCGGCCGCGTGACCAACGTCAACGTGACCGGTCAGTTCGCGGGAACCCCCGTGGGCTCGTGCATCGCTCGTGCGGTTCGCTCGGCGACCTTCCCGCACTTCACCCGCCCGACGTTCACGGTAAACTACCCGTTCCGCATCTGAACGCGGGTCTCATCGCCGGTCCTCGGAGAGAGCGAGCTTCACGGCTCGCTCTCCTCGTTTTTCATGCGGAGACGACGGGCGAGGGCGCGCGCGCCGACGAGCGAGAGGAACGCGAGCGCGACGCCGACGAGGACGACGAGCGCCCAACGAAGCCCGCGTGAAGGCGTCGGAGCGCGGTTCGGGTAGCGCACCGACGCCGACAGGGCCTCCGGCGAGCCGCGCCCGACCGAGGGCCCGAACGCGAGGTCGAGCTCCCGCCGCCGAGGGCTCTCCCCGAAGCCCGATGCACGGATCTCCGCCCCGTCGTGGCCACGGAAGAGGACGTCCGTTCGCTCGAAGATCTCGCGTCGGACCATGCGATCGTGGACGACGATGAGCGCCTCGCGCTCCGTGATGGGGAGATGAGCCACCATCTCGACCGTCACGGGCACGGCGCTCACGCGGCCGACGGGATCGAGGAAGGGATCCGTGAACTCCAGCGGAACGCGGGCCCCGTCGACCTCGACGGGGAGCTCTTCACGAAGACCTGCCCCCCACGCGTCGAGGAACGTCGTCGCCTCACGCTCGCTGACGACCCCATCGCCGTCGGCGTCGGCCTCGCTGAGCAAGCGGCGGCCCTCCGACGGCCCCAGCGTGAGCGAGACGACGAGCCGTGTGTCGGCCTCGCTCGCGTCGAGCTTCAAGAAGCGCTCCGCGCTGAGGACCGTATGACCGAGGTGGGCGAGCGCGATCCGAGGAGGCGCGAACGCGAGGAGCAGCGCCGCGAGCGAGCAGCGCCGGCGCCACCGGAGCGCTCGCCCCCGCGCTCGCATCCCTCACCCGACCAGCTGCTCGAGGAAGCGAACCGCCGTGAGCACCCCGAAGCCCGTCCCGCCCTTGGGAGAGGTCTCGTGGGCCCGCTCGAGGAACGCCGGCCCCGCGATGTCCAGGTGCATCCACCTCGTCTTCCCGACGAATTCGCGGAGAAACAGCGCCGCCGTGATCGCCCCACCCCACCTGTCACCCATGTGCTTCAGATCCGCGATGTCGCTCTTGAGCGACTCGCGGAGATCCTCGGTGAGCGGCATCCGCCAGTAGGACTCCCCCTCGACGTCGGCCGCCGCGAGGTAGCGCCGAGCCAGCTCGTCGTCGTTCGCGAAGAGCCCAGCGGTCCAGGGCCCGAGCGCGACCATGCACGCCCCCGTCAGCGTCGCGTGATCGATGAGGTAGTCGGGCTCGAGCTTCACGGCCTGTGCGAGGACGTCCGCGAGCACGAGCCGCCCCTCAGCGTCCGTGTTGATGATCTCCACCGTCTTGCCGTCGGCGCTCTTGAACACGTCGCCTGGGCGATACGCCCCAGCGCCGGTCATGTTCTCGGCGGCGCCGAAGAAGGCGTGGATCTCGATGGGGAGCTCGAGCCGCGCCGCCGCGATCGCGATCCCGATCGTCGTCGCCGCGCCCGCCATGTCGCACTTCATCTCGAGCATCGAGCCCGGCGGCTTGATGCAGAGGCCTCCCGAGTCGAAGGTGAGCCCCTTGCCGACGAAGGCGACGCGCTTCTGCGCCTTCCGCTTCGGCTTGTAGGTGAGCTGAACCATCCGCGGCTCCTCGGCGGAGCCACGGTTCACGGCCAGGAAGAGGTTGGCCCCGAGCTTGGCGAGCCCCTTCTCGTCCCACTGCCTGTAGTCGAGGCCGTGCGCGCGAGCGGCCTTCTTGGCGGCCTCGGCGAGCGCCTTGGGCGTCAGATCGTTCGGCGGCGCGTTGACGAGGTCACGGGTGAGGGCGATCGCGTCGGCGAGCACCTGGCCCCGCTCGAGGGCCGCCTTCGCCTTCGCGTCGGAGCGCGAGGCGAGCAGCGTCGCGCCCTCGAGCATGCGCTTGGGGCGCCGGTCGCCCGTGAGGTAGGTGAGGTAGCGATAGGCACCGCCGAGGACGCCCTCGGCGGCCGCGCGGATCGCGTCGTCGTCGTCGATCGGGAGCAGCACCGCGAGGGTGCGCAGCTTGGACGCAGCGCTCGCGGCGCGATGGACGAACGCTCGAACGTCGCGCGCGGAGAGCTCCGCGTCGCCCACACCGACGAGGAGGATCTGCTCGACCCCGACCCCTGCGACGTCGATCCGCACGCTCTCGCCCGGCTTGCCCTTGAAGTCGTCGCGTCGGATCGCTCGCGTCAGGGTGCCCCCGCATGCCCGATCGAGCTCGACGAGCTCCTTCGTCTTGGCGATCCCCTTCGACGTGAGCGCGACGGCGAGGAGGTCGGCCCGCACGCGGGTGGGGGCAACGGTCGAGAGCGAGAGCTTCATGGTCCTCCGAGCGGGCTTCTGCCGACGCGATGGGTACGGCACGTTGGGCACGAAGCCCCTCGGCGCCGAATGCTGACGGGGCCCCGCAGGTCGCGCGCATCGTACGGCGCTCGCGCGAGCTCCTCAAGGACCGATTGCCTCGGGACCGATCGCCTCGGCGAGCGCCAGGAGCGCGGCGATTCGCCCGCCAGCGCGGCGCGTGAAATCGCGAGAACACGATGCGACGGAGGCGGTTCGAGGGCTGCATCGTCTCGTCGCTCATGAGCGGTCGGCCTCTCGCCGACACCTCGGAAGGAAGGCCCCCATGAGCGAAGAGAACCCGCTCCCCCTCGTCGTCTACACGATCGTCGCGCGCGAGAGCGACGGCCAGCGGCTCTGGATCCGCATCGGGAGCGCCGCGCGCAACCGCGACGGGAGCCTCGACGCGACGCTCGACGCGGTCCCCACGAACGGCTCGCTCCACATCCGCGAGCTGCGGAGCGCCTGCGGCGGACGCGGGCACGAGCCGAAGCTCGTGGATCGGCCCGCCTGAGCCGAGCGAGCCCATGCAGCGAACCCGCGCGGGCACAGGCCCGAGCGGTGCGGCGTCCGACGGCCGCTTTCCAACGTCGCAAGAAAGGATCGATGAGTCATGCGAGAATCGAAGAAGCTTCGTACCGTCCTCAGCGCCCTCGCCCTCGCCGCGATCGGGATGTCCGGAGCGATGAGCCCCGGCCTCGACGTGGTGGCGCACGCCCAGGGTCGAGGTGCCCCCACCACCTCGATCGAGGCACCGCCCTCGAGCGATGGCGTGGTCAACATCCAGACCGCGAGCCCCGAGGAGCTCGAGCGGCTCCCCGGGATCGGTCCGTCGAAGGCCGCGGCGATCGTCGCGTTCCGCGAGCGCTCTCCGTTCCGACGCGTCGAAGACATCATGCGTGTGCGAGGGATCGGGCGCGCCACGTTCCGGCGGCTGCGCTCCTATCTCACCGTCGCGGGACCGACGACGCTCGCGCCATCCACGCGGCGGGCGCGGACGTCACGGGCCGAGGACGAAGCGAGCGCCGAGGCCCCGTGAGCCTCGAACTCGGATCCGGCTCGAGCCGAGCTCAGCCGAGCTGATCCGAGCCGAGCCCATCCGGTCCGAGCGGAGCAGGAGCGCGACGGTCGTGAGCGAAGAGCGCTCACGGCCGTCGTCTCCGCTCACCCCATCGCCGCGAACGCGCGGATCCAGCGCTGGACGGCGCGGAGCTTGAGCTTGTACGCGAGCCGGTTCGCGACGAGCACCGAGGAGACGTCCACGATCGTCTCGAGCGGCGCGAGGCCATTCTGCCTCAGCGTCTCGCCCGACTCGACGAGATCGACGATCGCGTCGGCGAGCCCGACGAGCGGCGCCGTCTCGACGGAGCCCTGCACGAAGACGAGCTCCGTCGCCACGCCGCGCTCGGCGAAGTGACGCCGCGCGATGTTCGGGAACTTGGTCGCGATGCGCAGCGGTCGGTCGGTCGGGAGCGGACGATCCGCGAAGCCGGCGAGCATCATCCGGCATCGACCGATGCCGAGGTCGAGAGGCTCGTAGAGATCGTAGTCGCGCTCGTCGAGGACATCGCGGCCGACCACGCCCAGATCGGCGGCGCCGTACTCGACGTAGGTCGGGACGTCGTCCGGCTTGAGCAGAAGGAACGCGAGGCCCGTCCTCGAGCAGCGACGCACGAGGCGTCGGTCCTCCGCGAGCACGTCGTCGGTGTCGACGCCTTGCCGCGCGAGGGCGGGCGCGAGCTGGGCGAGCACCCTCCCCTTCGGCACCGCGAGGATGACGGAGGACGCGCCGTCAGTCACGCGCCCCGCCATGCACACGCTCGATATCGGCGCCGAGCGCCGCGAGCTTCGCCTCGATCCGCTCGTAGCCGCGATCGAGGTGATACACCCGCAGCACCTCGGTCTCGCCCTCTGCGATGAGCCCCGCGAGGACGAGCGACGCGCTCGCGCGCAGATCGGTCGCCATGACGCGAGCGCCGCTCAGCTTCGCGGGCCCATGCACGAACGCGGATCGGCCGCGGATGTCGATGCGAGCGCCCATGCGCGCGAGCTCGGGGACGTGCATGAAGCGGTTCTCGAAGATCGTCTCCGTGAGCACGCTCGACCCGCGCGCCTGCGTCGCGAGCACCATGAACTGCGCCTGCATGTCGGTGGGGAAGCCTGGGTGCGGCTCGGTGGTGACGTCCACGGGCCGAAACGGTGGCTCGCCGACGACCCGCACGCCGTCGGCCTCTCGCTCGACGATCACGCGGGCCGCGCGGAGCTTCGCGCAGAGCGCCTCGATGTGATCGAACGTGATCCCTTGGAGCAGGACGTCACCGCCCGTGACGGCCGCCGCCACCATGTAGGTGCCCGCCTCGATGCGGTCGGCGATGATCGCGTGATCGACGGGCTGGAGCGCCTCGACGCCATCGATGACGATGACGTCCGTCCCCGCGCCCTCGATCGAGGCGCCCATCTTGTTGAGGACCGTCGCCAGCTCCTCGACCTCGGGCTCGCGCGCGGCGTGCGTGATGCGTGTGCGTCCCTCCGCGAGCGCGGCGGCGCACATCAGGTTCTCGGTGCCCGTGACCGTCGGGATGTCGAGGTGGATGTCCGCGCCGCGCAGGCGGCCGCTCGGGACCTGGACGTCCACGTACCCGCGATCGAGCACGATCGTGGCTCCCATCGCCTCGAGCCCCTTCAGGTGCTGATCGATCGGGCGCGCTCCGATGGCGCACCCGCCCGGGAGCGACACGCGCGCTCGGCCATAGCGCGCGACGAGCGGGCCGAGCACGAGCACCGACGCTCGCATCTGCTTGACGAGCTCGTACGGCGCCGTGGGATCCGGGACCGGCTTGCCGCGAACCGAGACCGTCGGCGGCCGGACGTCGACCTCGAGGCCGAGGTGCTCGAGGAGCGCCGCGGTCGTCTGGATGTCGCGCAGATCGGGCACGTTTCGGAAGGTGTGCTCACCATCGGCGAGGAGGGCGGCGCACAAGATCGGGAGCGCGGCGTTCTTCGCGCCGCTCACACGGAGCGTGCCGCGGAGCGGGTTGCCACCACGAACGAGGATGCTGTCCACGCCCCGCGTGTACGCCGAGCCCACGACCGAGACAAGGCCCAAACGCCCCGGTTCGGAGCGGTCGGATCCCCTGACCTCATGGGTTGGAGAGATCGAATTCCACGTCGGTGCGAGCGTCCGGAGTGACGGTGACGCTGCGCGTCGAGCTGGCCTCACCGAGACGAGCCGTCACGCGGTGGCGCCCCACGGAGATGGGGACGCTCACGGGGCTACGCCCCTGGGGCGCGCCGTCGATGCTCACGTCTCCCCAAGGAAACACCGTGACGTGGAGGGTGCCTCGTCGATCGGAGGGCTCGCCCTCGCCAGCGCGGCTCTCGCTCGGGCGCGCTCGCGCGACCGAGGACCGCGGCGCTCCGGCGGGTGGCCGAGGAGGCGCGGACGTGGTGGCGATCGTCGGGGGCTCGCGCGCCGGAGGCGATGAGGTGGGCGCCGACGGCATCGCGTCGAGCACGGCGACGACGCCCGCGACCTCGGGCGGATGTTCGAGGGGCGCCTCGGGAGCCACGGCGTGCTGCCCCTCCGGATCGGGCGCCGTCGGCGTCACGGCCGAGAGGCTCGGCGGCGGCGAGGCCGCGCTCGGGGTGAGGCTCGACGACGATCGATCGTTCGAGCGCGAGGGCGGGGATCCGGAACGCTCGGTGAGCGCGCCGGTGGCGTCCTCCATCGCCCCCCCAGCGGGCGAGCGCACGAGTCGAACGACGATCGCGACGAGGACCATCGCCCCGAAGGCGAGCGCGAAGCCGAGGATCGTGAACGCTCGCCGGAGCCCACGGGGCGTCGCTCGTCGGGCCTCTCGACGGCTCTCCGCGGCAAGCTCCACGTCGGCCGCAGCCGACCCGGTCCGCGCGGCAGCGTCTCCCGCGGCAGCGTCTCCCGCGGCAGCGTCTCCCGCGGCAGCGTCGCGCGCTTCGATCGGTGGGGCGCTCTCGAGCGTGGGCACCTCGTCCGGTGGCGCCTGGGCCATCGCCGCTGGCGCGACCGCCCGCGGTCCCGGCGCGGCGGAGACGTCAATCCCCATCGCCTGGAGCATCTTCGCGATGCGTCGCCGCCCTCCGGGCGGGGCGGGCCGATTGGCGAGGTACTCGAGCGCGTCGCTCGCGCTCGCGATCCGCAGGCCCCGATCCGGCTGGAGCAGACCCTCGATCAGGGCCGCGACGTCGTCCGGCACGTGCGACGCCACGTCGATGAGGCGAGGGCGGCGTCCTTGGTTGGCCGCCATCATCACCGCGATGTCGTTCGGTCCGTCGAAGGGCTTCGCGCCGGCGAACGCCTCGAACATCACGACGCCGAGCGACCAGAGATCCGCACGGCCGTCGAGCTCCTGGGCGAGCGCCTGCTCGGGCGCCATGTACGCCGCCTTGCCTTGGACGACCCCCATCGTCGTCGAGAAGATCGTGCTCCCTCGGCTGCTCCCCAGCTGTCCCTTCGCGATGCCGAAGTCCGCGAGCTTGAAGTTGCCGCGGAGGTCGACGAGGATGTTCGAGGGGCTGACGTCGCGATGGATGATCCCATGCTCGTGCGCGCAGCGGAGCGCCTCGAGCATGTCGACCAAGAGCACCAGCCCCGCGTCGAGCGGCATCGGCTGACGTAGCGCGTCGAGGAGCCCGCGCAGATCGCCGCCGCGCACGAGTTCGAGGGCCATCCACCAGGTCTCGCCCTCGCACCCGAAATCGTAGAGCGGGACGATGCGCGGGTGGGTGAGCTGCGCCGCGAGGCGGGCCTCCCTCCGGAAACGGTGGATGAAGTCCGGCTCGGCGGCCCGCGCGGGCAGGACACGCTTGAGACAGACGTCCCGAGTGATCCCCGACGAGCCGGTCCAGCGCGCGTGGAACGTCTCGGCCATCCCGCCGCGCCCGAGCGGACGCACGATCTCGAATGGCCCGAAGCGCATGTCGATGCGGGAGCGTATCACGCCGCCGAGCGAGCCCCTCGGCGCCCCGCGGCGTGCGCTCGCCTCGATCCCGTTGAGCCCGCGACCGAGCATGCGCTAGCGTCTTGCCCCGATGACGTCCACCGCCGCCTCCTCCGCCGAGGCTCCCGTCCCCAAGGGGCAGATCATCGGTGCCCGCTTCGTCGTCGAAGACGCTCACGGGAGGGAGCCGATCGGGGCGCTCGTCGCCGCGCGCGATCAGAAGACGAAGAAGCCGGTGCTCCTGCGGCTGCTCGCCCCCGCGCTCTTCGCGACGCCGGCGACGGCCGAGGTCCTGCGAACGGAGGTGCGCCTCGCGACGACGACGTCGCACAAGCACCTCGCGTCCGTGTACGGCACGGGCTCGCACGCCGGGACGCGCTTCGTCGCGAGCGAGTGGCTCGACGAGCGAACCATCGCGTCGCTCATTGGCGAACGGCGCGCGGCGGGGGATCCGCTGAGCTTGGCGGAGGTCGCCGCGATGCTCGTCGCGCTCGCCGACGCGCTCGCGCCGCTCCACGCGAGGGGGAGCGCCCATGGCGCCGTGCGCCCGACGATCGTCCACCTCGCCGGAGCGGCCGTGAAGCTCGACGAGGTCGGGGTCGCGAGGGCCGTGTTGCGCACCGCCGGGGCGAGCGCGTTCGGAGAGGAGGCGCTCCAGTTCATCGCCCCCGAGCTCCGCGCGGGGCCCCTCGCGCCCTCGGTCGCCGCGGACGTCTTCGGCCTCGGCGGCGTCCTCTACGCCTTGCTCTGCCTGCGCTACCCTTCGGACACCTTCGTCCCTCCGTCGCACGCGCACCCCGAAGGCACCCCCGAGCTCGACGCGATCTTGATGAAGTGTCTCGCGCCGAGCCCCGAGCAGAGGTACGCGAGCGTGAGCGAGGTCCGCGCCGCGCTCGCGCCCTTCCTCGTCGCCTCCGCGCCCGCGACGAGCAGCGCCGACGATCTCGACATCCCGCTGAGCATCGCGCCCGCGGCGACCGAGGCCGCGAGCGCGGCCCCCGCCATCCCGAAGGCGCCGCCGGCGCCGCGCATCACCGCCAAGGGCGGCGCGCCCGTGGTCGGCCAGCGCATCTCGCTCCACGAGGAGTTCCGGCCCTCGCTCCCCGAGGCCTCGACCGCGGGGGAGCCGCTCGAGCGGCTGAGCCTCCCCTCGCCCCACGCGCAGGTCGATCTCGGCACGCTGCTCAAGAAGATCAGCGAGAACGACGCGCCGCGCTGGATGGCGCAGAAGGACGGGCTCGACCACGGCCCCTTCTCGGGGCGCGAGCTCGTCGAGCTCATCGCGAAGGGCGAGGTTCGCGGCGAGCACGGTCTGCTCAACATGGACACCGGCGAGCGACGCAAGGTCGAGCAATGGCCCGACTTCACGGAATTCGTCGAGCAGCATCGCCTCAAGCGCGCGGCTGAAGCCGAGACCCACGCGATCGCGCAGTCGGCGAAGGTCGAGTCGCGGAGCGACACCGCGAAGTTCCTCGTCGGCGGAGCCGTCGTCTTCGGGCTCGCGCTGATCATCGGGGTGTTCCTCTACACGCGAAACGCCGAGCAGCAGCGAGAGATCGCGATGAACGACCTCGCCGACCTCTACGCACGAGGCGACGTACAGATCGAGGGCGCGGCCGGCATCCTCCCCGATCCACCGCCCGCCGCGCGACGGAGCGGCGCTCGGCGCAGCGGCGGAGGCGGAGGCGGAGGCGGAGGCGGAGGGCGCTCGTACGAGGACGCGATGAGCGAGCCCATCGACATGGGAGACGTGTCGGGCAGCGGGGGCGAAGGGCGCCTCTCGCCCTCGCAGGTCGCTGGTGTGATGAACGGCCAGATCAACTCGATGTTCGGCTGCGTCTCGAGCGAGCTCCGGAGCGGTCGGAGCCTCGGGCGGGTCCGCATCGACGTCGCGATCGCCGGCTCTGGGCGCGTGCTCGGCTCGTCCGTTCGCTCGGGGAGCTCCGAATTCCAGCGCTGCATCCAAGGTCGCGTCGGCGCGATCCACTTCCCGTCGTTCGGAGCGCCCCGAATGGGCGCGAGCTACTCCTTCGACGCGTCCCAATGAGCTCGACGACGCGTCGTCTCGGGGCGGTAGCGCTCGCCCTCGGAGCGGCTCTCGCGCTCGGGGCCTGCCAGGCGGAGCTCCAGCGCGGGCTCGACGAGTCCGAGGCCAACGCGATCGTCATCGCGCTCGACCAGCACGGGATCGGCTCCACGAAGGCGACCGAGCCCGGCGCGTCGGACGCCCCGACCTTCTCGGTCCGCGTCGCGCCCGACGACGTCGCCGGCGCGCTCGCCGTCCTGCGAAGCGAAGGGCTCCCGCGGGCGCGCGAGCCAGGCCTCGGCGAGATGTTCGGGCAAGGGAGCCTCGTCCCGACGGCGACCGAAGAGCGCGCGCGGATGACGGCCGCCCTCTCGGGGGAGCTGGCCCGATCGATCGAGTCGATCGACGGCGTGCTCGACGCGCGCGTACACCTCGCGCTCCCCTCGACGCAACCGCTCCTGCTCGACGCGCCTCGGCCCCGCGCTCGCGCGTCGGTCCTCGTGCGTCACCGCGGGGCGAGCCCCCCCTACGACGAGGCCGCGATCCGGCGGCTCGTCGCGGGCGCCGTCGACGGGCTCGACGCCGAGGACGTCGCGCTCGTCGCGGTCGCGTCGAGCCCGGCGTCGGAGAGCGAGCGGAGCCTCGCGACGATCGGGCCCTTCACGGTCGCGAGGAGCTCGGCGAGCGGGATCAAGGCGGCCTTCGCGACGCTCCTCGTCACCAACCTCCTGCTCGCGGTCGGCCTCGTGCTCGCGATCGCGCGAGCGCGGCGCGCGCGACGATCCGAGGAGGAGCCGAAGACCTGATCGCGCGCCTCGCTCGACGTGATCCGCTTCGTGCCATGAGCCGAGGAGACCCGCTCACGCGGGCTCGACCGCGAGGATCGGGTCGCCCGCGTTCACGTCATCCCCCTCCTCCACGAGGATCGCCGTCACCCGAGCGCGCGCGGGGAGCCCCGCGCCGCCATAGCTCGCTCGGTTGAACGTCTTCATCACCTCGATGAGCGCCACGCTCTGCCCCACCTCGAGGATCGCGCCGACCTCGACGAAAGGCGGCGAGGTCGGCGAGGGGCGCGCGTAGTAGCGGCCGCCGAGCGGCGTCTTCCACGTGAGCCCACCTGCCTCGATCGCGCCGAGGCCCGCGTCGCTCGAGCCGATCCCGATCATCGAGGCGGGGTCGAGGACGGCGATCACGTCACCGTAGCCGACCGGCTTCCGAGCGAGGCGCGCGTGCTCGTTCTCTTCGACCACGAGGCCCCCCGTGCCCACCGGCACGACGAGCCGAGTCTGCACGCCGAGCACCTCGAGCGCGCCGCATCGCTCGCCCTCGACGAGCACGCGGCCGACACGCGGGGCGTCGCGCAAGAACCCCGGCCTCGGGGCGCGGAGGATGAATCGCTGCCCGTCGCGCTTCACGAGCGGCTCGAGGGTCGACTCGTACCTGCGGCTGTCGTCACGGCTCGTCATCGTCACTTCACCCCGCTCACGAGCTCGCGCAGGTCGTGGAGCGACCAGATCCGAGGGTTCTTGATGCGACGATGACCGATCGCCTGGTACGCCATCTCGACGAGCGCGACGAGCCACGGCCGCAGCTCCTCGAGCCGGACGATCTCGTCCGTGTCCATCTGGCGAGCGGCGACGAAGGGATCCATGTCGGCCTCGATCCGCGCCTCGACCTGCTTCATGCCCTCCTGGATCGCGCGGCGCTCCTCCGGATCCTGCGTCACGATCTGGAAGTCGTCGTCGAGCTTCGTGTTGTAAGTGGCGATCGCGAGCGTGCGCCCCTCCATCACCGAGAGGCGCGAGAGCATCGTCGAGAGCTGCACCACCGGGTCGTAAGGGAGGCCGTTCATCGCGTAGTAGCCGGCGCCCGAGGCCTTGCGGAGCAGCACGGTGAACATCGGCACGCGGTTCGTCGAGTTGGTGTAGATGAGGCTCGAGCCGTACGCGAGCAGGCCCTGCCGCTCGGCCTCGGTCCCGATGTCGAAGCCCGAGATGTCCTGGAGCCAGAGGAGCGGGATCCCGTCGGCGTCGCACGCTCGCGAGAAGGCCGCGATCTTCGCGATCCCCCCGCGATAGAGCGCGCCGGCCGCGCGGACCGCGTCAGGCTGCTCGGGATCGCCCACGAGCCCCTGGCGGTTGATGACGAAGCCGGCGTAGAGGCCGCCGACCCGACCGATCCCACACACGATCTCCTCGCCGACCTCGGGCATGCACTCCCAGAAGAGGCTCTGGTCCGAGAGCCGCGCGAGGATCTCCATGGCGTCGTAGGTCTCGCGGTGATCGTCGGGGAGGATCCCCGCGAGCTCGCGCGAGGGCTCGCGGGGCTCGAGGCTGCCCACCCCATGCCGATAGAAGTCCGCGCCCGAGCTCGGGAGCCGCTCCACGTCGCGCCGGATCGCGGCGAGGCAGCTCTCGTCGTCCGGCACGCGCACGTCGGCGCAGCCGCTCGCGTGGACGTGGACCTCGGGGCCCCCGATGTCGAGCGACGTGAGCTTCTGGCTCTTCGCGCCTTTGATCAGCGCCGCGCCCGCGATGACCATGTACGCCTGCTCGGTCATGTAGACGCGGTCCGAGATGATCGGCTGGTAGCCGCCGCCCGCGATGCAGTCGCCGAAGACGCCCGCGATCTGCGGCACCCCCTCCGCCGAGAGGAGCGAATTCATCTTGAAGATGTGCCCCGCGCCTCGCGCCCCCGGGAAGCTTCGGCTCTGCTCCGGGAGGAAGAGGCCGCTGCAGTCGACGAGGTAGATCGTCGGGAGGCGGAGCCGACGCGCCATCTCCTGCGCGCGCTGGATCTTCTCCGGTGTGCGCGGCCACCACGAGCCCGACGCGACCGTGTTGTCGTTCGCGATGATCATGCACCACCGGTCGGCGATCCTCGCGAAGCACGTGACCACCCCCGCGCCGGGCGAGGAGAGCTTCTCGTCACCCGTGCCGAACACGTCGCCGTGGTTCACGAGCGTGCCGACCTCGAAGATCCGAGAGTCCGGGTCGATCAGGCGAGCGACGCGCTCGCGGGCGGTGAGCTTGCCCTTCTTGTGGACCCGCTCGACGTACTTGGCCCCCCACCCCGCGTGGACGCCGCTCCGCGCCGAGGCGAGCCGAGCCTCGCGGACCTCGATCGCCGCGCGATGATCGGCGTAGCTGCGATCGTCGAGCACCTCCGCGCGCGACCTCCCGATCGGAACCAAGGGAACGTGAGCCATGATCAGGTTTCTCCGGAAGTGAACGAGGCGCCGGGCATCCCATCGAGCGCGTGAGGACGTGAGCAGGAGCGCACCCCGCTCACCCCGGCCACCCCGGGATCGCGCTCGTGTCGTAGCGGCTCGATCGAAACGCCTCGCTGCCGAGGATCGCGAGGTGCATCGCGATCGTCGTCTCGACCCCCTCGACGCGCATCCCCCGGAGCGCGCGCTCCATCCGCGCGATGGCGAACTCGCGCGTCTCCGCGTGGACGATCACCTTGCAGATGAGCGAGTCGTAGAACGGGGAGACGACGTAGCCGCTCGCGACGTGGGTGTCGACGCGCACGCTGCCCCCCTCTGGATCGGGCAGATCGAAGCGCGTGATCTCGCCCGGGCAGGGGCGGAAGCCCTCGCTCGGCCGCTCGGCGTTGATCCGACACTCGATGGCGTGGCCACGAAGCTCGATCGCCTCTTGCTTCACCGAGAGGCGATGACCGGCGGCGACGCGGATCATCTCGCTCATCAGATCGAGCCCGCTCCGCATCTCGCTCACCGGGTGCTCGACCTGCAGCCGCGTGTTCATCTCCATGAAGCGGAGCGTGCCTCGCGCGAAGTCGCCGCCCACGTGCGAGGCGTCGAGCAAGAATTCCATCGTCCCGGCGCCGACGTAGCCGATCTGACGCGCGCAGCGCACCGCGGCCTCGAGCGTCCGACGTCGCTCCTCCTCCGAGAGGACCGGCGAAGGCGACTCCTCGATGAGCTTCTGGTGGTTGCGCTGGACGGTGCAGTCGCGCTCGCCGACGTGGACGACGTCGCCATACCGGTCGGCCATCACCTGGATCTCGACGTGCCGCCCGCCCTCGACGAGCTTCTCCATGTAGAGGCGAGCATCGCCGAACGCGGCGCGCGCCTCGGCGCTCGCCTCCTCGAACGCTCGCTCCACCTCCTCGAGCGACCGGGCCTCGCGCATCCCGCGCCCTCCCCCTCCGCTCTCCGCCTTGAAGAGCACCGGGAAGCCCGTCGAGGACGCCGCCTCCTTGGCCGCCTCGACGGTGGGGAGTACGCCGTCGGAGCCTGGGATCAGCGTGAGCCCAGCGCGCTTGGCCGTCTGCTTCGCGGGGGTCTTCGTGCCCATCAGCGCCATCGCGTGCGCGGGCGGCCCGACGAACGTGATCCCGTGCTGCTCGGCCAGCGCCGCGAGCCCCGGGTTCTCGCTCAAGAACCCCCAGCCCGGATGGAGCGCCGAGCAGCGGGCCTGCTTCGCCGCCTGCACGACGCGGAGCGGATCGAGGTAGCTCTGCGCGGCGCGCGCTGGACCGAGCAGCACCGTCTCACGCCCTCGCGTGTAGGGCGCGTCCGCGTCCGCCTCCGACACCCCGAAGACCGGGGTGATGCCGAGCGCGTCACACGCGCGCGCGATCCGAGCGGCGACCTCGCCTCGATTGGCGACGAAGAGACGATGAAACGAGCCTACGGGCATCCAGACCTCGACTTCGCGAACACCCCGACGACGGGGCGCTCTTCGCGAGCGGCGGAGCGTAGCAAATGCGCGCGGGAGCGGCGTGGCCCGCGCGCGGGCGAGGGCCACGCCGAGTTCGGGAACTGTCTCTTCTGACCGTGTCCCTTCTGACAGCACGCCTCGCTCGACGGGATCCGTCGATGCGCCGCGTCAGCGGGTGAAGAAGATCGGGTTCGACACGGCGAACGGCTCTCGGCCCGGGTGCAGGAGCTGCATGTCCTCGTCCGAGTCGACGTGGACGATCATCCACGAGCCCGAAGCGGCGATGGGGATCGTGATGTCGTCGTCGAAGCGGACGATCGGGTCGGAGCCGCCGTCGAGCGCCACCGTCGCGACGCTCTCGCCATCGACGATGACCTCGAGCTCGCGCACCTCGATCCAGTCGGCGGCTTGGACCCGCACGTGGACGCTCGTCGTCGCGCCCACGCCCGACACGCTGTCGCCGGGGCCCGCTCCGCCCGCGGCCGTGACCTCGAGGTAGACGCCGCCGCTCACGTACGAGTGCCCACCCGCGGTCGCGTCGCGCACGGCGATCGGATCGAGCCCCACCGGATCGTCCGTCCCGAGCGCGAGGCAGGTCCGCGGATAGCCGACGGGCGCGCCGTAGATGCCGTGGCTGTCGCTCGCCCCCGTCGCGAAGATCCGCCGACCCCGGTTGAGGAAGGAGAACCAGTCGACGACCGTGCGATCTCGGTTCTCGCGGAACGAGGAGTCGTTGAAGAACTCGACGACCGTGAACTCGTCGTCCCAGTGATCGGGCCGCGCGACCATCCCCGTCACCGGATCGTAGCCCGCGACGCTGAAGTAGCCGAACCCAGGGCCCGACGAGCGCGGGTGGTTGATGATGAGGAGCGGCCGCTCGGGTCGCGCGCGCACCTGCGCGAAGGCGTTCGGCGGCAGCACGCCGTACACGTTCGGGATGTTCCCGTTCCGCTTCGTCGGATCGACGATCACCGGGAAGACACCGAAGTGCCCCCAGAGCCAGGTCGTCATCTCCTCGCCGGCGATGCCGCGCGCCCACGCCGTGAGGCCGAGACGCTCGATCGTCGGCTGGAAGTCCGAGGCGAACTCGTGGTCACTGCGGATCGGGAGCTCGAGGCCGTCGGCGACGAGCCCGAGGACCTTGATCTCCGCGTCGTCGTCCGCGTCCGGCGAGCGCGTCGTGTGGATGTGATAGTCGGCGCACATGAAGCCGGTCGTGTCGACCTGATGGACGAGATCCGGCGTGAGCGCGACGTGGTGACCGGCCGCGACGCTGACCCGCTGCTGGTGGAGCGAGTACTCGTAGCCGTGCGAGACGATCACGTCGTAGTCCCCAGGGGCGACCGGCAGGGACGTCGTGCCCGTCGAGGCGAAGTCGACGTGGAGCCGCCCACCCGTCACGCCGCGCTCTCCATAGGGGCTCGGCGCAGAGACGACCTCGCCGCTCACGGGCAAGACCTGGACGCGGACGGGCCCCGCGACGCCCTCGAGCGTCGCCTCGACGTCGATGTAGCCGACCGCGGGGAGGCGGACGTCGCCCGTGTCGGCCCCGGCCGCGATCGCCGTCGGCGCGCTCAGCGCGCTGCCGCGACGGAAGGCCTCCACGCTGAGCGCCGCCTCGGGCACCTCGAGCGTGTAACGCCCGTCCGCGTCCGTCGTCGTCCGCGAGAAGTACGTGCCCCCGACGCTCGCGTGGACGTGGACGTGCGGCGCGACCGTCGTGCCGTCGGCCTCGTAGACCGTGCCGTGGACCGTGCGCGTCGCCGTCCCGCGCAGGTGGAGCGCCGCCGCCTGCGCGCCGTTCGCGCCGGTCCCGAGCGTGATCGAGCCGAGCGGCACGGTGATCCGGTCGCATCCCTCGAGGCGCGTGCGGTCCTGAGCGAGGATCGTCACGCCCGCGATGTCGAGCACCGACGAGACGGGGTGGCCATCCGGCGCGACGAGCGCCCAGCTCGTGCGCTCGTGGAGGTCCGCGAAGGCGACGTAGTCGACGCTGCCCGAGAGCGCGTCGAAGCCGCTCGTCGGGTTCAGGGCCGGCATGCGGTTGCCCTGGAAGATCCCGTAGAGCACGCGGCGCGCCGTCTGACCGCGCACCTCCGGGTTCTGCACGCTCAGGCTGACCTCGACGTGATCGGCGCCGGGCTCCATCCGGTACTCCATCGACGACGGGAAGCCCTCGAACTCGTTGCCTCCGCGCAGCACGTCGAGGACGTCTCCCGCGAAGTCGATCGGCGCGAGCGGCCCGTTGACGCGGAGGACGGCCGCGCCGCCGTCGCTGCCGTCGGCGATGACCGAGACGGATTCCGTCGCCGTGAGGAAGGTCGACAGGCCGAAGAGGATCTCGTTGAAGTCACCGGGATCCGTCAGCCCGCCCCCCTCGATCCTCGCGATCCCGACGGGGCGACCGCCGAAGCGATCGTAGAGATCCGAGACGCCGACGTCCTCGATGATCAGCGCATAGCCCGCGCTGCTCGCCATGACGAAGTCCCCCTCGGCCCAGACGCCCAGCTCGGTGACGTCCAGAGGGAGCATCGCCTCCGACAGGCGACCCACGCGGCTCTGGCCCGCCGGGATCGTGAGCGGATCGGCGACGCCATCGGGAGCGCCGTCGCCGAACGGCTCGAAGGGTGGACACTCGGTGGGCCCACCGTCCGCCGCCGCGTCGGGAGCCTCCGGCGCGTCGACGTCGCCGACGCCGGCGTCATCCGCGCTCGGAGGGTTCTCGCAGTTGCAGCCCGAGCCGAGGAGCCCGGCGAGCACGAGGAAGGAGCCGAGACGACGCGTGACGGAAGGCTTGCCCATGATCGGGCAGCATAGCGGCTCGTCGTCCCGACCTCCAAGCGCCGGCTCGCGCGATCGTGAGTTCTCGACGCCCGGATCACCCCTCGCGTGCACCGCCGAGAGCGCGATGGTACCAAGACCCCGCCTATGACGATCGAGATCCGCGAGCACACGCCGGGCAAGGACATCGACGACTTCGTCCGCGCGGCGCACGTCGTCTTCGCGGGCGATCCCGCGTGGGTCGCTCCGCTCGAGTTCGAGATCCGCGATCGGCTGACGCCAGCGAAGAACCCCTTCTTTCACCAGCGGGGCGAGGTCGCGCTCTTCACCGCCTGGCGGGACGGGGCGCTCGTCGGGCGGATCTCCGCTCAGCTCGATCACGTCCACCTCGATCGCTACCAGGACCGGACCGGCTTCTTCGGCTTCTTCGACACGATCGACGACGACGCGGTCGGCGCCGCCCTGCTCGACGCCGCCGAGGCGTGGCTGAGGAAGCGCGGCATGCGGCGCATGCGCGGCCCGCTGAGCCTGCACATGTACGAGGAGGCGGGGCTCTTGATCGACGGCTTCGAGCACCCGCCGCAGCTGCTCATGGGGCACTCGCGCAGCTGGCAGCAGCGCATCGCGGAGCGCGCGGGGCTCGAGAAGGCGAAGGATCTCTTCGCGTGGAAGTTCGAGGTCGGCGAGATCCCGGCGCGCGCGGAGAAGGCGTGGGCCGAGGTGAAGAAGATGCCCGAGGTGCGGATCCGCCCCGTCCGCCGAACGAAGATGCGCTCGGAGCTCGACGCGATCATGCGGATCTTCAACGACGCGTGGGACGCGAACTGGGGGCACTGCCCAGCGACGGCGGAAGAGGTGAAGAAGACGGGCGAGGATCTCCTGCTCATCCTCGACCCCGAACTCGCCCTCATCGCCGAGGTGGACGGCAAGCCCGCCGCGATCTGCATCGCCCTCCCGAACGTGAACGAGGTGATCCGCGACTTCGGCGGGAAGCTCAACCCGATCACGCTCGCGAAGCTGATCTACCGCCTCAAGATCACGGCGCCGAGATCCGCGCGCCTGATGATGCTCGGGATCGGCCAGGCCTATCGGCACCAGAAGAGGTATGGCTACCTCTCGCACGCGCTCTACGTCGAGGTGGCCAAGCGCGGCGCGAAGCGCGGCTACCGTTGGGGTGAGCTGAGCTGGACGCTCGAGGACAACAAGCCGATCAACCTCGGCATCCGGTCGATGGGCGCGAAGGTCTACAAGACCTATCGGGTCTACGAGCGTCCGATCCCGGACGCGGACGCGAGCTGAGCGAGCGCGCACCCGAGCCGGTCGGCGCGGCGAGCGCGGAGCTCGGCCGGACCGCCGAGCGGAGACGTCCTCGACGCCCCTCGAGGGGCCACGGTGAGTGCGCCCCACGGCCTGACGCATCGGGGATCCGCTGGCGCGCGGAGCGTGGGGCGTCCCCTGGTGCGCGGGGCGTGAAGCCTCGTCGCCGCCCAGTGACCCACCTGTGACCGGATCTTCACGAACCCGCCTGGGCCCTGCAGCTTGTCGGCCGCTTTCGTCGACTCGCCGCGTGGCACGGGATTCGCTCCGGAGATTTGTCTTCTGCCCCGCCGTTGCGGCATCGTCCGTCAAGGAGTCCCCGTCATGCGCAAGACCGCCCTCCGCTCCCTCGCCGTCGCGCTCGCGCTCATCGCGGTCGGCTGCGGCTCCTCCCCTGGGCTGAGCGTCGTTGGAAGCGTCGACGTCGAGGCGGACGGCGCGCACACGGGCTTCTCGTTCCCGCAGCCGGCGCGGCTCGATGGAGCGGGATCGGGGGGCGTCGTCACGGGCTCCTGCTCGCTCAGCCACTACGCGGACGGGCACTACGGCGCCGTCATCGAGCTCTTCGGCTCGAGCAGCGCGGAGGGCCGCGCGCTCCGCTCGATCTCCTTCCTCACGCGCTCGGACTCGCCCGGCGCCGGCCGCGTGGACGCCGAGCTCGGCGCGAGCGCGTTCACCGGAGCGTGCGACGTCACGCTCGCGCGCGCCGACGACCGCGGCGTCGTCGCCATCGAGGTGGAGAGCTGCTCGATCGCGAGCGGCGCCGAGACGGCCAGCGTGAACGCCTCGCTCACGTTCGAGAACTGCGTGCTGCTCAGCGAATGAGCCCAGGGGCGCCGCGGGAGAGCCACGGCGGCGCCTCGAGCCGACGACCGGAGGAGGTGACCGCCTCGAGGCGCTCCCCGTCGGTGACGAGCGTCACGCCGCCGTCCCGATCGGTCCGCAGCACCTCGACGGCGCCGCGCTCCCAGCGCTCGAGCACCTCACGGTGGGGATGCCCGAAGCGGTTGTTCGCGCCCGCGCTGATCACGGCGAGCCACGGGCGGCTCGCCCCGACGAAGGCCTCGGTGCTCGAGGTGCGCGAGCCGTGGTGGCCGACCTTGACGACGTCCGACGGCGTGATGCTCCCCGCGAGCCGCGCCTCGGTCGAGGCCTCGGCGTCTCCCATGAGGAGAAACGTCCGACGCCCGAAGGAGAGCCGCAGCACGATGGAGTTGTCGTTCGCGTCGAGCGTCGGGTCGAAGCGAGGGCACGGAGAGATGACCTCGAGCCGCGCGCCCGCGTGCACGCGCGGCGCACCGCAGAGCTCTTCGGGCGTCGAGAGGGGCACGAGCAGGCCCGCGTAGGTCCGCGCCCACTCGCCCTCTGGCGCCTCCTCGGCGGCCTGCCCGGAGTCCCAGATCTCGTGGATCGGGATCGCGCGGAGCAGGCTCCGGAGGCCGCCGTAGTGGTCGGGGTGCGGGTGGGTGACGATCACCCCATCGAGGTGTGGGCGTCGTCGGGCTCGGAGCAAAGGGAGGATCGCCTCACGCCCAGGATCGCGCGAAGCGCCGAAGCTCGCGCCGCCCGCGTCGACGAGCCACGCCTCGCCATCGGGGAAGTCGATGAGCGTCGCGTCCCCTTGGCCGACGTCGAGGAAGCTCACCCGGAGGGCGCCCCGCATCGCCTCGCTCGAGGCGAGCCGCACCTCGGCGGCGCTCAGGGCGAGGCCCGCGGCGAAGAGCGCGAGCGCCACGCCCCGCTTGCTCCGAGCCGTGAGCAGCGCGAACGCCAACGCACCGACCAAGACGAGCTCGAGCGCGTCGAGCGGAGGGATCGCGAGGTGCGCCCCGCGCTCCGCGAAGAAGCGCGAGAGGGCGAGGAACGCGCGCACGACCCCCTCGGTCGGCGCGGCGATGGCGCGCCCGAGATCGACCGACAGCGTCGCGACGATCGCGTGGACCGTGCCGAGCGGGAGCAGCACCGCCGCCACCACGGGGACGACGACGATGTTCGCGAGGATCGAGAGCGGCGGCAGCGTATCGAAGCAGTAGAGCGTGAACGGCGCGGTCGCGATCGAGGCGCGCGTCGCGCTGAGCACGATCGAGCTCGCGAGGGACGTCGGCGAGGTGCGAGCGGCGCCGCCCTCACCCCTCGGCTCGAGGACCGCGGCCGTGGCGAGGACGGACAAGACGAACGCGGGGCTCCGCGCGGCCTGCGGCGTGAACACGAGGCCGAGGACCACGACGAGCCCCGTGACCGAGAGCGCGTCGGCGCGTCGACCTCGCGCGGCGAGGAGCCAGGTGACGCTCGCGGTCGCCGCGGCGCGGTACGCGGAGGGCGAGCCCCCCGCGAACGCCGCGTAGAGAGGCGCCACGCTCGCCCCGACGAGATACGAGAGGCGGCGCGGGTCGAGCCGGCGCGCGAGCGGCGCGATCCGTCGAAGCGCGGCCGCGAGGAGCGCGAGGCACGCGCCCACGACGAAGGTCACGTGCATCCCCGAGACGGCGACGACGTGCGAGAGCCCCGACGCGCGGGCGTCGGCGGCGTCGTCGGCCTCGAGGCTCGGATCGCCGAGCACGAGCGCCACGACGAGCCCCTCGACGTCGTCGGCGAGGCTCGCGCGGATCGAGCGGCGGACGCGCTCTCGAAGCTCGATCAGCCACCGATCGAGGCTCGGCGCGGGCCGCGCGTCGAGGACGACGACGTCCCGCGCGAACGCTCGACGCACGCTCGATCGATACGTCGGGTGGGGCCCGAGGTTGCGGTAGGCCTCGAAGGACGAGAGCGTGGCGCGGAGCGTGATCTCGTCCGCGAGCGTCACGCCCGAGGGGAGGGTCACCCAGTCGAGGTCGAGCGCCTCGCCTCCCACCGATCGCGCCGAGCGAACCTCGAGCAGCGGACGAGCGCGAGCGTCGATCGCGGACACGACGCCCACGAGCTCCGCGCGGCCGAGGCTCTGCGGGGGAGCGGGCGGACGACCGCTCGTCGCGAGCGCGGCGGCGAGGGCGAGCGCGGGCCCGAGCACCGCGCGCGGCCGAGCGCCGAGGCGGAGCCCGAGCGCGACGAGCGACGAGCCGAGCCCGAGCGCGAGGGTCGGGGCGAGGAGCCCGGAGGCGCCGACCAAGGCGCCGAGGAGCGCCCCCAGGCCGATCCACGCGAGCGGCGTCCCCAGGTGTGGGCTCGTCCTCGAGCCCGGGCGGGTGGATGGGGCTGACATCGCGAGGCGTGAGAGCGATCGGCGAGCCCACCCATCTTCGCGAATTCCCTCGATGAACGCGCGCTCGGCGGGCGGATCGGCGACGCGCTGGCGGCGGCGCGCGCCTGGACTTGACGAGAGGCTCGACAGCGACCACAACCTCGGCGCCAACCCTAACGTGTGCGTAAGGGTTCGAGTCTCTCATGCCCGCCGTCGCCAAAGCTCACCACCTCCCTCTCGCCTCGGTGGCCACCACCTCACCGCGCGATACCGCCTCACCGCGTGACATGGGGCTCATCCCACCGCCGTCCCTGATCGAGGAGCCCGCGCTCGGAGAGGAGCTGCGCGTCGGGGACGTCGCGCGCCTCACGGGCAAGACGGTGCGAGCGCTCCACCTCTACGAGGAGCTCGGACTCGTCGAGCCGACGCTCCGCAGCAAGGGCGGCTTTCGCCTCTACAACCAGAGCGCCGTCCAGCGCGTGCTCTGGGTCACGCGGCTTCAGGACATGGGGCTCTCGCTGCCGGAGATCCGCGATCTCCTCCACGACTGGCGCGCGGCCGCCTCGGCGCCGAAGGCGATGCGGCGCGTCCGCGATCTCTACCAGGCCAAGGCGCAGGAGACGCGCCGACAGATCGCGAAGCTGCGCGGGCTGCTCGAGGAGCTCGAGCAGAGCCTCGACTACCTCGAGACGTGCAAGAGCTGCGAGCCCGAGCGGCCCGTGAGCGAGTGCGCGATCTGCGACAAGCACGACTGCGAGGCCCACCGGCCCGCGCTCGTCGCTGGCTTTCAGTGAGTCGCTCGACCGACGGTCGAGCTTCGTTCGTAGCTCCTGCGAGGAAGATGATGGCGCTCTCGTTCCCGATCTACATGGACAACCACGCCACGACCCGCGTCGATCCGCGCGTGGTCGAGGCGATGCTGCCCTATTTCACGGAGAACTACGGCAACGCGGCGTCGCGTAACCACAAGTTCGGGTGGGTGGCGGAGGAGGCGGTCGACTACGCCCGCGAGCAGGTCCAGAAGCTGCTCGGAGCGCGCAACGAGAAGGAGATCGTCTTCACGTCCGGCGCGACCGAGAGCGACAACCTCGCGATCAAGGGTGTCGCGCGGATGTACCAGGATCGGGGCAACCACATCATCACGGTGAAGACGGAGCACAAGGCGGTCCTCGACACCTGCAAGCGGCTCGAGCGCGAGGGCTTCGAGGTGACCTACCTGCCCGTCGACTCGAAGGGCCAGATCAGCCCCGACGACGTGAAGAGCGCGATCACGGACAAGACGATCCTCGTGTCCGTGATGCTCTGCAACAACGAGATCGGGACGGTCCAGCCCCTCGCGGAGATCGGGAAGATCACGCGGGAGCGGGGCGTCCTCCTCCACACGGACGCCGTGCAGGGCGTCGGTCGCGTCCCCTTCCACGTCGACACGATGAACGTCGACCTCGCGTCGATCTCCGCGCACAAGATCTACGGCCCCAAGGGCGTCGGCGCCCTCTACGTGCGGCGCAACAAGCCGCGCGTCCGCCTCAAGGCCGAGATGGACGGTGGCGGCCACGAGGCGGGGATGCGCTCGGGCACGCTCAACGTCCCCGGGATCGTCGGCTTCGGGAAGGCGTGCGAGATCCTCTCGAAGGAGATGGAGGCGGACATCGCCCACGTGAAGGGGCTGCGCGAGCGCCTGCGCGCGAAGCTCTTCGGCGCGCTCGAGATGATCCACCTGAACGGCGCGGACGACCCCTGGCGCCACCCGGGGAACCTCAACGTCTCGTTCTCGTTCGTCGAGGGCGAGTCGATGATGATGGGCATCAAGGACGTGTGCGTGAGCTCGGGGAGCGCGTGCACGAGCGCGAGCCTCGAGCCGAGCTACGTGCTGCGCGCGCTGGGCGTGGATCCGGAGCTCGCCCACTCGTCGATCCGCTTCGGGCTCGGGCGCTTCAACACGGCGGAGGAGGTCGACCACGTCGCGGAGATCGTGATCCGCGAGGTGCGACGCCTCCGCGAGATGTCCCCGCTCTACGACTTCCACAAGGAAGGCATCGACTACAAGACCATCCAGTGGGTCGCCCACTGAGCCCCTCACGCTGAGCGCGGCGCGCGCTCACTCGAAACGATCGCGGAGAAGTCATGGCGTATTCCGAGAAGCTCATCGACCACTACGAGCAGCCGCGCAACGTGGGCACGCTCGACAAAGACGATCCCAACGTCGGGAGCGGCCTCGTCGGCGCGCCCGCGTGCGGGGACGTGATGCGCCTCCAGATCAAGGTGAACCCCGAGACGCAGATCATCGAGGACGCGAAGTTCAAGACGTTCGGCTGCGGCTCGGCGATCGCCTCGAGCTCGCTCGCGACGGAGTGGGTGAAGGGCAAGACCGTCGACGAGGCGATGTCGCTGAAGAACACCGACATCGTAGAGGAGCTGAACCTCCCCCCCGTGAAGATCCACTGCTCGGTGCTCGCGGAGGACGCCGTGAAGAGCGCGATCGCGGACTTCCGAAAGAAGCAGGCCGCGACGCGCGGCGAGACCCAGGACAAGAGCGTTGAGCAGCCCCATGCCCACGACTGAGGCCCTCTCGATGGACGAGCCCCTCCCGCCGCCGCCCCCGACCACGTCCTCCCTGGACGACGCCCGCGTGGAGCTCACGCCGAAGGCGATCGAGATGGCCAAGCAGGCCATCGCGCGCCGCGCGATCCCGACCGAGGGCCTGCGCCTCGGCGTGCGGGGCGGCGGCTGCTCGGGCGCCTCCTACGTCGTCGAATTCGCCGATAAGATCCGGCCGCGTGATCACATCTTCGAATTCGACGGGCTCAAGGTCGTCGTCGATCCGAAGAGCCTCGTCTACCTCCGCGGAGCCATCCTCGACTACGAGATGAAGCTCATGCACCACGGCTTCAAGTTCGAGAACCCGAACGAGTCGAAGAGCTGCCGCTGCGGCGACTCGTTCGCCATCTGACGAGCGTTTCTCGTCGACGCTCCCACCGGAACCACGCGCACGAGCGCTCTCTGTGCGTGCGCGTGTTCTCGCGCGCCATGCCCTCAGCCTTCGACATCCTCGGACTCCCCGCGCGCTTCGCGCTCGACGAGCGCGAGCTCGAGCGCCGCTATCGCGAGAGAGCGCGCGCGCTCCACCCCGACCGCGTCGGCGGCGCGGCGATCGGCGATGCGGTCGACCTGAACGCGGCCTATCGCACCCTCAAGGACGATCTCACACGCGCGCGCGCGCTCCTCGACGCGCGCGGCTCGGGGCTCGCGGAGGAGGGGCGTCGCGAGGATCCGGAGTTGCTCGTCACCGTGATGGAGCTGCGAGAGGCGCTGGAGCGGGCCCGCGATCGGGGCGACGAGACCGCGATCGCCGCGCTCGCGACGCGCGCGAGGGGCGACTACGAGGCCGCGCGCGACCGGCTCGCCGCGGCCCTCGATGCGAACGATCACGAGAGCGCCGAGCGCCACCTCGCGCGCATGCGCTACTACCGGCGCCTGCTCGACGAGGTCGACGCCATCGAAGACGCCAACCTCGTCGGCTGATCGAGCGACCCATGGCCCTCCTCCAGATCCACGATCCGTCCGCGGCGCCGCGCCCCATCGGCATCGATCTCGGCACGACGAACAGCGCGGTCGCGTACGTCACGTCGCTCGGAGAGGCGGTCGCGATCACCGACTGCGACGACGCCGCGCTCGTGCCGTCGGTGGTCCACTACGCCGCCGACGGGACGACGATCGTCGGCGCACGCGCGAAGGCGCTCTCGCTCGACTTCCCCGAGGACACCATCGCCTCGGTGAAGCGGTTCATGGGTCGCGGCGCGGACGACCCCGAGACGCGCCGCCTCGGCCCCTACCGCTTCGCGCGGTCGGCCGACAACGTCGTCCGCTTCGAGCTCGCGGGCGCGAGGCGCGTCTCGCCCGTCGAGGTGAGCGCGGCGATCCTCCGCGAGCTCAAGGAGCGCGCGGAGGACGAGCTCGGCCGCATCGGCGGCGCCGTCATCACGGTCCCGGCCTACTTCGACGACGCGCAGCGGCAGGCGACGAAGGACGCCGGGCGCTTGGCGGGGCTCGAGGTGCTCCGCCTGTTGAACGAGCCGACGGCGGCGGCGCTCGCGTACGGGCTCGACAAGAAGCGGAACGGGACGTTCGCGGTCTACGATCTCGGCGGCGGGACGTTCGACGTGACGATCCTCGCCATCGAGGACGGCGTCTTCGAGGTGAAGGCGACGGGCGGCGACAGCCAGCTCGGGGGCGACGACATGGACCGCGCGCTCGCCGAGCACGTCCTCGCGGCGCTCGGAGACGATCCGGCGTCGGCGTCGGCCTCGTCCAAGCGATACGCGCTCGAGACGGCGCGGGCGATCAAGCACGCGCTCACCGAGCACGAGGTGGTGGAGAGCGCGCTCGCGCACGCCGGGCGCGAGGCGACGCTCCGGACGACGCGAGAGGATCTCGCGCAGGCGATCCTCCCGCTCCTCAAGCGGACCGGCGTCGCCACCAAGCGCGCGCTCAAGGACGCGGGCGTCACGGCGGACGCCATCGATGGCGTGATCCTCGTCGGCGGGGCGACGCGCATCCCCGCCGTCCAGCGCTACGTGGCGACGCTCTTCGGCCGCGAGCCGCTCACGGATCTCGATCCCGAGCTCGTCGTCGCGATGGGCGCGGCCCTCCAGGCCGACATCATCGCGGGGCAGTCGACGAACGACGCGCTCTTGCTCGACGTGCTCCCGCTCTCGCTCGGCCTCGAGACGATGGGCGGCGTCGTCGAGCGCATCCTCCCGCGCAACACCTCCATCCCCGCCGCCGCGGCGCAGGTCTTCACGACCTACGCCGACGGGCAGACGGGCTTCGAGCTCCACGTCGTCCAGGGCGAGCGCGAGCTCGCCAGCGACTGTCGCTCGCTCGCGCGCCTCACGCTGCGCGGGATCCCGCCGATGGGCGCGGGGCTCGCGCGGCTCGAGGTGCGCTTCGACGTGGACGCGGATGGGATCCTGCACGTCCAGGCGAGGGAGCTGACGACGAACCTCGAGCAGCGCGTCGAGGTGAGGCCGAGCTACGGGCTCGACGAGGCGAGCATCGAGCGGATGCTGGAGGAGGCCTACGAGGCGGGAGCGAGCGACCTCGAGCGGCGTCGGCTCGCGGAGAAGCGCGTCGAGGCCGCGCGGATCATGCTCGCCGCCCGCAAGGCGCTCGAGGAGGACGGCGATCTCGTCGACGGCGAGGAGCGCGCGCGGATCGAGCGGGCGCTCGGCGCGCTCGGTGAAGCGCACGACGGCGAGGATCATCGCGCGATCGATCGGCGCGTCGAGGGGCTCGAGCGCGCGACGCGTGATCTCGCCGAGCGACGGATGGACCGCGCGATCCGCGGCGCGCTCCGAGGCCGGGGACTTGGCGCCGTCGAGGAGTCGACCCAAGACGCACGGGGGATCGAGAAGGCTCACGGCTGAGCGTGGGGTCGGGAGGGACCGTGCCGAAGGTCAGGTTCATCAAGGAGAACGTCGAGATCGAGGTCGAGGAGGGCACGACCATCCTCCAGGCCGCCAAGCGCGCGAAGGTCCCCGAGGGAGATCGGTGCGGCGGCGTGTGCGCGTGCTCGACGTGCCACGTCTACGTCGTCCAGGGCTTCGACGACACGTCGGAGATCGAGGACGACGAGTTCGACATCCTCGACAAGGCGTTCGACATCCGCTCGACCTCGCGCCTCGGCTGCCAGGCGAAGCTCCACGGAGACGTGGCCGTCGAGATCAGCGACGAGAGCTTCGAGGCCTTCCTCGACGAGCACCCCGACGATCGCGAGGCGGCCCACGCGCTCCGGGCCAAGGCCAAGAACGGCTGACGACGGCGCCGGCACCGCGAGGGCGGGCGCGAGCCCCGCGGACTCGCTATGCTCGTTCCTGACGAGGAGCACCCTGTGGTCGTGCGTATGAATCGAGAGACGCGCGAGCGCGTCCGTGCGGCGCGGATGGCTCCTCGGAGCGTGTTCACATCGGGTCTGGCTTGGAGGTCAACATGATGCGGTCGAGTGGGGCTCTTGGGCGTGGGGGGTGGCACCGTCTCGGGTTGGTGGCGGCCGTGGGAGCGCTGCTCCTCATGCAGGGCTGCCTGATCATCACGGCCGATCCGAACAGCGCGTCGATCGCGGCCTCGTGGACGATCGACGGCAGGCCCGCCAGCGCGGCGACGTGCGCGGAGATCGGCATGGATCGCGTGGAGCTGGTGCTCTACGACGCGAGCAGCACCGAGGTCTTGCGGCTGCGCAACAGCTGCTCCTCGGGGGTCATCGACTCGCGCGGGACCGACGTCTTCATCAGCGGCGGCGACTACGAGGTGGCGTTCGAGGGCTTCCTCTCGAGCGCGCGCGTCGCGACGAGCGAGCGCACGCCGATCCGTCTCGTCGCAGGGAACCACCACAACGTCAGCACGAATTTCGTGAGCGGGACGAGCTTCGACCCGCGCGGCACGGACGGCAGCGTCGAGGCCCACTGGACCATCGACGGCGGCGCGCCGAGCGTGAGCGACTGCGCGAGCCTCGGGATCGCGAGCATTCGCGTCGCGTTCCAGAACGGCGCGAGCTGGTACGAGCACCCCGCCCTCACGGCGAGCTGCGCGAGCGGTGTCATCGACACCGGCGCGACCGCCGTCGTCGCGGCGGGAACCTGGGGGATGCAGCTCCAGGCGCTCGACGCGTCCGGCGGGATCATCGCGCAGGGACCGCTCGCCACGCTGACGGTGACGCCGGGCTCGCGCGTCGTGCTCGACCCCGTCGACTTCTCGAGCGGTCGGTTCAACCCGATGGGCACCGACGCGACCGTGGAGGCGAGCTGGCAGCTCAACGGCCGCCCCGCGACGAGCGACTCGTGCTTCGCGGTCGGGATCGACAAGGTGCAGATCGTCCTCTACGCGGAGACCGACACCGCGTACGAGCACGGCGTGGCCGTGGCCTCGGCGGACTGTGAGACGGGCCTCATCGACTCGCGGCCCGGCCGGGTCGTGCGCGCGGGCAGGTACCTCGTCGCGCTCGAGGCCATCGACTCGCTCGGCGCGCTCGTGAGCGACTACTCGGAGATGACGCCGATCACCGTGCCCGTGGGCGGCCGGGTCCAGCTGCCCCTCGTGGGCTTCACCTTCCCGGAGACGCTCACGCTGAGCCTGAGCTGGCAGAACGGGGTCGGCGGGCCGATGACGACCTGCAGCGAGGCGGGGGTCGCCACCTACTCGTACACGCTCCGCGACAACATGAGCGCGATCGTCGCCGACGCGACGAGCCGGCCGTGCGCCGATCTCATCTCGTTCGACTCGACGAGCACGGCGGGCTTCGGCCCAGGCAAGTACTACCTGTACATGGAGGGCTTCAACGCCGCCGCGCGCAAGCAGTGGTCGATCATGGTCGGCGACTGCAGCGGCGTCGAGGTCGGCTCCGCCGCCACGACGAGCGGGCCGAACAGCCTCGTGGCCGCGGACTGCCGCGCCACGTTCACGCCCTGACGCGCGCGTACATACCCGACCAAGACGGCTCGAGCTTCGGCTCGGGCCGTCGTCGTTCGCACCGATCGAGCGCTCGCCCCGGCGCGCCTTGCGGCGAGACGCCGGACCCATCACCGTCTCCGCCATGCCCTCGCCACGGCTCCCGCCGGGAACCCGCAACCTCCTCCTCGTTCTCGCGGGCGCGTTCGTCGGCTACGTCGTCCTCGAGCGCGCGCTCGCGGTCCCGGTCACGAGCTGGGTCGCGATCGCGCCGACGCTCTCGATCGGCTGGTCGTGGCAGTGGGCGACCCACTGGATCGCCAGCGACGGCGGCGGCGGCGCGTTTCGCAAGCTCATCGAGCTGGTGTTCGTCTACCTGATGGGCTCCTACTACGAGCGCGTCGCGGGCGAGCGGCGGCTCTACGGCCTCTTCGTCGTGGGGATCCTCGGATCGGGGCTCTTCGCGATGGCGACGATCTGGCTGACCCCGCGCGCGCCTTGGGGCGACGCTGGCACGACGAGCGCGCTGCTCTCGGCGCTCGCCGTGCGCGCAGGGGGGCGGCCCCTCGAGGTCCCCGTCCTCGGGCCGACGAACGCCTGGGCGTTCGTCGCGGTGTTCGGCGTCGTCGCGCTCGTCGACAGCGTCTACGACCAGTACGTGCCCGTGTTCGCGTCGTACGTCGGCGCGAGCCTCGGAGGCTACCTCTTCGAGCGCTGGTCTGGCGGCGCCCCGAGCGCCGGACCCACGCAGAGGCGGCCGCGTCGAGCGCGCGGCCTGCGCGTGATCGAGGGCGGCGGGGGCGACGAGCCGCCCCGCTACCTCAACCGGGACCTCGCGCCGAGCGGCGCTGCCACGCGACCGACCACGGTGTAGGCTCTCGCTCGCATGAGCCGCATCTGGGCCATCGCGCTCAACACCTTTCGCGAAGCGATCCGCGACCGCGTGCTCTACGGGGTGGTGGGCTTCGGCGCGCTCGTCCAGCTCTTCGCGCTGGTGCTCGCCGAGCTCTCGCTCGACCAGCGCGCGCGCGTCGTGCGCGACGTCGGCCTGGCGAGCGTCTCGCTGTTCGCGGTCATCGTCGCGGTCTTCCTCGGGAGCTCGCTGCTCTACAAGGAGATCGAGCGAAAGACGCTCTACGTGATCCTCCCGAAGGCCATCCGCCGCGACGAGTTCTTGCTCGGCAAGTACGCGGGGATCGCCCTCACGGCGTTCGTGTTCGTCGCCGCGACCGGGGGCCTGCAGTTCCTCCTCCAAGCGCTGATCGCCGGCCTCTCGCCCTGGCTCGCGATCGGGCTCGCGGCGGTCATCTTCGCCCTCTTCGCCGCCGTCGTGTGGAGGGCCCACGATCCGACCCTCTACTCCCCCGCGATCGCCCTCGTCGGGGTCGTGGCGAGCGCGGCGCTCGCGTCGAGCGTCGGCGTCTCGCCCCTCCCGATCGTCGGGGCGCTCGTCCTCGTGCTCGGCGAGGTGATCCTGGTCGCGGCCGTCGCGATGCTCTTCTCGTCGTTCTCCACGCCGTTCATGACGGGCGTGTTCACGGTGGGGATCTGGCTCCTCGGGCGCTCCGCCGGTGAGATGGCGACGATGCGCTCGCGCGTGCTCCCCGAGCTGATCCGAGCCTTCTTGCATGGGCTCGCGTGGGTCGTGCCCAACTTCAACCTCTTCGTCCCGAGCCATCGCCTGCTCGAGGGCCTCGTGCCCGAGCAGGCCCCCGTCGCGGGCTACGTCGCGTCCGCGATGGGCTACGCCGTGCTCTACGCGGGCGTGCTCCTCTTCGTGGCGGCGCTCGTCTTTCGGCGCCGCGACCTCGCGTGACAGAACGATGATCACCCCCGAGCGAGCGCGGTCCCTCGAGCGATGGCTCCGACAGCTCGCGCTGCTCGTCGCGCTCGTCGGCGCCGGCCTCGTCCTGCGCGCCTTCACCTCGGCGGGCGAGGAGCTCGCGCGCGGGAACGACGCGCGCGGCAGCGGCGATCTCGAGGCGGCGATCGATCACTATCGTCGCGTGGCGGCGTGGGGCTTCCCCGGCAACCACCGCGCCGACGAGGCGCTCGAGGCGCTCGCCACGATCGGGCGAGAGGCCGAGGCGCGAGGCGACACGACGATCGCGCTCTCCGCGCTCCGATCGATCCACGGCGCCATCGCCTCGTCGCCCTACCCCTCGGCGGCCCGCGCGTCGATGCGCGAGGCCGCGGACGACGACCTCGCGCGGATCGCGAGCGAGGGAGCGCCCCCCGCGATCGACTCGAGCCGCTCGCCGGGCGAGCGTCGGGCGGCGTACCGCGCGCTCCTCGACGCCGAGCGGCGACCGTCTCCGGGCTGGGCCCTCGTCGCGCTGCTCGGCTTCGGCCTCTGGGTCTTCGGTGGCGTGCGCCTCTTCGGGGGAGGCTTCGACGAGCGCGGCGAGCCCGTCGGCCCCGTCATCCGAAGGATGGGGACGCTCATCATCTTGGGCCTCGGGCTCTTCGCGCTCGGGCTCGTGCTCGCCTGACGGCGCGCGTCGCTCGAGGTGATCCGTCGATTAGAGGCCTCTGGCGCGCACGAGGCGAAACCCCGCGAGCCTTGCGCCGATGAGGGGCGCGTGGATACTCCGCGCGCCTCGTGGATCCGCGGATCGGGCCGAGGCTGGGAGAGGCGTGCCGATGAGCGGCGAGTGGCTGGAGCGAGGATTTCGTGATCGGCGGGCGCGAGGCGCGGCCGCGGCGCTCGTGCTCGTCCTCGCGCTCTTCGGGGCGAAGCGCGCGCGCGCGGACGTCTTGCTCTTACCGATCGAGCACGGCGGTCGGCTCACGGACGCGAGCTCCGTCGCCGACATCGCCGGCTCGACGGGTACCGTGCTCCACTCGCACGCCGCGGCCCGCGCGGCGCTGATCGAGGGCTATGGAGAGGATCCGCCGGAGGTCTCGACGTCGGACCTGAGCCGGTGGGCGTCCTCGAGCCACCAGGCCGTCCGGTCCCTCGCGCGAGCGGACTACGACAGCGCGCGCTCGGCGCTGGCCCAGGTCGAGGCGCTCACCGATCGGGCGCTCGCCGAGCTCAACCGCGAGGCGGAGCGCTCGCGACAGGTGCTCGACACGTGCCTCTACCTCGTGCGCTCCCTCGAGGAGACCGGGCAGCATGGGCGCGCGGTCGAGCAGGGGTACGCGTGCCGGCGGCTCGTCCCGAGGGGTGAGCCGACCGAGAACCAGCACCCACCCGAGGTGATGTCGATCCTCGAAGAGGTCGATCGCTCGCTGGCGCGGATGTCGGGGGTCCGTCTGCGCGTCGCGAGCGAGCCGAGCGGCTGCGCCGTACGGCTCAACGGCCTCGATTTCGGCGTGACGCCGCTCTCGACGGACGATCTGCGGCCTGGCGAGTACCGCATCCAGGTCGAGTGCGGGCAGGCTCGCGGGCGGGTCCACCGGCTCGAGCTGAGCGGGGCGGGCGCCGAGCTTCGGGTCGACGCGGGCACGGAGGCCTTGCTCGGCACGAGCCCGCTCCGCGTTCGGATCGACACCGAGGGCGCGCGCACCCTCGACCCCTCGATCGCGGCTCGGATCGCGCGCCTCGGGCGGATCGCGGGCGTGGAGGAGGTCTGGCTCGTCGATGACGCGAGCACCGGCCGGCGCCGCGTCTTCTCCCTCCATCGCATCGACGTCGCGAGCGAGCGCGAGATCGCCGTGGTTCACACGAGCGAGCGGGCGCTCCCCCTCGCGCTCGCGTCGCTCCGGCAAGGTCGCTCGCACGACTGGACGACGGACCAGGAGATCGCGACGAGCGAGAGCGGATCGGACGCGAGCGACGCGGCGCGACCGATCGCGAGCGGTGAGCCGTCGTGGTTCGGCGTGCGGCCGATCGCGCCCACACCCGAGCCGACGCCCGCGCCGCCGGACCCGACGAGCCCCGAGCCCGAGCCCGCGCCCGCGCCGGCGGCGCGCACGCCGCCCGATCACACGCTCGCGCACTGGGCCGGGGGCGTGAGCTTCGCGCTCGGGCTGGGCGCCTACGCGACGAGCTGGAGCTTCCTCGGCTACCGCGCGGCGCACCTCGGGCGCTTCCTCGCGATCGCGGAGCCCACCGATCCGGATTATCTCCGAAGACAGGCCGCCTGGCTCGACGCCGAGCCACCGACGCTCGCGCCGGCCTTCGTCGGCGCGGCGCTCTGGACGCTCGCCATCCCCCTCGTCTTCGGGCCGGACGACGGGATCCCCGCGTGGTCCTGGCTGCTCGGGGGGGTCGGGCTCGCGGGCGCCGGGGCGGGCGTGGCCGTCGCCCTGACCGCCGCGCGGTGCCCGACGTCCGTCGAGACGGACGACGCGTGCGTCGAGGCGGACGCGATGTGGGACGCGGGCTGGCTCATCGCCGCGCAGACGGCGCCGCTCCTCGCGTTCCCGATCACGCACCTCGTGCGGAGCGCGATCGGATCGCCCCACGTCGAGGCGCACGTCGAGCTCGATCACGCCCACCTCGCCCTCGGCCTGCGCGGGGCCTTCTGATCGCGGGCTACGTCGCGTCCTTCGGCGGCGCGGCCGGGGCGTCGAGGTAGGCACGCACCGCCTCCCACGAGGCGCCGAGCGCACGCCGCGAGCGCGCACCCACCGTGGCGAGAGCCTCGCTCGAGGCCCCGAGCGAGCGCGCGCGCTCGAGGCTACTGAGCGCGGCCGCGTAGCGCTCCCGCTCCTCGAACGCGCGCGCGAGCGCGAGCCGCGCCGCGACCTCGAGCGCGCGGCGCTCGGCATCGCCGTCGTCGAGGATGGCGCGCGCGAGCGCGAGGGCGCGGCGCAGAAAGCCGATCGCCTCGCCGCCACGCCCCTCGTCGAGGAGCGTCTCTCCGAGGCGGAAGAAGAGCTCGGGAGCGCGCGGGCCGTCGCTCGCCCACTGGATCCCGAGGCGCTGGATCTCCTCGGCGAGCTCGCGCTGCCCGAGCCGCGCGTGGGCCGTCCCGAGCAACCCGAGCGCGTGGGCGATCGCGGAGCGCGCCTCCGCGCTCATCGCCTGCCCCTCCGCGCTCCGCAGAAAGACGGAGAGCGGACCCGGCCAGCGCCCGAGCAGCTCGACGATCCGCTCGAGGTCGCCCTCGCGCGACGCGCGCTCCGCCTCTGGGACGATCGAGAGATCGATCGCGAAGGAGCCCTTGCGCTGATCGACCTCGAGCTGGATGCGCGCGCTCACGATCGCTCGGAGCTCGGCGACCTCGACGAGCGCCACCGCGCCGTCGACGCGACAGGCGAGCCGCAGCGCGCCCGCGGCGTCCCGCTCGAGCGAGAGCAGCTCGATCCCGAGGACCGGCGCGAGGAGCAGGTTCCGCGCGCCGATGACGAGGCGAAGGCGCTCGGGGCTCGGCGCCTCGTCGAGCTCGAGCGGATCGGACGAGCCGTCCTGCTCCACGATGAGCGCGTGCGCGAGGCGTCGCCGATAGTCGGAGAGGGTGAGCCGCTGCGCCGCGCCGTCCTCACCGATCGAGAACTCGACCATCGACCGGTCCGGATCGCGCCCATCGACCTCGAGCGCGGTGATGCGCACGCCCGCGACCGCGGTGAACGCGACGAACCGCGCGCCCACGATCTCGCAGAGCTGCGAGAAGGCCTCGGATCCTCCGCCGAGCTGGTCGAACCAGCCGTCCGTGCGGACCTCGGCGAGCGAGAACGAGCGAGCGCCACCCTGTCCCATCATGAGAACGCTCCGATCCTCGACGCTCGCCGCGCGCGCGTCAACGGGCCCTCCCGATCCTCGAGCGCCACGCGGCGCGATGACCTTTGCCCGGGCCGAGCCGGAACTCGGCTCAGCGCGTCGCGGCGAGACGCTGCCGATACCACGCGAGCGTCCGCTCGAGGCCCTCCTCGAGCTCGACCCGCGCCCGGAACCCGAGCAGGCGCTCGGCCTTCTTCACGTCCGGCACGCGGAGCTCGACGTCGGGGAAGTCCCACTTCACGAATTCGAGCGGAGCCCGCGAGCCGGAGAGGCGGACGACGAGCTGCGCGAGCTGATAGATGGTGACGGTGCTCCGCGGGTTGCCGAGGTTGAACGACTGACCGATCGCGCCGTCGCGCGTCAGCGCTCGCAGGATCCCGTCGACGATGTCGTCGATGTAGCACCAGCTGCGGATCTGATCGCCCTCGTTGTGGATGTGGATGGGCTCGTCGCGGAGCGCGCGCTCGACGAACGCGTGGATCGCCCCCTCGCCGACCTGTCCGGGCCCGTAGATGTTGAACGGACGGATCGAGCAGGTCGGCAGGCCGTACTGCTTCCAGTAGTTGTGCGCGAGGTGCTCCGTCGCGAGCTTGGAGACGGCGTAGGTCCAGCGCGCCTCGCCGACGGCGCCGAGGCTCGTCACGTCGGCCTCGCGGACGCGGAACGCGTAGCTCCCGAACACCTCGCTCGTCGAGAAGTCGACGAAGCGCTCGATCGCGCCGACCTCGCGAGCGGCCCGGAGCGCGTTCATCGTGCCCTCGAGGCTGACCTCCATCGTGAGCACGGGATGCTCGAGCACCGTGTCGACGCCGGCGATCGAGGCCATGTGGACGACGTGATCGGCGCCCCGCATCGCGTCGCGCAGCGCGCCGAAGTCGCGCACGTCGCCGACGATCACCTCGACGTTGGGGTGGCGCTCGAGCCCCTCCGCGGCGAGCGCGTTCCGGCGCAGGTTGTCGAAGATGCGGATCCGGTTGTGCTCCGCCAGCGCCTTGGTGAGCGCGGTCCCGATGAAGCCGGCCCCACCGGTCACGAGCAACGTCTTGCCGCGCAGCGTCGGTGCCGAGGAGAGATCGATGTTCGACGAGCCGCTCATGGGCCGACGGCTACCACGCGCTCCGAGCGCCCGCGAGCCGCAGATCGCGATCTTTCCGGTTGATGGTCGAGGCGCGAGGCGTGACCCTTCCTCTCTCGGCCGGACTCGGTGCAAGATGACGGCTCGAGCCACAGCGAGCCAGGAGCGGGCATGGGCATCTTCGATCGATTCAATCGGGTGGTGAAATCCAACCTGAACTCCCTCGTCGACGGCGCCGAGGATCCGGGCAAGATGATCGACCAGACGCTCACCGAGATGGACGCCGAGGTGAAGCGCGCGAAGGCGGACCTCGTGACCCAGCTCGGGACGGCCAAGCGCCTCGAGAAGAAGGTCGAGGAGGCCAGCGCGGAGGTCACGAGCTGGGAGAACAAGGCCGTCCTGGCGCTCCGAGCGGGCGACGAGGAGCTCGCTCGTGACGCCCTGCGGATGAAGCAGAAGGCCAAGGCCAACGCGGAGGGGCTCCAGCGTCAGGCGGAGGGGGCCGCTGCGGCGTCCGCGAAGCTCCAAGACGCGATCGCGGACGCCGAGCGGCGCGTCGAGGATCTCAAGGCGCGCAAGGCGAGCCTCGTCGCCCAGGTCCGCACCGCGCGGACCGCGGCGCGCGAGACCGGCCTCACGAGCGGCGGCGGCCTGAGCGGGATCGACCACCTCACCTCGCGCATCGACCAGATGGAGGCGGAGGTCGAGGCCTCGTCGGTGCTCGAGGACGCCGAGCGCGCGGCGGTGGACGCGAAGTTCCGGGCGCTCGAGAAGAGGACGGGCGGAGCCGTGGTCGAGGACGAGCTCGCCGCGCTCAAGCGCAAGCTCGAGGGCTGATCGACGGTGGCCTCGTTGGCGACCGAGGCGATGGCCCCGGCGCTCGAGAGCGTCGTGCTGTGGCTGCGGATCACGACGTGGGCGAGCGCGCCACGCAGTGTCGAGAGCGGGCACCCGCCCGAGGGGCGCGCGCTCGTCTCTGCGCTCGTCTCCGAGCTCGAGGCGCACGGCGCCCGGATCGAGGCGCAGCTCTCCGGGCAGATCGTGGCGAGCTTCACGGACCGATCGCCTCACGACCTGGTCGATCTGGCCCTCGCGCTCCTCGAGGCCCCCTCCGGCGAGCACCTCGCGATCGCGCTCTCGTCGTCCCTGCTCTCGCGAGCCGACGGCCTGCGGTTCGCCACCGCGCTCGACGACGCCTGCGCGCTCGCCGCCCGAGCCAAGCCTCGCGAGCTGCTGCTCGACGGGGCGTTTCGCGATCGCGTGCCCGGCGCGTTCCTCTTCACGAGGCAGCTCTCCCACGGCGGGCTCCGCGCCGGCTCGGTGGACCTCTGCCATCCCCGCCGCGCCGAGACGCTCCGCGACCTCCGCGCGCTCGCGCCACCTCCGCTCGTCCCGGCGACGCGAGCGCTCCTCGAGCCGCTCGTCGAGGCAACGCGTCAGGCCGCGCCGATCGTCGTGCTCGAGGGGCCGATCGGCGCGGGGACGACGGAGCTCGTCGAGGCCGCGCGCGAGCGCGCAGGAGCCGAGGTCTGCCTCCGGCTCGGCTCGGCGTGCGGCCCCCTCGCGCTCTTCGAGAGCCTCCGGGTGGCGCTCGCGGCGGCGCCGGGCCCATCGACGTCCGAGGCGCACCGCGCGCTCGTCGGTGGCGCGCCGCGGACCCTCGACGAGGCCGTGGACGTGGTCGACGCGGCGCTCGGCCCCGCGCGAGCCTGGATCGTCCTCAACCCGCTCGCGGGTGTCGATCTCGCGACGCTCGAGGTCGTCGCCGCGCTGCGGCGCCGACGCCGCGAGCGCCTCGTGCTCGTCGTGCGCCTCGCGATCGACGCGCCGCTCCCCGCCCTCCTCGGCGAGCCCTCCGAGGAGACCCTCCGCCTCACGCTGCCCGCGCTCCGCTCGACGGACGCGCGCGAGGTCGTCGCCGCGCTGCTCGGAGCGAGCACGTCACGCGACGTCGTGCGCCGCGTCGCGGTGATGGGCGGGGACTCCACGCTCGGCTGCGAAGAGGCCGCGCGGCTCTTGATCGCCGCGGGCGATCTGGTGCGCGAGGGGGAGGCGTTCGCCTGGCGCGCGGCCCCGCGGGGCGGGGTCGAGGCGGTGCGCGTCGAGGAGCTGACCGAGGCGCGCGTCGAGCTGCTCTCCGACGAAGCGCGCCGGATGTTGGACGTCGTCTCGGTCGCGCCCGCAGACGCCTCCGACGAGCAGCTCCTCGCCGTCGCCGCGCGCGACGGACAGCCCGGAGCGATCGCGCGCGCCGCCCTCGACGCCCTCGCGCTCGAGGGCTGGCGCGCCCCGCGCGACGTGCCGACGACCCACTACCTGCGCCGGGTCGTGAAGAGCCTCATGCCCCCCGCGAGGCTCGCCGAGCTCCACCGCTTCACGGGCGAGGAGCTCGCGTCCTCGCCGCGCCATGCGCTGACGCTCGGGCATTTCGCCGTCGAGGGAGGGGCCGATCCCGCGGGCGACGGTCGATCCGTCGAGCTCGCGGCTCGCCTGCGCGAGCTGGGCTTCGTCATGACGGCGGCGAGCTGCGCACGGGGGCGAGCCGCCCTCGGGAGCGAGGGTGAGCCGGGGGCGAGCGCGCGCGGAGCGTCGAGCACCCCGGCCGCCCCCGCTTCGATCGAGCCGGAGGTCGGCCCTCGAGCGCGCGAGGACCTCCTCGAGGTCGCCGACGCCGAGGCGCTCGTCGGCGGCCTCGGCGCGCCCCTCCCCGCCGCGGACGAGCGAGCCGTCGAGGCGCCCGCCGACACCCTCGATCCCGCCGAGCTCAGCGCCGCGCTGCGAGCGCGAGACGTCGAGCGCCTCGAGCGCTGGGTCGAGCGGGCCGTCCTGCTCGGGGCCGATCTCCGCGCCGTCGCGCGGCTGCGCGCGCTCCTCGACGTCTCGCGGGGCGACGTCTCGAACGCGGAGGCTCGGCTCGGGCACGCCCTCGACCGGGACGATCCGAAGACCCTGCTCGCGCACGCGATGGTCATGCTCGGGAGCGGGCGCTCGACCGAGGCGGTCCGCTCGTCGCTCGCGGCGCTCGCCCTCGCGCTCCGACGCGGGGACGCGCGCGGTCGTGGCGCCGCCTACCACGCGCTCGCGGCCTGCTATCGCGCCGTGGGACGTAACGCCGACGCGGACGAGCTCGCCGCGCGCAGCTGACCGGGCGCCCAGGCAGCGCGCCTCCCGTTTCTCCTTGCGTTTCGGGGCGTCTCGATACACGCACGCCCCGCACCCATGGAGGACTCCTCGCTCGTCGTGGATCTCGCGCTCGTCCTCGGGGTCGCCGCGCTCACCAGCCCGTTCGCGCGCGCGCTCGGGCAGTCGACGGTGCTCGGCTACCTCATCGCGGGGCTCATCCTCGGCCCTTACATCCCGATCCCGCTCTTCGCGAACGCCCATCGGGTCGAGAGCCTCGCCGAGCTCGGCGTCGTGCTCGTCATGTTCGCGGTCGGCCTCGAGCTGCGCCTCACGAAGCTCGTCCGGGTCCTGCCGACCGCGGGTCTCACCGGCGCGCTCCAGCTCGCGTTCATGATGTGGTGCGGCCACACGCTCGCCACGTCGATCGGGTGGACCTCCATGGAGGGCATCTTCCTCGGCGCGGGCCTCTCCTTCTCGAGCACGATGGTCGTCTCTCGCGCGCTCCCCGCCAACATGGAGGGCGAGGTCCGCACCCACATCCTCGGGGTCCTCGTCGTCCAGGACGTGCTCGCGATCATCTTGCTCGCGGTGATGACGGGCGTCGCCGCGAGCGGTCGCGTCGAGACCGCGATGGTCACCGCGGACGTCATGCGGCTCGCGGGGGTCCTCCTCGCGATGATCGTCCTCGGCCTGCTCCTCGTCCCGAGGCTCGTTCGCGCGGTCGCGCGGCTCGCGAGCGACGAGGTGCTCACCGTCGTCGCCGTCGGGGTCTGCTTCGTGCTGGCCGCGACCGCGGTCGAGCTCGGCTACTCGGCCGCGCTCGGCGCGTTCGTGAGCGGGGTGCTCGTCGCGGAGTCGGGGCTCGGGCGGCGCGTCGAGCACCTGGCGGCGTCGATGCGCGACGTGTTCGCCGGCATCTTCTTCGTCTCGATCGGGATGACCGTCGACCCGATGGGAGCCGTCCGCGAGCTCCCGCTCGCGCTCGCCGTGATGCTGCTCGTGATCCTCGGGCAGCTCTCGATCGTCACGGTCGCGGGGCTCGTCTCGGGCCTCGGGCTGCGCAGGAGCGTCACCGCGGGCGTCGCGCTCGGGCAGATCGGGGAGTTCTCGTTCATCCTCGCGAGCGTCGGGATCTCGGCGCACGTCGCGCGCCCCGATCTGCAGGCGCTCCTCGTCACGGTCGCGGTGCTCACGGCCTTCACGACCCCGATCGCCATCCGCAACGCGCCGCGCGTGGTGAGCTGGGCCGACCGGGCGATGCCGGCGCCGATCCGGCGCACGCTCAGCCTGCACGAGCAGTGGGTCCTCGCGCTGCGCTCGGGGGATCACAGCTCGGCGCGGCGCGATCGGATGCGGCGAGCCCTGCGCGCGCTCGCGGTCGACGGCGCCCTGCTCTTCGGCCTCGCGCTCATGACCGCGCGCCTCGCGGACGCCGTCGTCAGGCTCCTCCACGAGCTGACTGGGCTCTCCCGCTCGATCCTCTTGCTCGCCTGGTTCGCGTTCTGCCTCTTCGCGCTCGCGGCGCCGGTCTTCCTCGTCGCGTTTCGGAACACGAGCGCGCTCGCGCGCGCGATGCTGATGAGCTCGGAGGCGACCGACGCGCCCTCGATGGCGCGCGTGCGCGCGCTGCGAGCCCTGCTCCTGCTCGGCTTCACCGCCTTGGTCGGCTTCCCCTCCGCGACCGTCGTCAACGCCTTCCTCGCCGACGGGCGGATCGTCGTGCTCGTCGTGGTCGCGCTCATCATCATCGCGGTGATCGGGATCCGCTCCGCGCGCGACGTCGACGCGGAGGTCCGCTCCGCGGCGCTGCGCATCGCGGTCGCCCTCACGAGCCAAGGCGCGGACGCGAGCGCGGAGACGAGCGCGGAGGCGACCGAGAGGCCCGCCCGGCCCACGCTGCCCGAGCTCGGCGTGACGGAGCGGCTGACGGTGACCGCCGGCTGCCACGCCTCGGGGAAGACGCTGGCGGAGCTCGATCTGCGCGCCCACACGGGCGCGACGGTGCTCACGATCCAGCGCGAGGGCGGCTCGATGGCGCTCCCGAACGGGCAGGATCGCCTCCGCGAGGGCGACGTCCTGCTGCTCGCGGGGACGAACGAGGCGCTCGAGGCCGCGCGCGCGCTGCTCCTCGACACGAAGGCCCCCGCCCCCGACGCGCTCGCTCCGAGCACCTGAGCGGGCTCGGCCCGAGCGGGCGCTCGCGGCCCCGCCGCGTTGATGAATCGCCCCGACGTGCTACCCGCGCCGCTCGTGGAAACCCTGCACACGCTCCTCGGGCTCCTCCGTGATCCGGGCCCCATCGTCGAGTGGGGAGGCTATCCGGGCCTCGCGCTCATCGTCTTCGCCGAGACGGGCGCGCTCGTCGCGCTCCTCCCGGGGGACTCGCTGCTCGTCGTGGCGGGGCTCTACGCGCACCAGGAGCGCCTGCTCGACATCTGGCTCCTCAACGCGATCCTCATCCCCTGCGCGGTGCTCGGCGACGCCACGTCCTACATGATCGGCCACAGGATCGGCCCGATGATCTTCAAGCCGATGGCGCGCCCCCAGCGCGGCGAGCACACGCTCCTCGGCTACCTCTGGAAGCTCCTCGTCTTCAAGCTCCGCAACCCCGAGGCGCTCCTCGCCGCCAAGGAATTCTACGAGAGACACGGCGGCAAGGCGATCATCATCGCGCGGTTCATGCCGATCGTGCGCACCTTCGTCCCCGTCGTCGCCGGCGTCGCGCAGATGTCCTATCGGCGCTTCGCGGCCTACAACGTGATCGGCGGCGCGAGCTGGGTGCTCTCGATGACGCTCATGGGCTACTTCCTCGGCGGCTTCGACGTCGTCCGGCTCCACCTCGAGAAGGTGATCATCCTCGTGGTGTTCATCTCGATCCTCCCGGGGATCATCGGGTGGCTGAGCGGCCGCAAGAAGCGGGCGCCGCGCTCCGAGGCGAGCTGACAGCGCGGCTCCCGGTTGCGCCCGGGCGACGAGGTCGTTGATGATGCCCGCGCCATGAAGCTATTCGCGAAGAAGGATCTGGCCGCGGTCATCCGGGAGGCGACGGATCCACATATCGCCGAGGGCGGCCACGGGCTCAAGCGATCGCTCGGCGCGTTCAACCTGACGATGCTCGGCATCGGGGCGATCATCGGCGCCGGGATCTTCTCGATCACGGGCACGGCCGCCGCGAACTACGCGGGCCCCGGCATCGTCTACGCGTTCATGCTCGGCGGGCTCCTCTGCGCCTTCGCGGGCCTCTGCTACGCGGAGCTCGCGTCGATGATCCCGGTCGCGGGATCCGCCTACGCCTACTCGTACACGACGATGGGCGAGCTCATCGCGTGGATCATCGGCTGGGATCTCGTGCTCGAGTACGCGTTCGGCGCGGTCGTCGTCGCGATCGCGTGGAGCGGCTACCTCGTCCAGGTCTTCGCGTCGCTGACGCAGGTCTTCCCGGGGCCGGACGGCGACCCGACGAGCAGCGTCTTTCATCTCTCGGACGCCGTCCTCATGTTCACGAAGGGCCCCTTCGAGGAGGTGACGCTCACGAGCGGGCAGGTGGTCCACGGCTACCTGAACGTGCCCGCGAGCGTCGTCGCCGCGGTGTGCGGCGTGATCCTCTATCGCGGCATCACCGAGAGCGCGTGGGTCAACAACGTCATCGTCGTCGTGAAGGTGCTCATCGTCTGCGTCTTCATCCTGCTCGGCATCGGCCTCGTCATCCCCGACAACATCTTCGTGAACGAGCACGCGAGCGGCCTCTTCAGGCTCGTCCCCGAGGCCGTCACCTGGGCCGACGGCAAATCGCACTTCGGCTGGGGGCTCGGCGGCGTCCTCACGGGCGCGGGGGTCGTGTTCTTCGCCTACATCGGCTTCGACGCCGTCTCGACGACGGCCCAAGAGGCCAAGAACCCCAAGCGCGACATCCCCATCGGCATCCTCGGCTCGCTCGTCATCTGCACCATCCTCTACGTGCTCGTGGCCTTCACGCTGACGGGCGTCGTCCCTTACGCGGAGCTCGGCGTGCCCGCGCCGATCGCGGTCGGCATCAACCGCATCGTCGAGCTGCGCGGCTGGGCCCCCGCGGCCGCGGCGACGTTCACCTTCGCGATCAAGGTCGGCGCGCTCGCGGGGCTCACGAGCGTCATCCTCGTGATGATGCTCGGCCAGACGCGCGTGTTCTACGCGATGGCCAAGGACGGGCTCTTGCCCTTCTTCGAGCGCACGCATCCGCGCTTCAAGTCGCCGCACGTCGCGACCGCCGTCACCGCGACGTTCGTCGCGATCGCGGGCGGCGTCATGCCGATGAACCTCGTCGGCGAGCTCGTCTCGATCGGCACGCTGCTCGCCTTCGTCCTCGTCTGCCTCGGCGTCCCGATCCTGCGCCACCGCAACCCCGAGCAGCCGCGCCCGTTCAAGGTACCCGCGCCGTGGCTCGTCGGCGGCCTCGGCGCGCTCTCGTGCCTCTACGTCATGTACGGCCTGCCCGAGGACACCTGGGGTCGGCTCATCGTGTGGCTCGAGCTGGGTCTCGCCGTCTACTTCGCGTGGGGGCGCTTCGAGAGCCGCGTCAACCACCCCGATCCAGCGAGCCGCGCGCGGCCCGTCGCGTCGAGCGCGGTCGCCGGGGCGCTCATCGCCGCGGGCGTCGTCGTCGCGCTCCTCGGCTTCTACGGCATCTACGTCATCCACGCGCGCGCCGTCCACCTCTTCGCCTCGGAGCTCCTGCACCTCGTGCTGGGCTTCGCGCTGCCCGGGCTCGTCCCCGCGCTCGGCGTGGCGGTGATGCTCCACGGCGTCCGCGGGCTCCCGCTCCTCCACCGGATGAACGCCACCCCGAGCGAGGGCTGATCCGGCTCACAGCGCGAATCAGCTGACCTGATTCGCGCTGTTCCTCCCTTGTCGGAGAGTCTGCCTCAGACCCTCCCTCACGCCGAGTGAATCGGCGTGAGCCTCCCTCCCGCCGAGCCCGCGCGCCTCACTCGACGGATCACGTCGAGTGAGGCGCGCTGTCAGAGGAACGCCTCGACGCGGAGCTCCAGGCTCCCATCCCCGCGCCAGGCGTCGGGGCGGAGCGCGCCGACGACGTCGAGCACCGAGCCGACGCTCGGCCGCGCGCTCGCGAGCTGGTAGCCGAACGCCGAGAGGCGCGTCTCCCCGACGCGCAGACGGAGCTTGAGGTGGCCCTCGCCGACCACGTCGGCGGCGTCGACCTTCGCTCCCTCGAGGAGGAAGCGGGGCTCGGGGTTGCCCGCGCCCACGGGCTCGAGGAGCGCGAGCTCCCGCGCGCTCGGGATCGGGAAGCGCTCGCCGTCGAGGCGCACGTCGATCGGCCTGACCCGTGGCCCGATCCCCTCCGCGCGGAGCGCTCGACACGCGTGATCGAAGTCGGAGCGAAACGCGTCGATCGCGCTCGGATCGATGCGCACGCCGAGCGCGGCCTGGTGTCCTCCGAAGCCGAGGAGCGCTCGCGACGAGGCGCGGACGGCGTCGTGGAGGGGAAACGCGCCGGCGGTGCGCCCCGAGCCGTGCCCCACCTCGCCCTCGATCGCGATGACGATCGCGGGCGCGTCGAAGAGCTCCGCCAAGCGCGCGGCGACGATCCCCACGACGCCGCGGTGCCAGTCGGGCGACGCGACGACGATGCCACCGTCGATCGAGGCCCCCTCCCCCGCGCCATCGAGATAGAGCGCGCGCACCGCGCGCACCGCCTCCTCGGCGTTCGCCTCCTGCACCGCGCGCCGCTCCGCGTTGACCGCCTCGACGCGCGACGCGAGCGCGCGCGCCTCCTCGATCGTGGTCGCGCCGAGCAGGGCGAGCGTGAGCGAGGCGTCGGCGAGGCGCCCCGCCGCGTTGAGCCGCGGCGCGAGCCGGTACGCGATGTCCTGGCCCTGCACCGCGCCCTTCACCCGCGCCGCCTCGCGGAGCGCGCGCACACCGGGTCGCGCGTCCCGGCCGCCGAGGAGCCCGAGCCCATGGCGCACGAGGCGGCGGTTGTCTCCGTCGAGCGGCGCCACGTCGGCCACCGTCCCGAGCGCGACGAGATCGAGGAAGTCGCGGAGCCCGAGCTTCGGCTCGAGCCGCGCGCGCACGGCGGCGCCGAGGAAGAAGACGAGGCCGGCGCTGGCGAGCCCCTTGTAGGGGAAGCCGCAGCCGGGCTGGTGCGGGTTGAGGAAGGCGAGCGCGGGGAGCGGCTCCTTCGGGACGAGGTGATGATCGACGACGATGACGTCGATACCCGCGCGCATCGCGGCCTCGATGCGAGGGTGATCCGCCGAGCCGCAGTCACACGTGACGAGCACCCGCGCGCTCGCCGCCTTCACCTCCAAGAGCGCGGGCTCGCTGAACCCGTAGCCGCCCACGAAGCGGTTGGCCGCCATGACGCGCACGTCGGCGCCGAGGCGCAGGAGGATCCCGGCGAGGATCGTCGTCGCGGTCGTCCCGTCGACGTCGTAGTCACCGAAGATCACGATCCGCTCACGGGCACGAACCGCGCGCGCGAGCCGATCGGCGGCGACGTCGCGATCGCGCATCGCGCTCGGGTCGGTGAGCCCGCCGAGCTTCGGCTCGAGGAAGTCCTGCGCCGCCTCGACGCTCGAGAGCCCGCGATGGAGCAGGATCTGCGCGAGGGTCGGCGAGACGTCGAGCGCACGCGCGAGGTCTCGGGCCGCCGCGGCGTCGCTCGCGCGTTGCTCGTATCGAGGGCTCGCCATCCGCGGCCGAGCGTAGGCGCAGACGCGCGCGCTCGCCACGTCGACTAGCGCGGCGCGCGAACGCCGATAGCCTCTCTTTGTGTACGCCCCTCGCCTTCGGCGCTCGAGCGCCTGGATCGGCCCGCTCGTCCTCGCGGCGCTCGCCACGCTCGGCTGCTCGTCCGCCGACGAACCTCACGATCGCGCCTCGCGCGAGCCCGCCGCCCCGTCGCCTCCCTCATCGCACGCGCCAACCGACGATCTCGCGCACGCGGGCGCGGCGAGCGACGCGCCGCTCGTCCGGAGCGAGCGCGCGATGATGGGCACGATCTACCGGATCGCGGTCGTGAGCGACGACGCGGCCAGCGCCCACGCGGCGATGGAGCGCGCGCTCGACGAGATCGCGCGCCTCGAGGACGTGCTGAGCGAGTGGCGCGAGGCGAGCGAGATCTCGCAGATCAACCGCGACGCCGGCCGCGAGCCCGTCCACGTCGGGCCCGAGACCCTCGCCGTGGTCGAGGCCGGCCTCCGGACGTCCGAGCGCACGGGCGGCGCGTTCGATCTCACGTGGGCGGCGCTGCGCGGGCTCTACCTCTTTCAGCCGGGCCAGGAGCACGTGCCGACGGATCAGGAGATCGAGCAGCGCCTCCCGCTCGTCGGGTACCGAGACCTCGTCGTCGATCACGCGGCGAGCACGGTGTTCCTGCGGCGCCCCGGGATGGCGATCGGGACGGGCGGCATCGCGAAGGGCTACGCGCTCGATCGCGCGCAGGCGCTCCTCGTCGAGGCGGGCTACCCGAACTTCATGATCTTCGGCGGCGGGCAGGTGCAATTGCACGGCACACGTGGGGGTCGAGCCTGGCGCGTCGGGATCCAGCACCCGCGCCGCGACGACTACATCGGCTCCTTCGAGGCGACGGACGCGGCGATCGCGACCTCGGGCGACTACGAGCACGCCTTCATCGACGCCGACGGACGGCGGTGGCACCACATCATCGATCTGCGGACGGGTCGCCCCGTCGAGGGCGTCGTGCAGGTGACCGTGCTCGCGCCGAGCGGCCTCGACGCCGACGCGATCAGCACGGGCTGCTTCGTGCTCGGCCCCGAGCGCTGCGTCGCGCTCTTCGCTCAGATGCCGGGCTACGAGGCCGTCATCATCGACTCGGACATGCGCGTCCACATGACCCCGGGCGCCGAGCGCCGCGTCCACTTCCGCGCGCCCCTCCAAGACGGCCGCATCCCGATGTGATCGCGCGCCCCGCTTCGATCGACGCTCACCGCGAGCGCGCCGGCGCACCGAAGGGCTCGCGCGGCGGGCTTGACGACGCGGCGGCGACTCGACATACACATATGCGAATAAGCGGATATGTCACGCCTCGCCCACACCGCGGAGGCGCTCTCGCTCCTCGGGGACGAGAGCCGCCTGCGCCTCCTGGCGCTGCTCGCCGAGCACGAGCTCAACGTGAGCGAGCTCGTCACCGTGACGGGCATCGCGCAGTCGCGCGTCTCGACGCACCTCCGGAGGCTGCGCGAGGCGGGCATCGTCCACGACCGGCGCGAGGGGCGAGAGAGCCTCTATCGGCTCACGGGCGGCGCACTCCCGAAGGGCGCGGAGGCGCTGATCGAGGCGCTCCGAGGCTCCGAGGATCCGACGCTCGCGGGCGATCGGGAGCGCCTGCGCGCGATCGACAAGGAGCGCCTGCTCGGGCGCGGCGCGTACGCGCCAGGCCGAACGTGGCGCTCGCTCGCGAGCGGCCTCGCGGGGCTCCTCGAGCTCGGCGACGTGCTCGACGTAGGCCTCGGCGACGGCGCGGTGGCCGAGCTCATCGCGCCCTACGCGCGCTCCATCGAGGGCGTCGATCTCGACGAGCGCGCGCTCGCGCTCGCGAAGGCGCGCCTCGCGCCGCATCGGCACGTCCGCGTCCAGCCCGGCGACGCCGAGGCCCTCCCCTTCGAGGGGGAGCGCTTCGACGCCGCGCTCCTCTTCCACACGCTGACCTACACGGAGCGCCCTTCGCGCGCCGTCGCCGAGTGCGCGCGCGTGCTCCGGCCTGGCGGCCGCCTCGTCACGCTCTGCCTCGATCGGCACGAGGAGCGCGAGCTCACGGCGCGCTACGGCGAGCGCCACCCCGGCTTCGGCGTGAAGGAGCTCGCGGGGATGCTCCGCGCGGCGAGGCTCTCCCTGGAGCACGCCTACGTCGCCTCGCGCGAGCCCAAGCCGCCCTACTTCCAGACGGTCCTCGCCGTCGCTCAGAAGCCCTCGCGCGCCCACCGCGCGCCCCGAACCTGAGGTCCCCCGATGAAGAACCTGCACCCGCTCGAGAAGCTCATGAAGGAGCGCATCGTCATCCTCGACGGCGCGATGGGCACGACGATCCGCACCTACGGGAAGAAGGAGGCGGACATCCGTGGCGAGCGCTTCCGCGACGCGAAGAAGGATCTCCTCAACAACGGCGACCTCTTCTCGCTCACCGAGCCCGAGATGATCGGCGACATCCACCGCCGCTTCTTCGAGGCCGGCGCCGACATCGTCGAGACCAACACCTTCGGCGCGACGAGCATCACGCAGAGCGAGTTCTTCCTCGAGGATCCGCGCGAGCGTGGAGGCCGCAAGGATCCCGTTTTCTTCCAGCGGGTGCTCGAGGATCGCTTCCTCTCGGAGCTCGCCTTCGAGCTCAACGAGAAGAGCGCGCGCCTCGCGCGCGAGTGGGCCGATCGCGTCTCGAACCGAGACGGGAGGCAGCGCTTCGTCGCGGGCGCCATCGGGCCGCTCACCGTCTCGCTCTCGAACTCCCCCGACGCCGACGATCCCGGCTTCCGCGTCGTCACCTTCGATCAGGTGAAGCGGACCTACGCCGAGGCCGTGCGCGCGCTCATCGCGGGCGGCGTCGACACGCTCCTCGTCGAGACGATCTTCGACTCCTTGAACGCGAAGGCCGCGCTCGTCGCGATCCAGGAGGTGTTCGAAGCGGACGGCGTGCGCCTCCCGATCATGATCTCGGCGGCCGTCGGGCGCGGCGGCGAGACGATGATCTCCGCGCAGACGGTCGAGGCGTACTGGAACGCCGTCGAGCACGTCGCGCCCCTCTCGGTCGGGCTCAACTGCTCGCTCGGGCCGGACCTCATGTATCCCTTCCTCCGCGAGCTCGGACAGAAGGCCAAGACCGCCGTCTCGGCCTACCCGAACGCGGGCCTGCCGAACCCGCTCGCGCCGACCGGCTTCGACCTCGGCCCGGGCGACATGGGCCGCTTCCTCGGTGACTTCGGGGGCGACGGTCTCATCAACATCGCGGGCGGCTGCTGCGGCAACGCGCCCGAGCACATCGCGGCCATCGCCAAGGCGCTCGAGCACGTCCCGCCGCGCGCGATCCCCGAGCCCGCCGCCGAGAGGCCCGAGGCGATCCCCGAGCTCTCGAGCGCGGCGAGCCGGGCCGGCCTCTCGCGGGAGAGCGAGCGGCCGCTCCGCCTCTCGGGCTCGCAGCCGTTCACGCTCCAGCCCGGCGTCTTCATGATGATCGGCGAGCGCACGAACGTCGCCGGCTCGCCGAAGTTCGCGAAGCTCGTGCGCGAGGGCAAGTACGAGGAGGCCGTCTCGATCGCGCGCCAGCAGGTCGAGAGCGGCGCGAACGTCATCGACGTCTGCATGGACGAGGGGATGATCGACGGCGCCCCGGCGATGACGCGCTTCCTCTCGCTCCTCGCGAGCGAGCCCGAGGTCGCGAAGGTGCCCGTGATGATCGACTCCTCCAAGTGGGAGGTCGTCCAGGCGGGGCTCAAGTGCCTCCAGGGCAAGGGGATCGTGAACTCGATCTCGCTGAAGGAGGGCGAGGAGGTCTTCAAGGCGCACGCCCGCGAGGTGCTCTCGTACGGCGCGGCCGTCGTCGTCATGGCCTTCGACGAGAGGGGGCAGGCGGCGACCCTCGCGGACAAGATCCGCGTATGCAAGCGCTCCTACGACCTCCTCGTCGACGAGGTCGGCTTCGCGCCCGAGGACGTGATCTTCGATCCGAACATCCTCACGGTCGCGACCGGCATGGAGGAGCACGCGAGCTACGCCGTCGACTTCATCGAGGCGACGCGTTGGATCAAGGGGAACCTCCCGCACGCGAAGGTGAGCGGCGGCGTCTCGAACATCTCCTTCAGCTTCCGCGGCAACAACAAGGTCCGCGAGGCGATGCACGCGGCCTTCCTCTACCACGCGATCGCGGCCGGCCTCGACATGGCCATCGTCAACGCGGGCATGCTCGAGGTCTACGAGGAGATCGAGCCCACGCTGCGCGAGCTGGTCGAGGACGTGCTCCTCAACCGGCGCCCGGACGCGACGGAGCGGCTCGTCGAATTCGGCGAGGCGCTCAAGGCGAGCGCGAACCCGGAGGACGCGGCGAGCACGAAGAAGGCCGAGGCGTGGCGCGAGGGCACCGTCGAGGAGCGGCTCGCCCACGCGCTCGTGAAGGGCATCGACACCTACGTCGTGGAGGACACGGAGGAGGCGCGAAAGAAGCTCGGCCGCCCGCTCCTCGTGATCGAGGGCCCGCTGATGGACGGCATGGGCATCGTCGGCGACCTCTTCGGCGCCGGGAAGATGTTCCTCCCGCAGGTCGTGAAATCCGCGCGCGTGATGAAGAAGTCCGTCGCGTACCTCTTCCCCTTCATGGAGGAGGAGAAGGCGGAGCTCGCCAAGCAGGGCAAGGCCGTCGCGGCGCAGGGGAAGATCGTGCTCGCCACGGTGAAGGGCGACGTCCACGACATCGGCAAGAACATCGTCGGCGTCGTGCTCGCCTGCAACAACTACGAGGTCATCGATCTCGGCGCGATGGTGCCCTCTGAGAAGATCCTCGAGACGGCCAAGCGGGAGAACGCCGACCTCGTCGGCCTGAGCGGCCTCATCACGCCGTCCCTCGACGAGATGGTGCACGTCGCGGACGAGATGAAGCGGCAGGGCTTCACGATCCCGCTCCTCATCGGCGGCGCGACGACGAGCCGCCCGCACACCGCCGTGAAGATCGCGCCGCACTACGACGAGCCGGTGGTGCACGTGACCGACGCGAGCCGCGCCGTCCCCGTCGTGGCCGCGCTCCTCAACCCCGAGACGAAGCCCGCCTTCATCCGGCAGATGAACGAGGAGTACGAGCTCGTCCGCGCCACGCACGCGAAGCCGCTCCTCGCGCTGGTCTCCTATGAGGAGGCGAAGGCGCGCCGCACCCCGATCGAGTGGGTCGAGCGCGATCTCGCCGTGCCCTCGAGGCTCGGCCTCCAGGTCCTCACGGACTTCCCGCTCGAGGAGATCCGCGAGTACATCGACTGGACGCCGCTCTTCCACGCCTGGGAGCTCCGGGGCGTCTTCCCGCGCATCCTCGATCACGAGAAGTACGGCAAGGAGGCGCGGGTCCTCTACGAGGACGCGAAGGTGCTCCTCGATCGCATCGTGAAGGAGAAGCTCCTCCGCACGAACGGCGTCTACGGGCTCTTCCCCGCCAACGCCGTCGGTGACGACGTCGAGCTCTACACCGACGAGAGCCGCACGAGCGTGCTCGAGACGCTCCACTTCCTGCGCCAGCAGAAGGACGATCCCCGCGAGGCGAACAAGTCGCTCGTGGACTTCGTCGCGCCCAGGTCCACCGGGCTCCGCGACTACGTCGGCGCCTTCGCCGTCACGGCCGGCATCGGCGCGAAGGAGCTCTGCGACGCCTTCCGGGCCGAGCACGACGACTACGACGCGATCATGGCGGAGGCGCTCTCGGATCGGCTCGCCGAGGCGTTCGCGGAGTGCCTCCACGCGCGGGTCCGCAAGGAGTGGGGCTTCGGGCTGACGGAGGATCTCTCCCTCGAGGAGATCATCAAGGAGAAGTACCGGGGCATCCGACCCGCGGCCGGCTACCCGGCCTGCCCCGACCACACGGAGAAGCGCACGATCTTCCGGCTCCTCGGCGCGACGGAGCGGGCCGGGATCGAGCTCACCGAGTCGTGCTCGATGCTGCCCGGCGCGAGCGTGAGCGGCCTCTACCTCGCCCACCCGAGATCCCGATACTTCTCGCTCGGGAAGATCGATCGGGATCAGGTCGAGTCCTACGCGGCGCGCAAGGGCATGAGCGTCGAGGAGGTCGAGCGCTGGCTCGGCCCGAACCTGAACTACACCCACGCGAACGGCTGAGCCCACCACCGCGGGCTCGAGCCGTCTCCGAGGGCGCTCGCCCCCATGTCACCTCGCGCCTTTCGCCGGCTCGCGATTCACGCTAGATTGTTCGCTTCGCCGTCCCTTGGAGGCTCATGATGTCGATGCTCGGCCGTGCTTCTCTCTTCGCCTCGGTCCTCGCCGCAGGCGCGCTTACGCTCGCGACGCCCGCCGCGGCCCAGACCTGCTCGCCGACGTCGGGAGGGGGCTGGCACTACGACCCAGCCGGCTCGACGCCGGGCTGCGTCCCGCTCCTCCCGCCCCCCGGCGGGACGGTGACGGGCACGCTCGCCGGCAACGACGACGGGTCGACGCCGACCATCTCCCTCGCCAGCGCGTTCCCCGGAGGGCTGAACTTCTTCGGCGGGCCGTTCACCTCCGTCGTCGTGAACAACAACGGCAACGTCACCTTCGGCGGCAGCCTCTACACCTACACGCCGCGACCCTTCCCCATCCCCCGCGACGGCAGCACCTCCTACCCCATGATCGCGCCCTACTGGGCCGACATCGACACGCGCGGTGGCGGCGCGCCCAGCCGCAACTACGTCTGGTACTACCTCGAGCCGGGGCGGATGATCGTCACGTGGAGCGAGACCGGCTACTACAACACGCACGACGATCGGAAGATGTCGATCCAGCTCATCATCACGAACGCCGCCGGGTGTGGGACGGGCGACTTCGACGTCGAATTCCGCTACAACAAGTGTGAGTGGACGACGGGCGACGCGAGCGGGGGCTCGCGCGGCTTCGGCGGGACGCCCGCGCAGGTCGGCTTCGACGCGCTCAACGGGCGCGACTACGTCGCCGTCCCGCGCTCGGGCACGATGGCGATCCTCGACCAGTGCACGACGAGCAACGTCGGCATGCCGGGCGTGTGGCGCTTCAGCGTGCATGGCGGCGTCGTCTCGTGCCCCGGCACCGGCACCCCCTGCGACACGGGGATGCTCGGCGCGTGCGGGATCGGCGTGACCCAGTGCATCGCGAGCGGCACGAGCTGCGTGCCGGTGGGGACGCCGAGCGCCGAGCGCTGTGACGGCGTCGACAACGACTGTAACGGCAGCGTGGACGAGGGCGAGGGGCTCTGCCCGCCGACGACCGTCTGCTACCAGGGCGCGTGTGTGCCGCCGTGCTTCGAGGGTGCGTGCCCCACCGGGCAGGTCTGCGCCGAGGGAGGCACCTGCGTGGACGCCGCCTGCATCGGCGTGACGTGTCCGGCCAACCAGCGCTGCCGCGGCGGCTCTTGCGTGGACGCGTGCGACGGCGTCACCTGCCCGCACGCCGAGCAGTGCATCGCCGGCCGCTGCATCACGCTCTGCGACGTCATCACCTGCGGCGAGGGCGAGGTCTGTCAGGACGGCGTCTGCCAGCCGGACTGCACCTGCCACCCCTGCCCGGCCGGCTCGACGTGCTTGGCGGACGGGAGCTGCTCGGTCCCCGGCTGCGACCTCGTCCACTGCGGGCCGGGTGAGTACTGCGAGGGCGGCTCCTGCTACGACGCGTGCGCCGGCGCCACGTGCCCCGAGGGTCAGCGGTGCGAGCTCGGCCACTGCATCGACGGCCCCGCGACGCCGGACGCCGGTATCCCGACCGACGTCGACGCCGGGACGATCCCCGAGGGGATCGACGCGGCGATCACGCTGATCGACGCCTCGCACGGCGAGCCCGACGCGGGTCGGAGCCGGCGGCGTGGCGGAGGCTCGGACTGCGGCTGTCGAGTAGCCTCGAGCCGCGCTCCGGCGCCCGCGTGGCTGCTCGGGCTCGGCGCGCTCGCGTTCGCGCTCTGGCGCCGCCGCCGCTGATCGGGCGGGCCGAGCGATCCGCTTGCTCGGCCCTCCCCCCGACCTCGTCCCCTCTCCACCCATCTCGCCCCAAGCTCGCGGGAGCCTGCCATGACGTTGCGTTTCTTCGGTTCGACGACCCTCGCGCTCGCGCTCGCCCTCGGCGGCTGTGGCGATCCCGATCACCCCGATCGTGACAGCGGCGTCGGGCCCGGCATCGACGCGAACGTCACGGTGCTCCCCGACGGCAACGTGGTCGGCGTCGACGCCGCCTTCCCGCCCGGCGTCGACGCGAACGTGTGCATCCCCACCTTCGAGATCTGCGGCAACGGCATCGACGAGAACTGCGACGGCCACGAGGTCTCCTGCGGCAACACGGACGGCGACTTCTTCGACGCGTGCCGGCCCGGCCAGGCGCCTCCCGCGTGCGACTGCGACGACGAGGATCCGAACATCTTCCCGGGCGCGCCGGAGGTGTGTAACGGCAAGGACGACGACTGCGATGGCCGCATCGACGAGTCGGCGAGCTGCCACCCGGAGTGTGCTGCGCTCGGCGGTCAGGCCGATCTCTTCACCGTCGATGGGCGCTGCGTGTGCAGCACCGAGGGCGCGGGCGACGCGGCGTGCGGAGCGGGGCGCACCTGCTGCTCGGACGGCTGCGTCGACACGCAGACCGACTTCGACAACTGCGGCGCCTGCAACGCCGGCTGCGCTTGTGGCACCGACCGCTGCACGGCGGGCCAATGCCGCTGCGGCACGGGCCCGGCCTGTGATTTCGTCTACGCGTGCTCGGCTGGCGCGTGCACCGGCTCGACCTGCTGACAGCGCGCGCGTCGGGTCAATTCGGCTCGGGCGAGCGTCCTACCGGCCCCGATCGGGGCTATGACGAGGCGTGAGAGAGGGGCCGCGCCGAGCCCCTCCCTCACGCCGAGCCATCGCACCGTCTGCGGGGCGGATCGCGTCGAGCGAGGCGCGCTCTCAGCGCCGCATGCAGCGCCCCATGCGGCGCCGCATGGCGCGCCTCATGGGGCGCTCCACCCCGACGAGCTCACGTCGATCGTGTAGACGCCGCCCGCGTCGAACATCTGGTTGCGCCACTCCTTCGAGTTCCCGCTCTGATCGACGACCCGCAGATCCCAGCCGCCGGGCGCGATGTTCGAGATGGTGAACGTCTGGCCGACGGCGAGCACGCTCGAGCCGAGCAGGTCCTGCCCCCACGTCGACTGCGTCACGGGGCTCATGTAGATGTAGAAGATCGGCTCGTTCGACGCGTTCGTGATGTGGAGCGTCGCCACCCCACCTCCGGGAGAAGCCACGACCTGACCGCTCGCGGGCGCGTACTGCACCTGGGTCGCCTGGCGATGGCAGCCAGAGGCGAAGAGCGACGTGACGAGCGCCACGGACGCGATGAGGAGCGTGTCTCGGATCAGCGAACGACGTGAGGTGTGCATGCGGGCGTCTCCTTGGTTGAGTGTGTCTGGCCCAGCCAGGCTCGATGATAGAGGAATCCGGGAATGGCCCGATCGACGATCGGCGTGACGGCGTGAGTTCGGTCCTCCCGCCGTCGTTCTACCGCGCACGCGTTGCCGATCTCCCCCGAGCCGCTCATAATCCGACGCTCCGATGTTCGCTGGACGAAGAGCGCGGTCGCTGCGTGTGTTCGTCGCCGCCTTCACGCTCTTCGTGATCACGCCGGGCGCGACGGAGGCGCTCGAGGATCTCGTCCACTACGCGGCCTACGGGGACTCGCTCCACGACGCTGGGCACGAGAGCGCGCACCACTGTTGCTCCGGCGCGTTCCACGTCTGCGGTTGCCACACCCACCAGATCGCCACCCCGCCGAGCCCGCACGTGCTCGGCGCGCCGGAGCGGTTCGAGGGTTGGGCGCGGAGCGTGTGGCCCGAGCCTTCGCGCTCGGGGGGACCGAGCGACGATCACGCGCGCGAGCTGCGCCGACCTCCCGCAGCCTGATCGGGCCCGACGAAGGGAGTCGTCCGTCCGCCCCTCGGCGAGCGGCGAACGTCCGTCGAGCCCCCTCACGCGAGCGGAACGCGACCCGCGGGCGTCGCGGACGGTTGGCCAGGAGGTCGTCATGTCTCTCGGGAGTGGTCTGAGGGCGGCGTCGTGTACGCTGGCTCTCTTGGGATGGAGCGCGAGCGCCTCCGCGAACGCGGCGTCGCTCCGCGAGGTGCTCGATCATGCCGACGCGCACGCGCCGGCGATCGTCGTCGCGCGCGCGCGGATCGACGAGGGGAGCGGCGCTCGACGCGCGGCGGAGCGGCTCTTGAGCGCGCCCTTCTCCGTGTCGGTCGCAGCGGGGCCGCGCGTCGGGGGAGACGCCGTCGACGCCGATCTGCTCCTCTCGCTCACGCAGCCGCTCGAGGTCGCGGGCGAGCGCGGCGCGCGGATCGAGGCGGCCCAGCGCCTCACCGAGCGCCTCGAGGCGGAGCTCGACGCCGTCCGCTGGGAGGTCCATCGGGACGTCCACTACGGCTTCCACCGCGCGATCGAGGCGCGCCTCCGATCCGAAGCGGCGGGTCGCAGGCGCGCGCTCGCGGAGCACCTCGTCGACATCGCGAGGCGCAGGCGTGACGCGGGAGACATCGCGGACCTCGACGTCCGCATGGCGGAGGCCGAGCTCGCGAGCGCCCGGCAGGAGCAGCTGCGAGCCGACGGCGACCTCATCGACGCACGGCTCGCGCTCGCCGAGCTCGCCGGTTGGCCCGCGGAGACGCCGCCCGACCCGGCCGGTGGCCTCGAGGAGCCCGACATCGCGATCGACGACGCGACCTTGGTCTCCTACGCCCTGCGCGGCCACCCCGCGCTCGTCGCGCTCGACGCGCGCGTCGAGGAGAGCGAGGCCGCCGTGCGGCTCTCGGACGTCGAGGCGGCGCCCAACCTCGACGTCGGCGTGAGCTTCGCCCGCGAGGGGGCGCCCGCGGGCCCGCCGAACTACATCGCGATGCTGACGCTCGGAGCGCCGCTCCCGGTGTGGAACCCCAATTCGCAGGCGCGAGAGCGGGCCCGCGCCGATCGCTCGGTCGCCCGAGCCGAGCGCGACGCCCTGCGCGCCGCGATCGGCACCCGCGTGCTCCGCGCCGCGGCGACGCTGCGCGCGAGCCGAGCGCGCATCGACATCTTCGTCCGCGACGTCCTGCCAAACCTCGAGGCGAACCTCACCCTCCTCGAGCGCGGGTTCGACGTCGGCGAGCTCGGCGCCCTCGAGGTCGCCGCGGCCACGCGCCGCGTCCTCGACGTCCAGAGCGACGCGCTCGACGCCTTCGCGGAGTACCACCGCGCGCTCGCGGATCTCGAGGCCGAGGTCGGCCGCGAGGTCGTCGACGACGACGCGCACGAGCGCGGAGGTACGCCATGAGCGCCCACCGACGTCTCTTCGTCACCGCGCTCGCGCTGGGAGCGTCGATCGCGATCGGCTGCGGCGCGGACGCCCGCGCCAACGAGCACGGTCCCGATCACGCCGAGCCGGACGAGGGCCACCCGCGCGAGGTCCGGCTCGATCCGAGCGCGCTCGCTCGCGCCGGGATCGAACTCGGCGCCGTCGAGCGCTCGGAGCTCGGCGGCGGGACGCTGGTCCCGGCGGAGGTCGAGCCCGATCCCGCGTTCACGGCGCACGTCTCGGCGATCGTCGCGAGCCGGATCAGCGCCGTCGAGGTGCGCCTCGGTGATCGGGTCCGAGCCGGACAGCGGCTGGCCGTCCTCGCGAGCTCCGACGTCGGGACTTCGCGCGCGGCGCTCGCGGAGGCGCGCGTGCGACGCGACGCGGCCCGCGAGGCCCGCGATCGACAGGCGCAGCTCGTCGAGGCCGGGATCGCCGCGCGGCGCGGGCTGGTCGAGGCCGAGGCGCAGCTCGCCGCGATCGAGGCCGAGATCCGCGGCCTCTCGGGCGGGCTCGACGTGATCGGCCGAGGCGGCGGCGCCTCCGCCTTCATGACGGCGCCGATCGACGGCGTGATCGTCACACTCCACGCGACCGTCGGCGAGGTGGTCGAGCCGGGCGCCTCCCTCTTCACGATCACCGATCCGAGCCACGTCTGGGTGGTCGGGCACCTGCCCGAGCTCGACCTCGCGCTCGCGGAGGTCGGCGTCGCCGGCACCCTGCTCGTCCCAGCGCTCCCGGGGCGTCGCTGGCGTGGTCACGTGGACTTCGTCGCGCCGGCGCTCGATCCCGAGACCCGCACGCTCCGCCTCCGCTTTCACCTCGACGAGCCGGATCCGGCGCTCCGAGCGGGCCTCTTCGGGCGCGTCATGCTCGCCCCGCCGAGCGCCGCGGACGCCCCGCTCGTGATCCCGAGCACCGCCCTCGCGCGCATCGACGGCCTCGACGTCGTCTTCGTCCCCTCCGACGCGAGCGGGCTCGCCTTTCGCCCGGTGCCCGTGCAGCTCGGCCGGCGAGACGGCGAGCTCTTCGAGGTGACGAGCGGCCTCGAGGAGGGCGAACGCGTCGTCCTGCGCGGCGCCTTCACGCTGAGGAGCGAGCTCGCCCGCGACGAGCTCGCCGGCCACGAGGACTGACATGCGAGCGCTCCTCGAATTCTGCCTGCGGTACCGGCCGCTCGTCCTCGCGTTCGTCGTGTTGGTGGCGGTGATCGGCGCGCGGAGCGCCCTCCGGCTCCCCATCGACGCCGTGCCCGACGTCACCAACGTCCAGGTGCAGGTGCTGACGAGCGCGCCCGCGCTCGGCCCGATCGACGTCGAGCGCACCATCACCTTCCCCGTCGAGGCGGCGATGAGCGGCCTGCCTGGCGTCACCCAGATCCGGAGCGTCTCGCGCTTCGGCATCTCCGCCGTGACGATCGTCTTCGCGGACGGCACGGACCTCCTGCGCGCGCGACAGCTCGTGGGCGAGCGGCTCGCTGACGCCCGCGAGCGCATCCCGGACGGCGCGGGCACGCCCGAGCTCGGCCCGATGAGCACCGGCCTCGGCGAGATCCTCCAATTCGAGCTCCGCAGCGATCGCCACACGCCGATGGAGCTGCGCACGACGCTCGACTGGCTCCTCGCCTACGAGCTGCGCGGGGTGCCGGGCGTGGTCGAGGTCAACGCGTTCGGCGGCGAGCTCAAGACGTACGAGGTCGAGGTCGAGCCCGAGGCGCTCCGCGCGCGCGGGCTCTCGATCGGCGACCTGGTCGACGCGCTCGAGGAGAACAACCTCGCCGTCGGGGGCGGCACGATCGAGCGCGCGGGCGAGGCCGTGCTCGTGCGCGGCGAGGCGCGGCTCACGAGCCTCGACGACGTCCGCGAGCTCGTCGTCCGGACGAGCGCGAGCGGCGGCGTGCCGATCCGCGTACGCGACGTGGCCCGCGTCGAGCTCGCGCCGATGCTCCGCCACGGCGCCGTCACGCGCGACGGTCGCGGCGAGGCGGTGACGGGGATCGTGATGATGCTCGTCGGCGCGAACGGTCGCGAGGTGGTGCGCGCGGTGAAGGAGCGGCTCGCGGAGCTCGCGCCGACGCTGCCGGACGGGATGCGCGTCGAGCTCATCTACGACCGCGAGGAGCTCGTCGACCGCACGATCGCCACGGTCGCCCGCAACCTCTCCGAGGGCGCGCTCTTCGTCGTCGCGATCCTCTTCCTGCTGCTCGGCAGCGTGCGCGGCGGCGTCATCGTCGCGCTCGCCATCCCCTTCGCGCTCCTCGTCGCGTTCGTCGGCATGGACCTGGCCGGGCTCAGCGGGAACCTGATGAGCCTCGGCGCCGTCGACTTCGGCATCGTCGTCGACGGCTCGATCATCGTGGTCGAGCACGCCGTCGTCTACCTCGCCGCCGCCGCGCGAGGGCGCGATCGACCGATGAGCTACGCCGAGGCGGCCGAGGTCGTCGTCGGCTCGACGCTCGACGTGCGCCGCGCCGCGACCTTCGGCGAGCTCATCCTCGTCATCGTCTACGTCCCGATCCTCACCCTCTCGGGCATGGAGGGGCGGATGTTCGTGCCGATGGCGCTCACGGTGCTCTTCGCGCTCGGCGGCGCGTTCGTCGCGTCGCTGACCTTCGTCCCCGTGCTCGTCGCGACGTTCCTCCGGAATTCCGCGGCGGAGAAGGAGACGTGGCTCGTGCGCCTCGCGCACCGCGCGTATCGACCCTTGCTCCATCGCGCGATGCGCGCGCCGGGGCTGGTCGCCCTCGTCGCCCTCGTGGGCCTCGCGGCCGCCGGGCTCGTCGCGGGCCGGCTCGGCGCCGAATTCATCCCCCGCCTCGAGGAGGGCTCGCTCGCCGTCCAGATCCTGCGCCTCCCGAGCGTGTCGCTCGAGGAGAGCCTCGCGGGCTCGACCCGCTTCGAGAACCTGGTCCGCGAGTTCCCCGAGGTCCGGACCGTCGCGTGCCGCACCGGGCGCGCGGAGATCGCCACGGATCCGATGGGGTTCGAGACCTCCGACTGCCTCGTCATGCTCCGGCCCCGCGCCGAGTGGACGACGGCGCACGATCGCGAGGGCCTGATCCGCGCGATGGAGGCGCGGCTCACGCGCGAGCTGCCGGGCCTCGGCTTCTCGTTCTCGCAGCCGATCGAGCTCCGCGTCGCCGAGCTCGTGAGCGGCTCGCGCTCGGACGTCGCCGTCACGGTCTACGGAGACGACCTCGCGCGCCTCATGGACGCGAGCCAGCGGATCCAGAGCGCGCTCCGCGAGGTCCCGGGCGCCGCCGACGTGCGCGGCGAGCAGCTCCGAGGGCTCCCCTCGCTCGAGGTCCGCTTCGATCCGGCGCTCGCCGCGCGCTACGGCGTCACCGCCCGCGAGGCGATGAGCGCCGTCCGCGCGATCGGCGGGACGCCGGCCGGTCAGATCTCCGAGGGTGAGCGCCGCTTCGCGCTCCAGGTGCGCCTGCCCCCCGAGCTCCGCTCGGACGTCGAGCGGATCCGACGGCTCCCCGTGCGCGGCTCGGGCGATCTCCTCGTCCCGCTCGGTCAGGTGGCGAGCATCGAGGAGCTCGACTCCCCCGCGAGCATCAGCCGCGACGCCGTGCGCCGCCGGACGATCGTCGAGTGCAACGTCCGCGGCCGCGACCTCGCCGGCTTCGTCGAGGAGGCGCGCGCGCGCGTCGCGGCGATCGACCTCCCCGACGGCTACCGCGTCCACTGGGGCGGTCAGTTCGAGAACCTCGAGGCCGCGACGAGCCGGCTCGCGCTCGCCGTCCCGCTCGCCCTCGGGATGATCTTCGTCCTGCTCTACCTCGCGTTCGGCGAGCTCAAGCCCGCGCTCCTCATCTACCTCAACGTCCCCTTCGCGGCGGTCGGAGGGGTCTTCGCCCTCGCGCTCCGGGGGCTCCCCCTCTCGATCAGCGCGGCGGTCGGCTTCATCGCGCTCTTCGGCATCGCCGTCCTGAACGGCGTCGTCTTGCTCACGACCGTGAAGCACGAGCGGGCGCGCGGCGCGGGGCCGCGTGAGGCGGCCGTGCTCGGCGCCGAGTCGCGCATGCGCGCCGTCCTCATGACGGCGAGCGTCGCGACGCTCGGCTTCCTCCCGATGGCGCTCTCCCACGGCGACGGCGCGGAGGTCCAGCGGCCGCTCGCGACCGTCGTCATCGGCGGGCTCGTCACCGCGACCGCGCTCACGCTGCTCCTGCTTCCCACGCTCTACGCGTGGGTCTACGAACGCAGCGAGCCGCCCTCCGCGCGCCCGGCCGCCACCCCCGAAGAGACGGAGACGCCGTCGTGAACAAGCACCTGCTCGATCTCACCCTGGTCCTCGCCGACGGCGCCGACGCCTGCGACGACTGCGTCGCCCGCCTGCTCGCCTCGCTCGACGGGCGCGACGGCGTGCTCGCGGCGCACGTGAAGAACGAGAAGACCGATCACCCCGAGCTCTGTGTCCACTACGATCCCGAGCGCATCCGCCTCGACGCGCTCGAGCGCCTCGTCCTCGCGGCGGGCGCGGAGCTCCGCGGCCGCTACGATCACGTCACCGTCCCCCTCGTCGGCCTCGAGCACGCGCGGCACGCGCGGCTCGTCGAGGGCGTGTTCCAGCGAGCCCCCGGCGTGCTCCACGCCTCCGTCGCCTTCGGCACGCAGCGCATCTACGTCGAGCTCGATCAGAGCGTGACGAGCCGCGAGGCGCTGCGCGCGATCGCCGAGCGCGCCGGCGTGAGCATCCCGAGCGGCGCGCTCGAGCGAGAGCCGACGCGCCGCGCGGCCCCTCCCCCCGAAACGGCGCACGGCGAGCACGCGCACGGCGAGCACGACCACGGCGAGCACGCGCACGGCGAGCACGGCGAGCACGGCGAGCACGGCGAGCACGACCACGCCCACGGCGGCCCCCTCGGCGCCCACGCCGAGCTCGTCGCGAGCCTCGCCTGCGGGGTCGTCGCCGCGATCGGCTTCGTCCTCGAGCGGGCCGGCCTCGCGACGTGGATCACGACGAGCGTCTACGTGCTCGCCTACCTCTTCGGCGCCTTCTTCACGCTCCAGGAGGTCGCCGTCGCGCTGCGCGCCCGGCGCTTCGAGATCGACTTCTTGATGCTCCTCGCCGCGATCGGCGCCGCGGCGCTCGACGCCTGGGCGGAGGGGGCGCTCCTGCTCTTCCTCTTCACCCTGGGTCACGCGCTCGAGGGGTTCGCGATGCGTCGCGCGCGGTCCGCGATCACGGGGCTCGCCGAGCTCGTCCCGAAGACCGCGACGCGCCTCGTCGGTGACGACGTCGAAGAGGAGATCCCGCTCTCGGCGCTGCGCGTCGAGGATCGGATCCGCGTGAAGCCCAACGCGCGCATCCCCGCCGACGGCGTCGTCGTCGCCGGCACGAGCGAGGTGAACCAGGCGCCGGTGACCGGTGAGAGCGTCTCCGTCGACAAGCGCCCGACGACCGATCCCGGGTCGGCGAGCGAGGCCTTCGCGGCGCTCGACGAGGCCCACCGCGTGTTCGCGGGGACGATCAACGGCGCGAGCCCGCTGACGATCCGGGTCGCGCGGGCCGCCAAGGACAGCACGATGGCGCGCGTCGTCGAGATGGTCTCGCGCGCGGCGACGCAGAAGTCGCGCACGCAGCACCTCACCGAGCGCTTCGAGCGCGTCTTCGTGCCCGTCATCCTCGTCGTCGTCGTCCTCCTCCTCTTCGCGTGGCTCGTCGTCGACGAGCCCTTCTCGGCGAGCCTCTACCGCGCGATGGCCGTCCTCGTCGCGGCGAGCCCCTGCGCCCTCGCGATCGCGACGCCGAGCGCGGTGCTCTCGGGCGTCGCGCGCGCGGCGCGGCGGGGCGTTTTGATCAAGGGCGGCGTGCACCTCGAGATGCTCGGCCGGCTCGACGCGATCGCGTTCGACAAGACGGGCACGCTCACGGAGGGCCGCCCACGCCTCGTCGACGTCGTCACGGCCGAGGGCGTGAGCGAGCAGGCGCTGCTCACGCTCGCGCTGGCGCTCGAACGCCGCTCGGATCACCCGCTCGCGCGGGCCGTCGTCGAAGGCGCGAGCGCGCGGCTCGCCGAGGCGCCTCGGCTCCCCGCGATCGACGAGGTCGTCGACGTCACGGGCTTTGGCCTGCGCGCGCGGAGCGAAGGCCGCGCCGTCTTCGTCGGGAAGCCCGCGATGGCCGACGGGCCGCTCCCCGACGCCCTCGACGCGACCGTGCGCGAGCTCCGCGAGGCGGGGCGGACGGTCGTGGTCGTCGGCGAGGGCGGCCGCCTGCTCGGCGCGCTGGGCCTCGCCGACACCCCGCGCGCCGAGGCGCGACGCGTCCTCGACGCGCTCCTTCGGCTCGGGCTCCGCGAGACCGTCATGCTGACCGGCGACCACCAGAAGGTCGCGGACGCGATCGCCCGCGAGCTCGGCGTCGCGCGCGCCATCGGCGATCTGCTCCCCGAGGACAAGGTGCGCGCGATCGAGGGGCTCGCGCGCGATCACGGCCTCGTCGCGATGGTGGGCGACGGCGTGAACGACGCCCCGGCGCTCGCGAACGCGAGCCTCGGCGTCGCGATGGGCGCGGGCGGCTCGGACGTCGCGCTCGAGGCCGCGGACGTCGCGCTCATGGCGAGCGATCTCGAGGCGCTGCCCTTCGTCATCGAGCTCGGCCGGGCCTCGAGGCGCGTCATCGCCGAGAACCTCTGGGTGAGCCTCGGCATGGTCGCGCTGCTCGTGCCCGCGACCATCGCGGGCCTCGCGGGGATCGGGCTCGCGGTCGTGCTCCACGAGGGCTCGACGCTCGTCGTGGTCCTGAACGCGCTCCGCCTGCTCGCCTTCGAGCCGCGGCGCGGCGACGCGTCCAACGTGAGCGCCGCGCTCACGGGATGAATCCGCCGAGCGAGGCGCGCCGTCACCCGCTCGAGGGAGCAGGCTCGGCCGGCGGTGCCGGCGGGCGCGGGCCCCCGAAGAGGATCAGCAGCGCCGGCTCGAGGATGAGCGTCGAGACGACCGACGCGCTCATCGCCGTCGCGATCAGCTCACCGAAGTGCTGGATCGGCACGAACGAGCTCAGGAGGAACGCGCCGAAGCCGAGCACGAGCGTCAGCGCGGAGATGATGATCGCGCGCCCCGTGTGCCGCGCGGTGCGCACGATGGCGGCCCTGCGGCTCGCGATCTTCGCGTCCTCTTCACGGAAGCGCGCGAGCATGTGGATGGAGGAGTCCACGCCGATCCCGATGGCGATCGAGAAGACGATGGCCGTCCCCGCCGTGAGGGGGATCCCGCGCACGGCCATCCACGCCATCGTCACGAGGAGCGGCAGCGCGTTCGGCGGGATCGCGAGGGCCGCGTAGCGGAAGCTGCGCAAGAGCAGCGCGAGCGTGAAGAAGATGAGGAGGACGGAGACGCCGAGGCTCCCGACGAGATCGGTCACGACGGACTCGATGCCGCGGCTCCCGATGTAGGCCTCGCCCGTGATCGAGACGTCGACGCCGAGCGGTCGGAACCGGCGCTCGGCCTCGGCCTGGATCTCGTCGATGAGCGCGATGGAGCGGAGCGCGCCGATGTCGCCGAAGCGCAGCTCGACGTGCGCGGCCGAGCCGTCGGGCACGAGGTAGAAGCTCGTGGGGTCCGGCTGGACGCGCGAGAGGAGCGTGCGGAGCGCGTCGATCTGGGCCTGGCTCTCGAGCGGGATCGCGCGGATCGCTGCCTCGCGCTCGCGCAGGCTCGCCTCCGGTCCGGGGATCTCGAAGCCGCCCAGGCGCTGCCACGCGGAGAGGAGGTGATCCGGGAAGGCGACGGCGCGGAGCACGCCGTCCCGCTCGGCGACCCAGCGCTCGAAGTCGACGATCGCGTGGACGACCTCGACGTCGGTGACGCGCCGATCCCCCTCCGCGACGAGGAGCAGCTCGAGGGGTCGGATTCCGTCCATCCGCTCGTCCATCAGCGCGGTCGAGATGGCGACGGGGTCGTCCGCCTCGAAGGTGTCCTTGAGCGCGGTGTCCACCTTCACGAGGCGCGACAGGTAGAGCGCTGGCGCCGCCACCAACGCGGCCGCGACCAGGACGACCCAGGGCCTCCGAAGAAAGGCGCGGCTCCCGAGGACGGTCGCCCGCTCGATCCAGCCGGTGCTCCGCTCCCCCTCACGAGGCTCCGCCGCGCGGGGCTCCGCGTTGGGCGCTCCATCGCGCGCGCCCTCCGCCGCGCCGCCGGCGTCGCGCGGGGGCCTCAGATACGTGAGGAGGGCCGGCACGATGAGCATCGCGAGGACATAGACCGTCATCACGCCCACGCCGGCGATCGCGCCGAACCGGCGCAGCATCTCCGTCCGCGAGACCATCAGCGCGCCGAGCCCCACCGCGTCCGTGAACGAGGTGAGGAAGCACGCCACGGCGATGCTGCGCAGCGCGCGCGCGGCGGCCTCCCGCGAGTCCGGCCGCTTGAGCCGCACCAGCTCCTCGCGCCACCGGGAGATCAGGTGGATCGCGTTCGAGAGCCCGATGATGATGAGGAGGGTCGGCAGGACGTTCGAGAGGATGGTGAGCGGCTCGCCCGCCCACGCCATCGCGCCGATCACGACCGCCACGCCCACGCCGACCGTGATGAGCGGCAGGACCATCGCCGGGAGCCAGCGGAACGAGGCGAAGAGCAGGAGCGCGCAGATGAGCACCGTCACCGGCACCAGCACCCGCTGATCGCGCATCATGTAGCGGACGATCGCCGTGCGCAGGTGCGGTAGGCCCGCGCGGTGGAGCGAGACGCCCGCGGGCGGCGGGTTCGCGTCGAGCCAGGCGTCGACGCGATCGACGAAGGCGACGCGCTCGTTGCCCGTGCCGATCTCCTCGCGGAGCTGCACGACCACCGCGCCGAGCGTTCGATCGTCGCTCACCAGGCGGCCGACGACGAGCGGCGCGTCGGCGATCGCCGCGCGCACGATCCTGACGTCGCGCTCCGTCACCTCGTCGCCCCGCACGACGGGCTCTCGATCCGCGTCGCTCACGCGCTCCGCGACGTCGTAGAGGCCCGAGGGGAATTGCACCGGCGCGGACGCGACCAGGGTCGCGAGCGCCTGCTCCACCCCCGGATCCCCCTCCGGCTCCGCGTCCACCGTGTCGAGATCCGCGAGCGACTCGGCGCTCTCGTCGATCTCCACCCCGTCGTCCCCGACCGCGCGCCCCCGCGGTAGCGGCGTCACGGTGAGGCCGTCGACCCTGAGCACCTCCGGCTCGCTCGCGAAGTGACGCGCGAGCAGGTGCTGGTAGCGGAGCGCCGGCAGGCTCGTCGCGTCGTCGGCCTCGACGAGCAGCATCATCACGTTGTCGGTGTCGCCGAAGCGGCTCCGAAACGCCCGGACGCGCTCCTCGTAGTCGCCGAACGAGATCACCATGTTCTCGGGCGAGCTCTCGACGTGGAGGCGGGGGATCCCGGCGATCGCGATCAGGGTGAGGGCGCCGACGCTCGTGAGGACGAGCGCCCTGCGCCGCGTGACGAAGTCGGCGATCTTCGCTACCAGCCCTCGGTTCATCGGCTCCTCGGCTCTCGGCCCGCGCCACGAGCGCGCGTCGTGGCCGCTTGGTACTTCATCGCGCGCGCGGGCACCATCCGTACGAGCCCACGACGCGCGGAGCGAGGCGATGCGGTGCGTCCCCTCCCGATCCCGGGCGAGCTCCGGGTCGCGCGCGAGCTCGCCGGCGAGCGGGGCGCTCCGTCAGCGGGCGGCGGCCTTCTTCAGCTTCCGCTGCGCGAGGAGCTCCTGGCGGCGCGCCTCGCGGACGGGCTTGAAGATCTTCTCGTCCATGAAGTGCGTGAAGGGGGCCGCGATGTACACGCTCGAGTAGGTGCCGATCACGATGCCGAACGCGATCGCGAGGCTGATGTCGAAGATGACCTGGGTGCCCCAGATGAAGAACGGGATGATCGCGAGCACCGTCGTGAGCGACGTCATCATCGTGCGCCCGAGCATCTCGGACGTCGAGAGGTTGATGATCGCCCAGAGGTCCATCTCGCGGTGGCGCGCCATGTTCTCGCGGATGCGGTCGTAGACGACGATGGTGTCGTTGATCGAGTAGCCGACGATCGTGAGGAGCGACGCGATCGTCGTGATGTTGAACTCCTTGCCGAGCACGATGAAGAAGCCGACCGTGACGATGACGTCGTGCAGGAGGCCGACGACGCCGCCGGGCGCGAACCGCAGATCGAAGCGGAACGCGACGTAGAGCATGATGAAGCCGAGCGCGTAGATGAGGGCCTTGATCGCGCTGAGCTGGAGCTGCGCGCCGGCGCGCGGCCCGACCCACTCCGTCCGGAGCGCTGGCTCGGGGCCGCGATCGCCGAGCCGCTCGTCGAGCTGGGCGACGAGGTGATCGGCGACGCCGATCAGATCCGCCTCGAAGCGGTGATCGCTCTCGGGACCGAAGCGCCGCACCTCGCCGCGGACGTCGAGCCCCGCGGCGGCGAGCGCGTCGCGGATCGTGCTCGGATCGGCGTCGTCCTCGAGCCGGATGGAGACCTTGTCGCCGCCCCCCGAGACGCGGATCGTCGTGATCCCGACGTCGAGGGCGGCGTCGAGCCGCTCGTGGATGGTCGCCTCGATGTCCGGCGGGAGCGAGGTCACCTCGTTGACGCGGATGAGGTACTGGTTCGGATGGCCCGCGATCGCGATGACGTCGGGGCTCCGAAAGCCGAGCTCCTCGACCACCTGGCGCAGCTCGGCGATGGGCACGTCGCCTCGAAACTGGAGCTGGACCTCGGTGCCACCCGCGAAGTCGATGCCGAGCTTGGGCCCGACCGTGAAGAAGAGGACGAGGCTCGCGATGGTGAGCGTGACCGAGGTCACCGCCGTCACCTTGCGGAGGCCCATGAAGTCGTAGACGCGCCCTGGCTTGAAGAATTCCATGACGTTCCCCTCAACCGAGCGCGAGCTTGTTCACGCGGAGGCCGCGCACCAGCCAGTCGAAGACAACCTTGGTGCAGAAGACGCTCGTGAAGAGCGAGGTCACGATGCCGATCATCAGCGTGACGGCGAAGCCGCGGATCGGGCCCGTGCCGTACTGGAAGAGGACGAGCCCGGCGATGAGCGTCGTGAGCTGGCTGTCGAAGATGGACGAGAAAGCGCGGTTATAGCCCTGGGCGACCGCGGTGCTCGGGGCCTTCCCGAGCCGGAGCTCGTCGCGTATGCGCTCGTTGATGAGGACGTTCGCGTCGACGGCCATGCCGATCGTGAGCGCGATGCCGGCGATGCCGGGCAGGGTGAGCGTCGCCTCGAAGGCCGCCAAGACCCCGACGAGGAAGAGGAGGTTGATCACGACCGCGAGGTCCGCGATGAGGCCGCCCACCTGGTAGTAGACGGCCATGAAGATGACGACGAGGAGCACGCCGATGACGGCCCCGAAGAGGCCCTGCTGGACGGCGTCGGCGCCGAGCGAGGGGCCGATGAGCTGCTCGTTCGCCGGGCGGATCGGGGCGGGGAGCGCGCCGGCGCGGAGGACGACGACGAGGTCCGAGGCCTCGTTCAGCATCGACTGGTAGCCGCCGCCTCGGCCCAGGGTGATCGACGCCCGGCCGCCGCCGATCCGCGTCTGGATGACCGGCGCCGTCTCGACGCGGTCGTCGAGGACGATGGCCATGCGCCGCTTCACGTTCGCCGCCGTCAGCCGCTCGAAGGCCTCGGCGCCGCTGCTGTCGAAGGTGATCGCGACGTAGGGGTTCCCGTCCTGGGGATCGTTGGCGACCATCGCGTCCGCGATCGCGTCGCCCGTGACCTCGGCGCGCGAGTGGACGGTGTACGTGCGCCAGATCTGGGGGTTCTCCTCGCCCGCCGCGACCTCGTCGTCGTCGTAGCGCGTCCCGGCCTCGCCGATGAGGAGCTCTCGGCCATCGGGGATGGTCCCCGCGTCGTGGAGCGTGTCGATGTAGGCGGCGAGGCGCTCGCGACCCGCGTCCCCCGTCGCGGTGAGGTAGGTGGACTGGACGCTCGGGTGATCCTCGCCGGCCGACACCGTCTCGGCGCCGCGCGAGATCCCCTCGGGGAGCTCGGAGGAGGGGATCGCCTGGAGGAACGTCGCCTCGTCGTCGACGACCTTGAACTCGAGGCGCGCGGTGCGGCTGATGACCGAGCGGATCTGATCGAATTGCTCGTCGGTCGCGCCCGGCAGCTCGACGACGATGTTCTCCTCGCGCGTCATGACGGCGGCCTCGCGCAGGCCGAGGCCGTCGATGCGCTCGGAGACGGTCTCGCGCGCCTGGTCGACGGCCTGCTCGCGGAGCCGCTCCATCGCCTCGCTCTCCATTTGGAACGTGACGGAGTCGCTGGTGCGCCCCACCTCGACGATGTCGCCGAAGAGGTTGACGAGGTCGCGATCGAGCAGGCCGAGGTCCGAGGCGTCGTTGAAGCTCACGCGGAAGCCGTCGCGATCGACGCCGACGACCCGGACGCGCTGGCGCGCCTGCTCGATCTGGTCGGAGGTGTGATCGCTCTCCGTGCAGATCTCCATGCGCTCGCAGAGCCGCTCGAGCATCTGGTCGGCGCGCAGATCGCGGCGATCCTCCACGGCCTGATCGGCCTCGACCTCGTACATCAGGCGCAGGCCGCCCTGGATGTCGAGCCCGAGGGCGATGCGGCGCGAGAACGTGCTCGTGACCCACTCGGGCGGCGTGTACCAGGCGCTCGTCCCCGCGAGGCTCGGCCAGAACGTGAGCCAAGCGTAGACGACCAGGCCGATGACGAGCGCGAAGCGGAAGTACCAACCCCTATCCATGCGACGTTCTCCGGTCGCGCCTCTCGCGCGATACGAGCCGCGCGCGCGGGCGCGGCCCATCGTTCAACCTCTCGTAGCAGAGCGTGTGGCGGTTCGATCCGAGGCCGCTCGACGCTCGCACGAAGCCCTCATTTCCCTTCGGCGGCCTTCGCCTCCGCCGTCTTCTCGGCCTTCTCGGCCTTCTCGGCCTTCTCGGCCTTCTCGGCCTTCGCCGCCTTCGCCGCCTTCGCCGCCTCGGGCTTCCCGTCCTTCTCCGTGCCGGCCGGCTTGGCGGGCTCGGCGAGCGAGGAGATGGCCGAGACGAGCACGTTCACGCGGATCTTCTCCTTCTGACCGATGGTCACGACCGCCTCGGTCGCGTCGACGGAGACGATCTCGGCGAGAAACCCGGCGGAGGTCCGCACCTTCTGCCCGGGCCGGAGCGAGCGCACGAAGCTCTCGTGCTCGTCGCGCCGCTTCTTCTCGGAGCGGCTCATCAAGAACATCGCGCCGCCGACCACGACGATGATCAAGGCCCACTGGACCCACATCCCCATCGGCTCGCCCGGGCCCGGCGCGCTCCCCGCGCCGCCGGCCGGCGCCGCGGGGCTCGCCGGTGCGATCCCCGGCGCTTGAAGCCACGAGAGCGCGAAGAGCAGGTAGGATTGGAGCAGGCTCATGGGTACCGCCGAGAAGGGCCGAAAAGGTCGGCGGTTCTACAGCGGCTCACGACGAGCGTCAACGCGCGGCCCGGGCCGAGGCTCGGAGGCGGTCGGCGCGGCGCCAGGCGCTCCTTCGGACGGGATGTCGACAGGCAGGCTCGATCCACGGGAGGATGGGGCGCTCTGATGAGTGCTCTCCGTGCATTCGTGGTGCATCCGACGAGCGAGCGCGCCCTCTGGCTCGAGCGGGTCGTCGGCGCGCGTGGCTACACCGTCGAGCGCTTCGAGAGCGGCGAGCAGGCGATCGATCGCTTCGTCCAGGGCCCCGCGGACCTCCTGCTCATCGACTACGTCCTGCCGGGCCGCGACGGCGTCGCGACCGCGGAGGCGATCCGTTGGGCGCCGGGCGGGCGGGACGTGCCGATCATCCTGCTCGCGGACGAGGAGCCGGTCAGCGCGCCCCTCTCGATGCTCGCGCTCCGAGCGGACGCGACCGCGGCGCTGGTCGGCGCGCTCGACGAGGCCCGGCTCGCCGAGATCCTGATCGGCCTCGAGCGCGCGTGGACGGATGAGGGGACGGTCGCCGTCGAGAGCGAGGGCTACGCCGCCCACCTGCGCGAGGCCCGCCGCGACGACACGCCGAAGAGCAGCGAGCGCTGGATCGACGCCTCCACGGTGATCGCGGGCGTGGTGCGAGCCGACGCGGCGGCGTTCGCCGACGAGTCGACCGGGCGGCTCGACGCCTCGGCCGCGCGGGCCATCGGGCTCGGCGCGAGCCCCAGGCTCGCGGATCGGCCGATCGCGACCTTCGACGATCTGACGATCACGGAGCCGGGAGAGGGCGTCACCTCGCTCGAGACGGCGTCGTTCCACGCGCTCGACGCGAAGGACGTCCGCGCGCTGATCGCGGTCCCCGCCCGAGAGCTGGTCGGGCTCGCCAGCCCGACGAGCGCGCCCGTGACGTCGCGAGATCCGAGCACGCGGCCGATCCGGGTACCCGAGAAGGCGAGCCCAACGAGCGTCGATCCGCGAGCGCTCGAGGAGGCGGCCTTCGTCGCCTCCTACGCGACGAGCCCGAACGCGAGCTTCTCCGGGAGCTTCACGGAGACGCCCTTCCCCGCCCTGCTCCAGCGGGTCGCCGACGCGCGCGAGCACGGCGCGCTCGTCTGCACGCGCGCGGACGCGCCCTCGCACGGGACGCTCCTCGTCCGCACGACCGTCGACGGCGCGCCCCCCCGCAAGATCGTGTTCTTTCGCGCGGGCGTGCCCGTCCACGTCCGCTCGAACGTGCTCGACGAGTGCCTCGGACAGCTCCTCGTCCGCAAGAAGGTCATCGACGTCGACGTCGTGGAGGAGTCGCTCCGAAGGATGCGAGAGCGCGGCGATCTCCAAGGGAAGATCCTCGTCGAGATGGGCGCGCTGAGCGCCGCCGAGCTCGAGCGGCTCCTCGAGGAGCAGGCGCGCCAGAAGCTCTTCGATCTCTTCGGCTGGCGCGACGGGGACTATCGCTTCTTCGCCGGGATGGAGGCCCCGAGCGAGGGGGGCGGCCTCGAGCTGGCGCTGCCGGACATGGTCTACGAGGGCGTCCTGACCGCGATGCCGGCGACCCTCTTGCTCGACATCATGACGAGCCGGCTCGACGCGTTCGTCGTCCCCGAGCCCGGGCGGCTCGAGCGCTTCGCTCGGACCCAGATCGCGCGCGATCTGCGCGAGGTCCTCGCGCGCCTGGATGGGACGGCGCCGCTCCGAGAGGTGCTCCGCTGGGGGGGACGCCCAGGCGCGATCGCGCAGCTCCTCTACGCCCTCGAGTGCCTGGGCGCCGTGTCGTATCAGGCCACGCCTCGCGCTCGCGAGCCGGGGGGCGCGGCGTCGACCGATCGAGCGGCGAAGGCGGCGACCCGACGCGAGGGCGCGACGCGGGTCGAGGGCGTGATCTCGCCGGTGGCTCGCGACGTCGTCCCACCAGAGCGGACGAGCGGCGTCGTCCCGGCGGCCGAACGCGACCCCGCCTCGGCGGCGTCGACACGCGCCGAGAGCGAGGCGGACGACGCGAGGGGAGGCGCCGGGCCGGGCTCGGAGGGGTCGGCTCCCTCCGCGGCGTCGTCACCCCACGCGACCGAGCTCGACGGGCACGTCGACCGCATGTTCAGCGCCGAGCGCTTCTTTCGTCGTGGCAACCGCGCGCTCGAGCGCGGCGAGCACGGCGAGGCGCTCGTCGCGTTCGAGCGCGCCGTGGAGCTCTGCCCCGACGAGGGCGAATTCGTCGCCTACCTCGGCTGGGCGCGCTACTGCCTCGATCCGACGAGCGCCGAGAGCGTCCAGGCGGCGCTCGACGCCCTCGCGCGCGCCTGTGACCTCGCCCCCGCGCTCCACCTCACCCACCTGCTCCGCGGCCGCGCGCTCGAGCACGCGGGCCGTCGAGAGGAAGCGCTCGAGGCGTACCGCCGCGTGCTCGCGCTCTCCCCCTCGATGGCCGAGGCCGCCGCGGCGGTCGAGCGGCTCGAGCGGGCCGCGCTCGGCTGACGTGCGAGGACGGCGAGCCCGGGACGTTTCCTGTAAGCTGCGCGGCGATGGACGTCACCTGCGAGCGGTGCGGTACGGAGTACGAGTTCGACGAGACGCTGGTCTCGGATCGCGGCACGACGGTCAAGTGCACGAACTGCGGGCACCTGTTCAAGGTGTTCCGTCCGCGCGCCGAGGCGCCGCGCGCCGACGAGAGCGCGCGCGTCTTTCGCCTTCGGACGACGTCCGGCGAGACCCAGTCGTTCGAGTCCCTGAAGGAGCTGCAGCGGCTCATCGTGGAGGGTCGGGTCTCCCCGGAGGACGAGATCGCCTCGAGCCGGGAGGGCTGGAAGCGGCTCGGCGACATCGCCGAGCTCGCGACGTTCTTCGATTCCGCTCACGCGAGCGATCGGCGGCTCGAGCGAGCCGAGCCCGAGCGTGGGCACGCGCCGCAGCCCGCGCCCGCGGTCGCCGCCAAGGCGGCGCGGAGCGGCAAGGGGACGATGCTCGGGATGGGCGGCGCCGCGCGCGCGACGGAGCGAGGTCGTGGCGAAGCGCCAGCGAGGCCCGACGGACCGCGCCCAGCGTCGGTGCCTCCTCCGCCACCTGCGAAGCCCGCGTCGATCCCACCCCCGCTCCCGCCTCCGCCGCGCCCCCCGTCCGAGCCCCCCACGGCGCGGCCGAGCCGCGGTGATCACACGATGAAGGGCCTCGGAGGCGCGCCCGCCGCGGACCCCGTGATCCCGCCGCCGCCCAAGGTCCCGAGCGTCGCCCCACCCGCCTCGACGCCAGAGTCGAGGCGAGCGAGCGCTCCCCGCGCGGACTCGCGGCGCCCGGCCTCGGTGCATCTCCAGCTCGACGAGCACGACGACGAGCGCCCGAAGCAACGCAACCTCACCCCGGTCTTCCTCGGGCTCGTCGTGGTGGCGCTCTTCGCCGGCGCCGCGATCTGGTTCTGGCACGGCGCGCAGGCGGGGACGAGCGAGGCGGCGAGCGCGAGCGCGCCAGGCGATCGTTTCGTCACGCTCGGCGACCAAGCCCTCGCGCGCGACCGGCCGGCCGACTACGACGACGCCGTCGCGCAGTTCACGAAGGCGCTCGGCCTCGACGAGGCCGACGTCCGGGCGCAGGTCGGCCTCGCGCGCGCCCACGCGCTGCGCGCCCAAGGGCACCTCTTCGAGGCCGACGATCTCGAGCTGCGGGGCGGCGACGACGCGACCTCGCGCGGAGAGGCGTCGATCCTCCGTCGGACGGCCGCGAGCGAGGCAGCGCAGGCGCGGACCGACGCCGAGGCCGCGATCCGGGTGGGGGGCGGTGGCGCCGACGCCGAGCTCGCGCTCGCGGACGCCCTGCGGCTCGTCGGTGAGCGCGACCTCGCCCGCAGCCACCTCGATCGCGCCCGAACCCTCGCGCGACAGCCCTCGGCCGAGAGCCTGCGCGTCGAGGCGCTGCTCACCGCGCAGGCGCACGGAGGCGACCTCGCGAGCGCGCGGGACCTCGCGGCGCAGGCGGTCGCCGCCGATGGCGATCTCCTCCGCGCGCGCCTGCTCCTCGCCCGAGCCTCGCTCGCGGCGCGCGACGGCGAGGCCGCGCGCCGGGAAGCCGAGGCGGTCCTCGCGCGCGACGGAACACACGCGGAGGCGCTCGCCTTGCGCGATCGAGCGATGGCGATGATCGGCGAGGGCCCGGCTCCGCCCCCGAGCGCCGTCGCCACGCCGAGCCCGAGCCCGCCGACACCCACGCCAGCCGCGCCCAGCCCCGTCGAGGACGCCCGAGCGCTCGAGCGCCCAACGGCCCCGGCGGCCGCGAGCGGACCCTCGAGCGCCGAGCACCCCTCTTCGACCCGCGACTATGGAGCGCTGGTCCGCGAGGGCACGGAGCGCCTCGAGCGCGGGCAGGTGGGCTTGGCCCGCCAGGCCTTCGAGGCCGCCCTGCGACAGCGGCCCGCGGGACCCGAGGCGACCACGGGGATGGGCTACGTGCTCTTGAACGAGGGGAACGTCCAAGGCGCGATCCGCCAATTCCAGGCCGCCGCGAGCGCCGGCCACGGCGACGCGCTCATCGGCCTCGGCGACGCCTACCGGCGCGTCGGGCAGTCCGCGCAAGCGCTCGACGCCTACCGACGCTACGTCCAGATTCTGCCGACGGGCCGCAGCGCGTCGCTCGCGCGCCATCAGATCGAGGTGCTCGGCGGTGCGAGCGGCGGCCCCAGCGGCGGCGGCACGAGCGGCGGCGGCACGAGCGGCGGCGGCACGAGCGACTCGCTCGGCGGCACGACGAGCGAGCCCACGACGCGAGAGCCCGCGACGCGAGAGCCCGCGACGCGAGAGCCGAGCCCTCGGGTCGATCCTCCGCCCACCGACACTCCGGCGATCGACTCCGAGCCGTGAGCGGGGATGAGCGCCCTGTCGAACGGCGAACCGGCTTGATATCGTCCGATCCCATGCGTTCCTGGCCGGATGCTCCGCTCCGACCCGCCCTCGAGCTGCTCGCGCTCGAAGGACGCGCAGGCAGCGGCGCCTACCGCGTCGGTGGGCGGACGATCGAGCTGCGCCGGGGTCGCATCGCGAGCGTCTCGCGGCTCGACGACGTCGACGCCACGTTCGGCGCGTTCCTCCACGGCGCGGGGCGCGTCACGGCGTCCCCCGACGCGCTCGATGCCGTGGATCTCGAGGGCCGCGTCCTCGCGGGAGACGACGCGATCGAGGGCCAGACGGCGCTCTCGCTCTTCGTGCTCCGCGACCTGCTCCGCGCGGTGTGGATCGAGCGTCTCGCGCGTGTCTTCGCGCTCGCCCCGCAGGCCGCGCTCGAGCGGCTGCCCGAAGAGCCCCTCCAAGCCGAGCACGCGCACGACGTCTCGACCCTCGCGCTCGTGCTCGACGCCCTCGAGCGTCACGCCGCCGAGGGCGACGCCGAGGCCGTGGGAGCGCGAGCCCAGGAGTGGGTCCGCTTCGGCCCGAGCGCGCTGGTCGCCCGCGCCAAGCGCTGGGCGCAGTTCGAGGGGCCCAACGAGATCCGCGTCGCCTCGTTGCTCGCGAGCAACCCCGCGGCTTCGCGGATCGCGGCGCTGGGGCGCGCCGGGCTGCTCGAGATCGCGCCCGCGACCGAACAGGGGCTCCCCGCGCCGACGTCCCGCCGACCGCCGCGCTCGAGCGCACCCGCCGCGCCGAGCGGTCCCCCGGCGAGCCGCGCACCGAGCGCCCCACCCCCCGCGCTCGAGGCGCGCTCCTCGCTCGCGCCGCCCCGACGCCCCGACGTCGTGCTCGCGCCGGGCGAGACCCGCGTCGCGCTCGCGCTCGACCTCACCGAGACGTTCCCGAGCTTCACGCTCGGCGCCGAAGCGCTCATGGACCCGCTCGAGGACGCGGAGCGCGACGTGGCGGCGCTCGAGGCCGCCGGCGCCTCGCCCGCGAGCCGGGCCGTCGCTTGGCGACGGGTCGCCGAGCTCGCGCGGACGGAGCTCGGCGCGCTCGACGAGTGGGCGCGCGCGGCCCGCGAGGCCGCGTCCGCGGATCCGGAGGATCCGGCCCTCCTCGCCGACGCGGCGCAGGCCTGCGCGGCGACGCACGAGGTCGATCTCGCGCTCGCGTATGGGAAGGCCGCCGTCGGCGTGGCGCGCTCGAACGAGGCGCGGGCGCGCGCGCTCTCGGACTACGCGCTCCTCGCCCAGCGCCTCGGCCAGCTCGAGGAGGCGGCGCGCGCCGCGGGGATCGTGACGCAGCTCGCGCCCGACGATCCGGCCGCGCACCGGCTGCGCGCCCAGATCGCGCTCGGGGCCGGAGAGCGCGAGGAGGCGGCCGAGTCCTTCGCGGAGGCGACGACCCTCCTCGCGGAGGAGGACGACGAGCGCGCCCTCTACACGAGCGCCCGCGCGTACCGGGCGCAGCCGGACGCCGCGCGCGCGATCGAGCTCTTCGCCGGGCGGCTCGCCCGCGGAGCGCGGGCCGACACCGCCATCGAGATCCGCGCCGAGCGCGCGCGGCTCGCCCAAGACCCGCACGAGGCGCAGCGCGTGCTGCTCGCCGCCGCGGAGCGAGCCGAGGCGCGGGGCGCGCCCGACCGCTCGGCGGCGCTCCTGCTCGAGGCCTTCGACGCCGATCGCGGCCTCGACCTCGTCTGGGGGGCGCTCGAGAGCGATCTCGGCGAGGCCGACGCCCGCCTCGAGCGCGCGATCCTCCTCGAGGAGATCGCGCTCGAGGCGGGGAGCGACGCGAGCGAGTGGTGGCAGCGCGCGGCCGACGCGCGGCGCGCGATCGACCCTGGAGGTGAGCTCGAGCTCGAGCTCCGCGTGCGCGCGCTCGAGGCGGCGCCGACGAGCGAGCCCGCCCGCGAGGCCCTCTGCGACTTCGCCGCGCGGACCGGGCGACGCGACGCTCGCCTCGTGGGCCTCGAGCGCGCGATCCGAGGCCCGAACGCCGCCGCCCCGCGGCGACGCGAGCTCGCCGCCGAGCTCGAGCGCGAGGCGCAGGGGCATCCAGCGCTGCTCGCGTGGGCCCGAGCGATCGCCGAGACCGGGAGCGTGCCGACGCCGAGCGCGAGCGTGCCGGCGATGGACGACGCCGACGCGCTCGAGGCCGCGGCGATGGATCCCTCGCGCCGCGCGGCGAGCGTCGCGGCGGCCCTCCGAGCGCTCGAGGCGAGGGAGGATCTCGCCCTCGAGCGCGCGCTCGAGCGGATCGCGCGATACGAAGGGCGGCCCGCGAGCGTCGCCGCCATCCTCGCGCGGAGCGCCGCGCGCGCGACGACCCCGGCCGAGCGCGCCGCGCTCACCATCGGTGCGGCGTTCTACGCGCGGCTCGGGCGCGACGAGGCCACGCTCCGAGCGGCGTGCGAGGCGGCGATCGCGGGCGGCGTCGCGAGCGAAGAGATCGCCCTCCGCCTGCGACGCACGAGGAGCGGGGTGAGCGGGGACGCGGCGAGCCGGGACGCGGCTCGCGCCACCGGCTGGGCCGCCGAGGCCGACGTCACGCGTGGCGCGGCGCGCGCGCGAGCCCTCGTCGAGCTCGCTCGTGGCGAAGAGGCGCGCGGCGAGCGGGCGCGCGCCGCCGCGCTCGCCAGGAGCGCCCTCGAGGAGGATCCCCGCTTCGCTCGCGCCGCGCTCACCCTCTTGCGCACGGACGACGGCGAGGGCTGGGCCCCCTCGCTCGCGCCCGTCGCCGACGCCTATCGAGCCCTCGTCGGCGACACCGCCGAGACGCTGCGCGCCGTCGCGCTCTCGCGCGAGGACGCCGCCGAGGCGCTCGCGACCACGGTGCGCTGGGCCGCCCTCGATCCGCTGGCGAGCGAGCCGATCCTCGTCTCGCTCGCGCTCGGCCGTCGCCACGCGCTCCCCGAGTACGAGGACGCCGCGATCGAGGCGCTGCTCTCGTCCTGGCGGACGGAGCCGGCCGTCGTGCCGGCGCTCCTCGAGGCCCTCGATCGGCTCGCCGAGCGCGATCCCGATCGCGGGTTCGATCGCCTCGTCGAGGCCGCGATCGTGCTCGGACCGAGCGGCCGCGCGTTCGCGGATCGCGCCTTTGCGCTCGCCGTCGTACGCGGGGATCGCGGCGCCGTCGTGCGAGCCGCCGAGTGTCTGCTCGTCGGGCCCGAGGAGGACCGCGCCGCGGCGCTCCGACACATCGCGCATCTGCGTCGCGACCGAGCCGATCGCGCGGGAGAGGCGCGCACCTGGGCCCGGCTCCTCGCGGTCGCGCCGCGCGACGACGAGGCGCTCCATCGGCTCGCGCAGATCTATGCCGAGGCGGGCGATCGCGATCGCTTCATCGCGTCGCTCGCGCTCCGCGTCGAGGAGGGCTCGAGCCCGCACGAGCGCGCCATCGGCCACCTCGAGCTCGCGGCGGCGTTCGCTCGCACCCTCGCGGAGCCCGAGCAGGCCGAGGCGCACCTCGCCGCGGCGGAGGCCGAGCTCGAGACGCTCGAGGGCGACGAGGACGACACGAGCGCCGAGCACGCCTCGCGCCTCTCGCACCTCGGGCTCGCGTTGCTGGCGATGGGGCGGGCCGAGCGCGGCCTCACGCTGCTCCTCACGGAGGCTCGCCGCGCCGAGGGCGCGGACGCCGTGGGGCTCTACGAGTCCGCGATCGCCGCGGCGCTGCTCGCGGGAGGCCCCTCGCGAGCGCTCGCGATCACGGAGGAGGCGCTCCTGCGTTGCGGCATGCGCGGCAAGCTGATGCTCGCGTTCGAGCAGCTCACGCTCGACGCGCACGACGTCGAGAGCGCGGAGCGCGTCTATGCCCTCCTCATCGACGCCGCGCTCGGCGCCCACGGCCGTCGAGCGCTCGCCTACCGCCGAGCGCGCTGGCTCGACCGGGCGGGCGCTCACGAGCGCGCGCTCGAGGCCTACGTCGAGGCCTGTGAGCAGCAGAGCGGCGGCGGCGCGCTCTTGACCGCGCTCGAGCGGCTCGCGCGATCCGTCGAGCAACCCTCGAGCCTCGCGAGGGGGCTCGAGGCGCTCGCGAGGAACGCCTCGCACCCGACGATCCGCCTCTCGCTCCTCCGGCGCACGGCGCGGCTCTACGCGGACGAGCTGCACGATCCCGAGCGCGCGCTCCAGCTCCTCGCGACCGAGTGGACGCGCACGCTCTCGAGCGAGCTCGAGCCCGACGTGCTCTCGCTCCTCGCGTCGGCGATGGCGCACGCGCGCCGAGCCGCCGAGCCGATCGCGGAGCAGCTCCTCGACGTGATCGAGCGCCACGCCGCGGAGGCCTGGATGGGCGAGGAGCGCGCGAGCCTGCTCCGTAAGGCGATGCGGCTCACCGCCGCGGGGCTCGGCGACGAGGCGCGCGCCGAGGCGTACGCCTTGCGCGCGGTCGCCGCGCTCTCGGACGAGGACGCCGAGCCCGAGGCGCGACGCGCGCCGCTCGACGAGCTCGCCTCGCTCCTGCGCGCCCGAGGCGTCGAGCCGCCGCTCGATGCGTGGCTCGCGCGCGCGGGCCTCACCGACGTCCTACCGACCGTCCCCGGATCGCTCCTGGCCCCCTCGCTCGACGAGGCGAAGGTCCCCGAGGAGAGCGCGCACGTAGAGCCCGAGGAGCGCCCAGCGCCGCGCGTCGACGCGGAGGCCGAGCCCGAGCCGGAGCCGGAGCCCTCAGACGAGCCCCTCCCGATCACCTCCACCCGCACCGAGGCGGAAGCTCGAGCGCCGAAGACGACGCCGAGGGCGTGGCGAGCGCTCGCTCGCGAGGGCGGCGCCTCGAGCGACGAGGCGAGCGAGCTCGGGCTTCGAGCCTCGTTCGTCGACGATCCACGGCGGGTGAGCGATCTGGAGGAGCTGGCCCGACGCGGCGGCCCGACGACGCGGGCGGTCGCTCGGCGCATCCTCGCGGTGACGGAGAGCGAGGATCGAGCCGAGCCGCTCTCCCTCGACACCGCCGAGCTCGACGCCTCGAGCGAGCTCTTTCGCCACGCGAGCCTCGATGGGGCGCGCGAGCTCCTGCGCCGCCTCTGGGAGAACGCGCGCCACCTCTTCAAGAAGACGACCCGCGATCTCGGCGTGATCGGCACCGATCGGGTCGGCGCGCACGACACCTCTCCGATTGGGCTCGCGACGGCGCGCGTCGCGCGGCTGCTCTCGATCTCGGAGCCCGTGATCTTCCAGGTCGTCGATCGCCAGCCGCGGCGCGCGGAGGTGCTCCCGACGACGCCCCCGTCGGTGCGGATCTCGACGGCGCTCGGGCGCGAGGGGGCGCTCCTCGACTACGAGCTCGCGCGCGCGCTCGAGCTGGCGAGGCCGGAGCACGTCCTCGTCGCGACGCAGCCCGAGCCCGATCGCCAGATCCTCTTCGACGCGATCGTCGCGGCCTTCGGGCCGGCCACGGCGGTGCACGCCTCGAGCCGCCGCCGCGAGGTGGCGATGCTGACCGCCAACCTCTGGAGCACGCTGCCGCCGCTCGTCCAGAGCGCGCTCCGCGACGATCTCGAGCGCGCGGGCGGCTCGTTTCGGAACGAGGGGGTCACGACGGCGATCCACGCGGGCGCGGCGCGGCTCGGGCTCGTCGCCTGCGGCGATCCCCTGCGCGCGCTGCAAGCGGAATTCCTGCTCGATCCGGCGCTCGGAGACCTCGATCGGCTCGAGCCTGGCGCCCTCGCGCGCGCGATCGAGCGCTCCGCCATCGTGCGCGATCTCGTGCGCTTCGCGATGAGCGACGGCTTCCTCGCGCTCGTCAGCCCGCGGGACGACGCGGGCTGACGGCGCGTCTCGATCAGACGTGATCCGCCCCGCGTTGGCGCGCCGTCAGGGGAGATCCCGCGCGCAGCGGCCGACGGTGCAGAGCCCGCTCGCGCACTCGTCCGACGACGCGCAGATCGGCGTCTTCGAGAAGCCGGGGAGCGCGAAGATCGCGTCCTGGCCGGGCGAGCATCCCACGACCTCGCCCGTCGCGGGCACGTGATCGACGTAGAGGCAGCCGTAGCAGATCTCGAGGGGGATGATGAAGGGGCCGCTGCGGACCTCGGTCGCCCCGCCGGTCACGCCGATGAGCACGACGCTCGCGGTGACGAGCCCCTCCCCGGCCGAGGCTCCAGCGAAGGCGTCCGCGAGCCCGGCGCTGACCGAGCCCGGGATCACGTCGACCGTCGCGAGACCGAGGCCTGGGCTCTCGCCAGCCGCCGACGGAATCGTGCCGCTCGCGCGGGTCCGGTAGAAGCCCGCGGGGAGCCGCTGGCCGTTGGCGCCGAGCAGCTCGACCTCCGCGGCCTGGATCGCGATGGTGTTCGGATCCGCCTGCACCGGGAAGCTGTTGCTGTAGCGGCTCCGGATGTGGTTCTCGACCGCCAGGTGAGCGACGTAGGTCGGGACCGGGCCGAGCCCCGCGTCCGAGCGCTGCTCGGGCGTCAGCGGATCGATGTCGAAGCGCGGCGCGACGATGAAGACGCCGCCCGCGGGATCCCACGTGCACTCGTCCGAGGGCGCGACCTGATGGAGGACGATGAGCGACGGGCTCCCCGGAGCGCACCCCGCGAGCGCGGAGAGCGCGACGAGCGCAAAGAGCGCGCGCCGGCTCGCGCGAGCGAAGGGCGATGCGCTGGCGCCGTGCGCAACCGTGACGAGCGCGTCGAGTCCACGTGACCGAGCCATGAAGCCTCCATGCTCGCTCTTGCGAGCCTCGTCAGCGTACCGAGGGTGGCGGATGGTCACAAAAAATCGGGGGAACCCGCGGCGAGCTCCTCCACGAAGGATAGCACCTCACGGAAGGGCAGGCGCCGAACGTGCGCCGTTCCCGGCGCGCCGGCCACGACGAAGCGAAGCTCCTCGCCGTCCCCCTTCTTGTCCAGGGCGAGCCACCTCGCGGCCTCGCCCGAGCGAAGGCGCGGCCAGCTCCGCGGCAAGTCGAAGCGCGCGAGCAGACGAACGAGGCGCTCGACGTCCGCCCGCGTCGCGACTCCGAGCGCCTCGCTCAGCCGGAGCGCCGCGACGAGCCCGATCGCCACGGCCTCGCCGTGCACGAGCGCGTAGCCGGACGCCGCCTCGACGACGTGCCCGAGCGTGTGGCCCAGGTTGAGCAACCGGCGCGCCCCCTCCTCGCGCTCGTCGGCCGCGACGACGCGCGCCTTCGTCCGAACCGCTCGGCGGATCGCGCGCTCGCACGCCTGAGAGCCCGCGGGCGTCCGCGCGAGCAGCGCCGACGCGTCGTCCTCGAGCGCGCGGACGTCCGCCTCGCCTTCGATCCAAGCCGTCTTCACCAGCTCCGCGAGCCCGGCCCGCAGCTCGCGCTCGGGGAGCGAGGCGAGCGCGTCGACGTCGGCGAGGACGACGCTCGGCTGATGGAACGCCCCGACGAGGTTCTTGCCCTGCGCGCGGTCGATCCCCGTCTTGCCGCCGACGGAGCTGTCGAGCATCGCGAGCAGCGACGTCGGCAGGAGCACGAAGCGGAGCCCTCGCAGGAGCGTCGCGGCGGCGAAGCCGGCTACGTCGCCGACGACCCCGCCCCCGACGGCGACGACGACGGCGCCTCGATCGACCCGCGCGTCGAGCGCCGCGTCCCAGATCCGCTCGACGCAGGCGAGCGACTTCGACGCCTCGCCCGGCGCCAGGACGACCCACGTCGCGGGGAGGCCCGAGGGGGCGACCCACCGCTCGGCGAGCGATCGCAGGTTCGCGTCGGTGACGACGACGAGCCGACGCGCGGAGAGGCGCTCGAGCTCCGCGCCGAGCATCTCCGAGCTCCCGCTCCCGATCACGACGCGGTAGCTGCGCTCGAGGAGCGCGACCAAGACCGCGCGCCGGTCCAGCGCGAGGTGCTCGGCGATGACGCGCGCCGACGCCTCCGGGCTCATCGAGGAGCCGTCGAGCACGCGGTGCGCCTCGGCGTACGCGCCGCGACGACGCGCAAGGAGCCGCTCGAGGTGCGCGCGCGGATCGTCGCCGTCGAGCAGCGGCCGCCTCGCGCGAGGGGTCCGCGACGTCCGCTCGAAGAGGACGTCGATCGGCGCCTCGAGCGTGACGACGACCCCCCGCGAGAGCAGGCGAGCCCGCGAGCCCGCGTCCTCGACGGTGCCGCCGCCCAGCGCGACGACGAGCGGCTCGTCCCGAGCGACGAGCTCGAGCACGGCGCGGCGCTCGAGCTCCCGAAAGGCGGGCTCCCCGCGCGCGCGAAAGAGCTCGGCGACGCTCGCGCCCGCCTCGCGCTCGATCAGCTCGTCGAGGTCGACCGACGCGCAGCCGAGGCGCGCCGCGAGGAGCGGCGCGATCGTGCTCTTGCCGACGCCCGGCGGCCCTGAGAGGTAGACGTGGAGGCTCACGCCGTGCGCGCCCATCGGCTCATCGGAGCCCGTGCTTCTTCGCGAGCCGCGCGAGGTGGTTGCGATCGATGCCCGCCTCGTCCGCCGCCCGCGAGACGTTGCCCCCCGCGCGCTCGAGCAGCTCCGCGACGTACCCCCGCTCGAACGCGTCGAGGAGCCGCTCCTTCGCCTCCTTGAAGGGGAGCCGAGCCAGCTCCGCCGTCGTCGTCCCCGGCGCGCTCGAGGCGGCCTCGACGCGCCGCGCGAGGTGGCTCGAGCGCAGGAGCGTCTCCTCGATGAGCTGACGCAGCTCGCGCACGTTGCCCTCGAAGGGCCTCGCGCGGAGCTGCCCGAGCTCGCTCGAGGGCAGGCGCACCTCGGCGTAGCCGAGCTCCTCGAGGATCGCGTCGACGAGCCGAGGGAGGTCCTCGCGCCGCTCGCGGAGCGGCGGGATCTCGATCCGGTTGCCCGCGAGGCGGAAGAAGAGCTCGCGCCGGAGGCGGCCTTGCTCGACGAGCGCGCGAGGATCGCTGCGGCTGGTCGTGATCCAGCGGATCCCGAGCTGGTCGCGATCGCTCTGCTCGATCGCCGCGCTCACGGCCTCCTCGACGGCGAGCGAGGCCTCGTCGATCCGATCGAGGAGGATCGCCCCGTCGCGCATCGCGACGAGGGCGTGCGGCGCGAGGCCCTCTCCTCGCGCCAGATCGAGCTCGAGGAGCGCGGGCCGCCTCCCCTCGGCGCGCGGCGCCCTCGCGTTACGCATCGCCTCGTGGAGCGCGCGCGCCGCGAGGGTCTTGCCGACCCCGATGGGGCCGTGGATCCACACGGCGGACGTCCCCACGGCGGCGCGCTCGAGCAGCCCGAAGACGCGCCGCATCCCCTCGCTCGCGCCCACCATCGCGCCAAAGCGCGTCGCCTCGGAGGGCGCCTCGGGGAGCGGCGCGTCCGCCAGGAGGAGCTGGAGGCGGGTCCGTCCCACGCGCACCTCGGAGCCGGCGCCGAGCACGATCGACTCGACGCGCGTGTCGCCGACGAAGGTCCCGTTCGTCGATCGCAGGTCCTTCACGCGCACGCCCCCTGGGACGAGCGAGAGCTCCGCGTGGTGGCGCGAGACGGTCGCGTCCGCGAGCACGACGTCCGCGCTCGCGTGGGAGCCGACGATGAGCGAGCCGACGTCGAGCAGCCGCTCGAGCCCTCGATCCGGCCCGACCGTCACGCGCACGAGGACCCGCGGGACCACCGCCGCGCCGCCGCCGTCCGTGCCCGCGACGCCCGTCTCGGGCCCCATCCTGCTCGTCCTCTCCATGCGCTCTGGCTCGCGTGCCGTCGGGTCGTGTCTCGATGGGTGGCGCGCGCGGAGCGCGGCGCACGGCCCCAGGATACCAGGCGCGGTATGGTGCGTCGCATGCAGAACGACGCCTCGACCTCGGATCGAACCGGACGCGACGCGTGCGCGAGGCGCCGGAGCGCGCTCGGCGCGACCATCGACGCACCCGCGCTCTTCTTCGCGGGCGCGTCGCAGCCCCGCAACTACGCCGCCAACACCTTCGCGTTCCGCGCGACGAGCCACTTCCTCTACCTCGTCGGGATCCCGCTCGAGGGAGCGGTCCTCGCGGTCCGACCCGGCGGCGCGAGCGTCCTCTTCCGTCCTCGCGAGGAGCCGGACGCGGCGCTCTGGCACGGCCCGGGCCTCGACGACGCGGAGCTCGCCTCGCGGATCGGCTGCGAGGTGCGCGCGCTCGACGAGCTCGAGGAGACGATCGAGCTCGAGGCGGCGGCGACGCTCCCCGCGATCGACGCGCAGACGCTCGCGCTCCAGTCGCGGCTCCTTCGGCGCCCGATCGCCCCTCGCGCGCTCGAGGGGATCGACGCTCGGCTCGCGGACGCGATGATCGCGCTGCGCCTCGCGCACGACGACGCGGCGATCGCGGAGCTGCGGCGCGCCGCGTCGGCGACGACCGAGGCCCACCTCGCGGGGATGAAGGCGACGCGCGACGGCCTCTCGGAGTGGCACGTGCGCGCCGTGATGCTCGGCGCGCTCGCCTACGACAATTGCGGCGTCTCGTACGAGCCGATCGTGACGATCCGCGGCGAGGTGCTCCACAACACCCGCTACCCGAACCGGCTCCACGACGGGGCGCTCTTGCTCGCCGACGTCGGCGCGGAGACCGCGTCGGGGTGGGCGGGCGACGTCACGCGCACCTGGCCGGTGAGCGGCGCCTTCAGCGCGACCCAGCGCGCGCTCTACGAGGTCGTCCTCGCCGCGCAGGCGCGCGCGATCGAGCTCGTCCGGCCCGGCGTGCGCTATCGCGACGTCCACGTCGCCGCGAGCCACGTCGTCGCCGAGGGGCTCCTCGCGCTCGGGATCCTGCGCGGCGCGTCCGCGGAGTCCCTGGTCGAGGTCGGCGCCCACGCGCTCTTCTTCCCGCACGGCGTCGGGCACCTCCTCGGCCTCGACGTCCACGACATGGAGGACCTCGGCGACCGCGCTGGCTACGCCCCGGGCCGGAGCCGGAGCTCGCAATTCGGCCTCTCCTACCTCCGCCTCGATCGCGATCTCGCGCCGGGGATGGCCGTCACGATCGAGCCTGGCTACTACCACGTGCCCGCCATCCTTCACGATCCCGCGCTCACGTCGCTCGTCGCGCGCTTCGTCGATCGGGACGCGCTCGCGCGCTTCTCCGACGTGCGCGGGATCCGGATCGAGGACGACGTGCTCGTCACCCTCGAGGGGCACGAGGTGTTGACGAGCGCGATCCCGAAGGCGATCGACGAGGTGCAGGCGGCCGTACGCGCCGGCCGCTGACCTCCGCCTCGCTCACAGCACGAATCCGTCGCCCTGCTTCGTGTTGTTCCTTCCTCATGAGAGGGTCTGCCCGCGGCCCCTCCCTCCCGCCGAGCGAAGCGGCGTGAGCCCTCCCGCCGAGCCAGCGCGCGTCTGCCCGACGGATCACGTCGAGTGAGGCGCGCTGTCAGCTCCCGTACCTCGCGACGATGCCCTCCGCGTACGCGACGAAGCTCGCGCGGTGGTGGCGATCGAAGTTGTCCCAGGTCGTGAGGGTGCGGGGATCCGCCACGCGATCGACGAAGAGGATCCCGTCGAGGTGGTCGACCTCGTGCTGGTAGGTGCCCGCCGAGATCCCGCGGGCCTCGAAGTCGAGGTCGCGGCCCTCGCGATCCCACGCGCGGACCCGCACGTGGGCCGAGCGCGCGACGACGCCGCGGAGGTTCGGGACCGAGAGGCAGCCCTCGTAGTTGTCGAAGCGCTCGTCGCCGATCGGGCTGATCACCGGGTTCACGAGGACGGTCAGCGGGATCTTCGGCTTGTACGGGTAGCGGGGGTTCGCGCCCGTCACCTCGATCGCCGTGACGCGGATCGGCTCGAAGACCTGGGGCGCGGCGATCCCCGCGCCGTTGGCGTCTCGCATCGTCTCGACGAGATCGTCGATGAAGCGCTGCACGCGCTCGCTCGAGAGCTCGTCTCGGTGGACCTCCCGCGCGCGCTCCCGCAGCACGGGGTGCCCGATCTGGGCGATCTTCAGGAGGGTCATCCCCTCGACTCTGCCACGTCGACGCCCCCGCGCCCGAGCGTGGAGGCGAAGCGCGCGACGAGCGCCCGCTGCTCGTCGTGGAGCCGCACGCCGGGCCGCGTCGCGCGGAGGAGCGCCTCGGCCTCGAGGGCGTCCCTCGCGCGCGCGCGGGCGACGAGGAGCGCCGCGGCGAAGGTCGCCGAGCGGCCATGCCCCATCGCGCAGTGGACGAAGATCGGTCGCGGCTCCGACGCGAGCTCCCGCGCGAGCGCCGCGAACGGCTCGAAGGTCGGCGCCGTCGCGTCGAGCGTGGGGACGAGCCGATACCTCACGCCCTCGGGCAGCGGCGCGACGCGCGGCAGCTCGGCCGTGAGGTCGACCACGACCGCGACGTCCGGCGGGAGCTCCCGCCCCGAGACGAAGCGCCCGAGGTAGAGGCCGCGGTCGATCTCGTCCCACGCCGCCTCGTCGTGCAGGACGAGCTTGGCGCGCAGGAGGGCGTGCGCGACGGCGTGGTAGGGGAGGAGCAGCGCGAGCGCGACGGGCTCGAACGAGCCGTCGGCGCGCTTGCCGAAGACCACCGGCCCGAAGTGGACGTAGCCCGCGCCCACGACGAAGAGCGCGAGCGCGGGCCACGCCAAGAGCCACGCGACGCCGCCGAGCGCCGCGGCGGAGGCGACGAGCGCGACGCCGAGGACGATCTGGAGCCAGCCGAACCGATGACGACCCACGACGCTCCTGTCTCTCGGCCCTGTCTCTAGCACTCCCCGCCGCCTCGACCCAGGCGGCCGCGGAGCGCGCGGGCGCGCGAGAGGAGGTCTCGCGGGGCTCAGAACGCGACGGGATCGCTCGCGCGCGGGGGCAGGGTCGCGTCGAGGAGCGGCATCGCGAGCCCCTCGTTCGCGCGGTAGGCCGCGTAGTGCGAGAGGACGCGCCGCACGTAGCGGAACGTCTGCTCGAACGGGATCCGCTCGAGGAAGGCGTCGAGGGGCATCTCGGACGCGTAGCCCTGCATCCACCGCCGGACGTTGTGCGGGCCGCCGTTGTAGGCGGCGATCGCGAGCGGCAGCCGCCCCTCGAAGCGGTCGAGGAGCGAGCGGAGATACCACGCCGCGAGCTCGACGTTCACGGCGGGATCGAGGAGATCGTCGGTCCGGAAGCCCGGGATCCCGAGCCGCTCCGCGATGAGCCGCCCGGTCCGCGGCATGATCTGGAGCAGGCCGATCGCGCCCGCGTACGAGACGATCTCGGGATCGTAGACGCTCTCGACGCGCATGACCGCGAAGAGCAGGTTCGGATCGAGGCCGTGGCGGCTCGCCGCCCCGAGCACGACGTCCTCGAAGGCTCGGGGGCGATCGCTCGCCCTGACGACCCCGCCGAACCGGATGGCGAGCCCCACCTCGCCGAGCGCGAGGGAGACGCGCGCGAGGCTCGCGAGGTCGGCGCCCTCGAGCGCGCGGCGCGCTCTTCGCAGCGCCGGGGACACGTTCGCCCGCTCTCGGCTCGCGCCACGATAGACGGCCTCGACCCCCGCTCGGACCGACCCGCGCCCGCGCGCGTCGAGCCAGGCGATGTAGAGCTCGTGGAGCTCCTCGCGCGCCCCGGCTCGGTCTCCGCGCGCCACGAGCTCACGCGCGCGCTCGAGCCACGGGTAGGAGGCGCCGTGCCGCGAGGCGAGCTCGTCGAGGCTCGCGATCGCGTCCTCGGCCGACATGGTCTCCCCGTCGCTCCGCGACGCGCTCGGCGGCGTCGGCGCCGGGAGCGGCGCACCCAGGGCGACGAGGCGCTGGCCCGCCCAGAGGGCGTAGAAGCCGGTCGAGCCCTGATCGCGCGCGACGACGTCGCGGTACGCGTCGATCGCGTCGTCGCCGCGCCCCATGCGCTCGAGGGCGCGTGCGCGGAGATAGCGCGCCCTCAGGCCGTACGCGCCGTCGTCGACGCAGCGCTCGAGCAAGGGGACGAGCGCGTCGCCGGAGGCCGTCCCCGATCCGAGCACCGCGAGCTCGAAGCGCGTCGCGCACGGCACGCTCGTCCGCCGCGTCGCCTCGATCACGAGCGCGGTCGCCGCGGGCCCGAGCGAGGCGCGCGACACGATCCGCATCGCGTCGAGGAGCCGAGCCGCGCTCGCGCCGCGGAGCGCGCGCGTGCGCGCCGGCGCCGTCGCCGCCTCGTCGACCAAGGCCTCGAGCCGCAGCGCGCGGAGCCCCTGGCTGACGTCGAGCGCCGTCGGCGTCGAGAGCGGCTCGCGCGCGCCTTGCGCCAGCCGGGGATCGAGCTCGCGGGCGGCTCGATCGAAGCGATCCGCCTCGTCGAAGCGCGCCTCCGCTCGCGCGACGCGCGACGAGTAGACGAGGACCTGCGCGGCGAGGAGCGCTGGGAGCTCGGCCTCGCGGAGCCGGGCCAGCTCCGCGCTCGCGAGCGCCGGCGGCCCAGCGCGGACGAGGCGACCCGCGCGATCGACCTCCTCGCGCGGCGAGAGCGGCGCGACCGCGACGCCAGCGTCGCGGAGCGAGGCGAGCAGCTCGCGCGCGCGGCGCGCCTCGTGGCTCCCCGGAGCCTCCAGATCGATCGCTCGGAGCGCGAGCGCCGCCGACGCGCGCCGACCCGCGCGAAGCTCGGCCGCGCCGGCCTCGAGCCGGAGCGAGAGCGCGTCAGGGAGCTCCGGGTAGAGGCGCAGGAGCGCCTCGAGCTGGGCGCCAGCGCTCGGATCGTCCGTGAGGAGGAGGCAGCGCACGCGCAGCACGCGCGCGCGCGCCACGACGGGCGAGCTCGGGCTCGCGAGCGCGCGCTCGAGGGCGCAGCTCGACGGATCCCGCGCCGAGAGCGGCGCCTCGTTGCGGTGCTGCGCCCAGCGCGCGAGCGTCGCCTCGACGTCGGCGAGCTCGAGACGATCCGCGATGAGCGACGAGCGCGGCCCTTCGCTCGGCGGGGCCGCCTCGTCCGCGCTCGCCCAAGCGGGCGAGATCGGCCCGCTCGCGAGACACATCGCGGGGCTCGGCGTGGGCGCCACGCAGAGCAGGGCCTCGCTCGGATCAGCCTGAGCCAGCGCGCCGTTCGTCGCGCCCGCCCACGCGAGGAGCGCCGCGGTCGCGCGCGCGAGCGCGGCCGCGCGCCCTCTCGGGCGTCGGCGCGGGCGGCCAGGATCGGGGGGCTCGAGCGGCATGCGATCTCCCTCCGAAGATGACGGAAGCGGGGGCGATGATCAAAAAACCGGCCCAATTGGCGAGGAAACAGCCCACGCGGGCGCGCGCCGCGGCGTCGCATCGACGGCCCCCTCGCATGTGTTATTCGCTCGCCGATGGTCCCATCTCCGGCTCGCGGCCGAGGCCTCGTGTGTCTCCTCGCCGCGCTCTCGATCGGCGCCTGCGCAAGCGGCCCTTCGCTCGACGCGGCGACGCGCGCGGCGATCGCCGGCTTCGAGCCGAGCCCCGCCCCGAAGCCGGTGTGGACCCGCTGGGCGCGCGTCGGCGCGACCCGCTTCCTCGAGGCGGTCATCGGCACGGACGAGGTGGAGAGCCGCCTCCCGCTGGTCGTCGAGCTCCACGGGCTCGCCGATCATCCGCGCCCTCCCGTCGGGGCCTACCTCGCGCTCGCGAGGCCGATCCGCCTCGTGATGCCAGAGGGCCCGATCACGCTCCAAGGGGACGAGCACGCGTGGACGCCGGTCCGTGTCCTCGACGACCGACCGGACGAGCTCGACGCGGATCTCGGGCGAAACGTGCCCGCCCTCGCGGAGCTCGTGCGCGTCGTCCGGCTCGCGCGCCCCACGGCCGGCGCGCCCGTCCTCGTCGGCTACTCGCAGGGCGGCCACCAGGCGTTCGTCCTCGGCCTCGAGCACCCGGAGCTCTTCGCGCTCGTCGTGCCGATGGCCGCCTGGCTCGCGCCCTCGCGCGTCCGGCCCGCCCCGCCGGAGCGCGCCGTCCCCATCCACGGGTTCCACGCACGCGAAGACGAGCGCGTCCCGCTCGGCCCGACGGAGGCGATCTACGACGCGCTCCGAGCCGAGGGCTGGGACGCGACCCTGTCGATCGAGGAGGGGACCCACACGCCCGCGGCGGCCCTCGACGCGTTCCTCGTCCACGAGCTGGATCGAGCGACGGCCGCGATCGACCCCTGAACGCCCCGCTCGGATTGGCGAGAGGCCCCGCGCGGGCTACACCCGCGAGCGATGCCCAGTCAGGGTCGCTCGCTCGAGCTTCGGGTCGGCATTTTCGTGACGCTCGCGCTGCTCGTCGGCTCCGCAGTGACGTTCACGCTGGGCGATCGGAGCGCCCTCTTCAGCTCCAAGCGCAGATACGTCGCCGTCTTCGCGAACGTCGATGGGCTGCGCCCAGGCTCGCCGGTGCGGATCTCGGGGCTCGACGTCGGCACGGTCGGAGGCATCCAGTTCCGGGAGGACGGGCGCTGCGACGTCCTGCTCGACGTCAGCGAGGCTCAGACGCAATTCGTCACCGCGACGTCCGTCGTCACGCTGGGCAGCAAGGGGCTGCTCGGCGACAAGCTCGTCGACATCTCGCCCGGCACCGGGCCCTCGCTGCCCGCGAACGCGATCCTGCGCTCCGAGGAGTCGGGAGGGCTCTTCGGCGCGCTCGCGAGGGCGGGCGAGATCGTCGACGAGGCGCGCCCGGCCGTCGACAACGTCCGCCAGTTCACCGCGACGCTCGCCGACGAGCAATTTCGCCGGGATCTCGGGGCGATCAGCCACAACATCGCGGAGCTCACGCGGATGGCGCGCGAGGAGGACGGCACCGTGCATCGCCTCCTCACCGATCCGGAGATGGCCAACCAGATCTCCCACACGCTCGGCTCGATCGATCTCGCCTCGACCGAGCTCGCGCGGACGGCGCGCAACGTCCGCCTCATCACGGACGAGATCGCGACCGGCGATGGCACCGCCCATCGGCTCATCTACGATCCGGATGGCGCGCGGCTCGTCGCGAGCCTGGCCGACACCGCCGACGAGGCGGCGACGCTCCTCCGCGACGCGCGCACGGGCGAAGGCAACCTCCACACGCTGCTCTACGGCGACGAGAGCGGCGCGCTCCTCGCGAACCTCGGCGCGATCAGCGCCGACGTGCGCGCGATCGTCCACGACGTCCGAGCCGGACGCGGGACGATCGGCGCGCTCTTGGTCGATCCGTCGGTGTACGAGGACGTCCGGCGCATCGTCGGCAACGTCGAGCGCAGCGACATCCTCCGCGCGCTCGTGCGCTACTCGATCCGCGAGGACGAGGCGTCACCGCCCCCTCCCCGGCCGGAGCCTCGCGCCGAGGAGCGCGGCGCACGCTGACCCGCTCGCGAGCGCGAGCCGCCGCGTCGCGCCGATCGGGGCGCGCCGTCAGCCGCCATAGCGCATGAGCGTCGCGACGTCGTCGGTCTCGGGCGGGCGGCCCTCGATGAAGTCGCGGACGCGCGGATCCTCCACCCGCTTGATCGCCTCGACGCTCCCCGCGGCGATGATGAACCCCTTGTGGACCATCGCGATCCGATCGGAGACCTGGAACGCGCTCGCCATGTCGTGGGTGACGACGACCGACGTGACGTTGTAGAGGCGCTTCGTCTCGACGATGAGCGCGTTGATGCGCTCGGTCGACACCGGATCGAGCCCCGTCGTCGGCTCGTCGTAGAGGAGCACCTCCGGCCGCACCGCGAGCGCGCGGGCGAGGCCGACGCGCTTGCGCATCCCCTGGGAGAGCTCGCTCGGCATCAGCTCGGCCGCGTCGGGTAGGCCGACGTCGTGGAGCGCGCGCGCGACGCGGTCCCGGATCTCGCGCTCGGGGAGCCGATCGTGCTCGCGGATCCCGTAGCTCACGTTGTCGGCGACGCTCATCGAGTCGAAGAGCGCCGCGCTCTGGAACACCATCGCGACGCGGCGGCGCACGGCGGCGTAGCCGCGCTCGTCCTTGCCCTGGATCTCCTCGCCGTCGAAGCGGATCGTCCCCGCGTCCACGCGCAAGAGGCCGATGAGGAGCTTGAGCATCACGCTCTTGCCCATGCCCGAGCCCCCGATGATCGTGAGCGCCTCGCCGGCCTCGATGTCGAGGTCGAGGCGCTCGTAGACCACCTTCGGCCCGAACGCTTTCTTGACGTCCCTGAACTCGATCAGCGCCACTTCGCAGACCCTCGGAGCCTCTCGTTGTCTCGATTCACGCGCCAAGTCGAGCCGCTCGAGCCCACGCGCGCCCTCGCTCGCGCGCTCGGCGCGCTCGGCGTCGTGATCGCGCTCCTGCTCGCGGGGTGCGGATCGCGCGCGTCGTCCGCGGCTCGGCTCTCGGACGCCGTCGCGCCGCACGAGGAGGCGATGCTCCACTTCGCGCGCTGGGCGCGCTTCGTGATGCAGGCGGCGGGCGACGATCGCGCGCGCACGAGCGAGACGCTCTTCGCGCCCGTCCAGGACGATCCTCGCTTCCGCGCGCTGAGCGTCGAGCGGCTCGGGCGGACCCCGCTCCGCGTCGCCGCGCCCGAGGGCCTCGTCGTGCCCGCGCTCGAGTGGCAGGCGATCCGGTCGCCGCGCCTGGGCGCGCTCGAGGCCGCCTTCGACCCGATCGACACGACGTCGACCTGGGCGCGCCTGCGCGCCGACGACGCGCTCGTGATCACGTTCGAGCTCGCCCCTCCGCCCTGACCGCGCGACGGCGATCGCCTCGTCGCGTGGAGCAGAGCGGAGCGCGCCGTCAGCCCTTGACCCCGCCGGCGACGAGGCCGTGCACGAGCTGCCGCTGGAGCGCGTAGAAGAGGACCATCACCGGCAGGGAGACGAGGATCGCGCCGGCCGCGAAGTGGCCGAGGTTCGCGTCGTGCTCCGAGGCGTAGCTCTGGAGCAGGATCGGGAGCGTGTAGTGCTCCTCGCGGGTGAGGAACGTCGCCGCGAGCGCGAACTCGTTCCACGCGCGCATGAACGCGAAGAGCGCCGTGATCGCCAGGGCGGGCCGGGCGGCCGGGACGACGACGCGCAGGAAGGCCCCGAAGCGCGTGGCGCCGTCGACCATCGCCGCCTCCTCGAGCTCGCGCGGGATCGCGTCGAAGGCGCCGCGGAGCTGGAAGAGGGCGAAGGGCACGGCGCTCGTCGCGTAGACGAGGACGAGGCCGCTCAACGAGTCGAGCAGGCCGAGCGCGTCGAGCAGGAGATAGAGCGGCACGGACGCCGCGACCCCGGGGAACATCTGCGTCGCGAGCAGGCTCCTCATCGAGAGGTCCTTGCCGACGAAGTCGAAGCGCGAGAGCGCGTAGGCCGCGGGCGTCGCGATGACGATCGCGAGCGCGGCCGTCGCGAGCGCGACGCCGCTCGAGTTGGCGAGCTGACGGAGGAAGAGGAGCCGCCCCTCGGCGTCCGTCCGCCCGATCACGGCCGCGAAGTGATCGAGCGAGACGCTCGTCGGCACGGGGAGCGCGCGCGCCTCGGGGACGATGCCCTCCGAGAACGCGAGCGCGACGACCCAGAGGATCGGATACGTGGCGAAGATCACCGCCGCGACGAGCACGCCGTGGGTGAGCCAGGCGCGGAGCGTCGCGCCACGCCGAGCGATGGGCCCCACGCCGCTCATGCCCCTACCTCGCGGCGCCGCGCCCTCGCGCCGGCGCCGCTCCGCCGCGTCGCGAGCAAGAGGATGCCGAAGATGAGGACGGCGTAGGCGGCCGCGTACCCCGTCTGGTGCCCGCGCGTGAACGCCCAGCGGTAGGCCTCCGAGACGAGGATCTCGGTCGATCCGTCGGGCTCGCCCGCGCTCACGAGGAACACGACGTTGAACATGTTGAAGGTCCACACGGCGCCCATCGCGACCGCGGGGAGCAGCGCGGGGCGCAAGAGCGGCAGCGTGATCGAGCGGAATTGCTCGAGCGGCCCCGCGCCGTCGACCTCGGCCGCCTCGTAGAGATCCTTCGGGATCGCGGTGAGCGCGCCGAGCGTCACGACCATCATGAACGGGAAGCCGAGCCAGACGTTGGTCGCCACGTTCGCCGCGAAGGCCGTCGAGAAGTGCGCGAACCAGCTCACGGGCGGCACCCCGACCACGTCGAGCAGCGCGTTCACGGCGCCGAGCTGGCGGTGGAACATGCCCCGCCACGCGAGCGCCGTGACGTAGCTCGGCACGGCCCACGGGAGGATGAGGAGCAGGCGGTAGAGCGCCTTCAGGCGCAGGAGCGGCGAAGACAGGAGGAGCGCGAGGACGAGCCCGATCGCGACGTGGAGGCTCACGTTCGCGACGGTCCAGAGCACGGTCACGGCGAGGACGACCCAGAAGCTCCCGTGGCCGAGGAGATCGCCGCCGCGCGCGCTGAGGATGTCCACGTAGTTCGCGACGCCGACGTAGTGGAGCTCGGCGCCCTCCCCCGCGAAGAACGAGGCGAGCGCGCCGACGGCGAGCGGCAGGACGACGAGGAGCACGATGACGACGAACGCGTGGGCGATCCACGCGTACGCGGGGAGCGAGCGCGCGAGGGCCGCGCGGACCTCCGCCCGCGTGATCTGTCTCGCGAGCGCGAGCGTCACGAGGAGGAGCGCGCTCGAGACGGCGACGAGCGCCCACGTCGGATCGCGCGGCGGCGGCGGCGGGCGCGTCTCGTCCTCGAAGCGATGGCGAGCCTCGACGAGGGCCTCGCGCGGCGCGAGGTCCCCCCGGAGCACCTTCCGGATGGCGCGATCGACGGGCCCGAAGACGCGGCTCATGTGCGGATGCGTCGGCATCGGCCGCGCCTCGATCGCGGCGTCGTGGAACGCGCGCAGCCGCGCCTCGCGCGCGAGCGAGGGATCCTCCCACGCCGCGCGCGAGGCGACGACGTGCCCGCCCTCCCTCGCGCGAACGAGCGCGCCCTCCCGCCCCGCGAGAAAGAGCGCGAGCGAGCGGGCGAGCGCCGGCTCGGCCGCGTCGCGCTGCCCAGCCCTGGCCACGAGGAAGGCGGCCTCGATCGTCGAGAAGGGGACGAGGCGCGCGTCCTCGCCCTCGGCCTCGATACGCGGCAGCGGCCGGACGGCCCAGCGCAGCTCGCGCGGGAGATCGGGCGCGAGCCAGGGCCCGCTCACCGCGCCGACGGCGCGCCCGCTCCGGAAGAGGTTGCGCACGAGCTCTCCCGAGCTCTCCTCGGGGACGGCCCCCTCCGAGACGAGCGCGCGCATGCGCTCGAGCGCCCGCTCCGCGCGCTCCCCCTCGAGCGCGTAGCGCCCCTCGTCGTCGAGGTAGCGCGCGCCGTAGGCGTGAAAGAGCGCGGCCCCGGCGTAGGCGGAGTCGATCTCCCACGCGAGCGGGACGACGCCCTCGGGGCGATGATCGAGCAGGCGCTCGAAGTCCTCGACGCGATCGAGCCTCGCGTCACCCGCCAGATCGAGGTTCACGTAGAGGACGAGGCTCTTCACCGAGAGCGGGACCCCGAAGAGCGCGCCCTCGTAGCGGAGCACCTCGAGCAGAGAGGGCTCGAAGTCGCTCGCGAGCTCGGGCGCGAGCGCGCCGTAGTCGCGCACGAGCCCCGCCTCGACGTAGGTCGCGATGCGATCGTGGGCGTCGATGAAGAGATCCGGCCCGTGGCCCGCCGGGATCGCGGTCTGGAGCTTGGTCGCGTAGGCCCCGAACGGGATCGCCGTGACCTCGACGCGGACCGGCCTGCCCGCGCGCGCCTCGCGCGCCTCGAACGCGTCGACCGCGCGCTCGAGCCCACGCGCCTCGCTCTCACCGTACGCGTGCCAGAGGACGAGGCGCGCCGGCGCGTCGTCGGCTCGCGCCCCAGAGGACGCGAGGAGCGCGAGGAGCGCGAGGCCGAGCGCGAGGAGCGTGGGAGCGGGCGATCGCGGCGCGAGCGAGGCCCTCACGGCTCGCCTCCCGCGGGCGAGACGCTCCCGAGCGAGCGCCCCGTCGCCTCGTCGAAGAGGTGCGCGTGGGTGACGTCGAGCGCGAGGCGAAGCCCCGGCTCGACGCGGTCCGCCGCGCTGCCCTCGAGCCGGGCGACGAACGCGTCCTCGCTCCCCTCGAGGCGGCCGTGCGCGTACGCCTCGAAGCCCATCGCCTCGACGACGTCGACGACGAGCGAGAGCGCCGCGCTCCCATCGCCCTCGCGGGCCACGCGGACGTCGTGCGGCCGCACGCCGAGCGCGAGCGAGGTGGGCGTCTCGAGCGAGCTCGGCACCTCGAGCGAGACCCCCGCCGCGCGGAGGCGGTCCCCCTCGCGACGCACGGCGACGAAGTTCATCGCCGGGCTCCCGAGGAAGCCCGCGACGAAGCGGCTCTTCGGGCGCGCGTAGACCTCGAGCGGCGGCCCCACCTGCTCGACGACGCCCCCCGAGAGCACGACCAGCCGATCGGCGAGCGTCATCGCCTCCACCTGATCGTGGGTCACGTAGAGCATCGTCGCGGAGAGCCGCGCGTGCAGGCGCTTGATCTCGACGCGGACCTCGGCGCGGAGCGCCGCGTCGAGGTTCGAGAGCGGCTCGTCGAAGAGGAAGAGGCTCGGCCGGCGCGCGATCGCGCGCCCCATCGCGACGCGCTGGCGCTGCCCGCCCGACATGTCGCGCGGGTAGCGCTCGAGGAGCGCCTCGAGGCCGAGCGTGGAGGCGACCTCTGCGATGCGCGCGTCGATCGTCTCCTTCTTCTCGCGCCGCAGCGTGAGCCCGAAGGCGAGGTTCTCGCGGACGGTGAGGTGCGGATAGAGCGCGTAGCTCTGGAAGACCATCCCGACGTCACGCTCGCGCGGCGCGAGGCGCGTCACGTCGCGATCGCCGATGTGGATCGCGCCCGCGTCGGGGAGCTCGAGCCCCGCGACGGTGCGCAGGAGCGTGCTCTTGCCGCACCCCGAGGGGCCGACCAGGACGACGAGCTCACCGTTTCGCACGTCGAGATCGATGCCTCGCAGGATCGGCGCGCCGCCGAGCTTCTTCTCGACGTGTCGGATCGAGAGGGACGTCACGGGTGGAGAGTACGCAATCTCGAGCCGCCTCGGCGGAGCGAGTCGCCAAGGGGCCCCCGGGCTGCTACCGCTCCTCGAGTACGATGAGCGAGCGAGCCGAACGAGACAGGGAGCGCACGCTGGTCCTCGTGCGCCACGCGGAGTCGATCTGGAACGCCGAGAACCGCTGGCAGGGGCAGGCGGACGTCCCGCTCTCTCCCCGCGGCGAGCGTGAGGCGCGCGCGCTCGGCGAGCGCCTGCGCGCCGAGCCCTTCGATCTCGTCGTCACGAGCGATCTCTCGCGGGCGCGCGCCACGGCGGAGGCGATCGTCGAGGCCCAGCGCGCCGCGGGCCTCGAGGCCTCGCTCGAGGCGAGCTCGGGCCTGCGCGAGATCGACGTCGGCGACATGACGGGGATCTCGCACGCGGAGGCCCAGGCGCGCTTCGGCGATCACCTGCGCGCGATGATCCGCGGCGAGGACCGCCCCGTCGGCGGCAGGGGCGAGTCGCTCCCGGGCTTCGAGGCGCGCGTCCTCGGCGCGGTGACGGCGCTGCTCGAGGAGCGGCCGGGCGCCTCCCGGATCCTCCTCGTGATGCACGGAGGCTGCGTGCGAGCGCTCGTCCGTCACGCGCTCGGGCTCGTGAGCCGACGACGCGCGCTCGAGGGGGTCTCGAACACGTCCATCACGCGCCTCGTCGCGGAGGGCGGCAGGATCCGCGCGCTCGCGTCGTTCAACGACGCCTCGCACCTCGCCGCGCTCGAGGGGCACCCGATGGCGAGCCGGTGGTCCCAGAGCGACGAGCACGAGGTGATCGCGGGCGCGGCGGCCCGCGCGCGCATCCACGCCTTGCTCCAGCTCGCGCACGAGTCGCTCCTCGTCGAGCCGGGAGACGAGACGACGACGTGGGTGGACGCGAAGAGCGCGCGGCTCGTCCGCTACGCGGTGCCGACGAGCACGCGCTGACGGCGCCTCGCTCGACGTGATCCGCCCCGCCGAGGCACGCCGTCAGTGGCCTGGCGGCTCGATCGGAGGCGGCGGCACGCGCTCGCGTCGCGCGCGGGATCCGGGCTCGTCCTCGACCTCGACGCGCCGCGGCGCGCGCGCTGGCTCGCTCGCGCCCTCGTCCGCCGGCCCCTCGCCCCCGACGCGCCGCGGCGTCGGGGGGGGCTCGCGTGGCGCTCCCTCCTCGACGCCCGAGGGCTCGCGCCGCGCGGGCTCCGCCGTCCGACCGCCGCAGCTCGAGAGCAGCCCGACGAGGAGCAGCGTCGCCCCCGCGGACCAGGATGGTCGTCGCGCGCCGCGCCTCATCGCGCCTTGAAGCTCGAGACGCGCTGGAGCTCCTCGAAGAGCTCGCGCTCGCGCTCGCCGAGCGGGCTCGGCACGCGGATCTCGAGGACGGCGTAGAGATCGCCGCGCTCGCTGCTCGAGCGGGGGTAGCCCTTCTCGCGGAGCCGGATCCGACGACCGGACGAGCTCCCGGCGGGGACCTTGAGGCGCACGACGCCGTCGAGCGTCGGGACCTCCACGCTCGCGCCGAGCGCGGCCTCCCACGGCGTGATCGGCACGGTCGTGAGCAGCGCGTCGCCCTCGATCCGGAAGCGCTCGTCCGACGCGAGCTTGATCTCGAGGAGCAGATCGCCCGCGGGGCCGCCGAAGCGGCCGGCGTGCCCCTTCTCCTTCAGCCGGATCTTCTGACCCGCGCGGACCTTCGCGGGCACCTTCACCGTGAGGTGCTGGACGTTCCCGCTCGCGTCCGTCAGCCCGAGCTCGCGCGAGCCGCCGGCGTAGGCGTCGGAGATCCCGAGCTCGAGCGCCGCCTCGACGTCCTCGCCGCGCATCGGCCCCCGCGCCTTGCGGCGCCCGCCGCCGAAGCCCGCCGCGCCGAAGTCGAAGCCGCCCGCCCCTCCCGCGCCGCGCTGCGCGAAGAACTGCTCGAAGATCGAGCCGAGATCGCGCGGATCGAAGGCACCCCCGCCGGCCCCGCCGAAGTCGAAGCGCACATCGCCCATGTCGGGGGGCGGCGCTCGGCCCTCGGAGACCGCCTTCCACGTCGATCCGTACTTGTCGTAGAGGGCGCGCTTCTTCTCGTCCTTCAGGACCTCGTAGGCCTCGTTGACCTCCTTGAAGCGGTCCTCGGCCTTCGGCTCCTTGCTGACGTCAGGGTGGTACTTGCGCGCGAGCTTTCGGTACGCGCTCTGGACCTCGTCCTTCGACGCCGTCCGCGCGACCCCCAACACCTCGTAGTAGTCCTTGTAGCTCACCGTCCGCTCCTCGAGCGCTCAGCGTAGGTCTCGAGCGCCGCCTCGCCAGCGCCCCACGAGCGACCCGATGCCTGCCTCTTCGGAGAGCCTCCGGGCACGCTCAGCTCGTCAGGGCCACGTGGCGACATGCTCGAGCGCCGTCCCCTCGTCGTACCCGAAGAGGAGGTTGAAGCACTGGATGGCCTGGCCCGACGCGCCCTTGACCAGGTTGTCGATCGCGCCCTGGCAGAGCAGCCAGCCGGTGCGCTCATCGAGCGTGTACGAGAGGAGCGCGCGGTTCGAGCCCCGCACCCAGAGCGTGTCGGGACACGCGCCTGGATCGAGGACGTGGACGCTCGGAGAGCCCGCGTAGCGCGCGCGGGCGAGCGCGGTCGCGGCCTCGGCGTCGAGCCCCGGCTTGGGGCGGACGTACGCGGACGCGAGGATGCCGCGCGTCATGGGCGCGAGGTGGGGGATGAAGCTCACGCGGACCTCGCGGCCGCTCACGCGCGAGAGCGTCTGCTCGATCTCCGGCGTGTGCCGGTGCGTCCCACACGTCTTGTAGGCGCGGATCCCGCCGGTCAGCTCCGCGTGGAGCGTCCGCTCGCTCGGCGATCGCCCCGCCCCGGAGCTGCCCGTCTTCGCGTCGATCACGAGGGGCCCCTCCTCGATCCGGCCCGCCTCGAGGAGCGGCGCGAGCGGGAGCGTGGACGAGGTCGGGAAGCAGCCGGGGACGGCGACGAGGCTCGCGCCTCGGATCGCGTCGCGGAAGAGCTCGGGGAGGCCATAGACCGCGCGCTCGCGCAGCGTGGGCGAGGCGTCGTGCCCATACCACGCGGCGTGGATCTCCGGATCGCGCAGCCGAAAGTCGGCCGAGAGGTCGAGCACCTTCACGCCCCGCTCGTGGAGCTCGCGCACGATCTCCCCGCTCGCGCCGTGCGGGAGGCAGGCGAAGGCCGCGTCCGCGCGCGCGGCGATGCGCGCCGGATCGTAGCTCGCGACCACTCCGTCGAGCCGCCCCGCGAAGGACGGGAGCACGTCGGCGATGGGCTTGCCGGCCTTGCTCTGCCCGACGATCTCGGTGAGCTCGACGTGTGGGTGCGCGACGAGGAGGCGGAGCAGCTCCGCGCCGGTGTAGCCCGTGGCTCCGAGGACCGCGACCCGAGTCGTCATGAGCCGGCAGGATGCGCGCTCTCGCGCCCGAGCGCCATGGCCGACGGATCGGGGCGCTTTCAGCGAACCCGCAGGCGGCCCGCGATGACGCGGTTCGCGTCGTCCTTCTGCCCCTCGACGACCTCGAGCCGGCTCTCGCCGGAGTAGAGGCCGATGAAGAAGGTGTAGTCGCCGGGCGGGTAATTCGCCGGCACGCGCAGCTCCTGGCGATCGACGACGACGTCGCCCTCGCTCCACATCCGCACCGGGTAGCGCCCGTCGACCGGCTCGTGATCGCCGTTGAGGCGCTGGCCGTAGCCGTCGATGTGGAGGAAGGGCTGATAGCCGCCCGGCACCGGCACGACACAGCGCCAGTACCACGTGACCGTGAACTGCTGCCCCGGCCCGACCGAGTCGCCGTTCGGGAGCTCGAGGTCGTAGCCCAGCAGCTCGATGCGACGATCGAAGCTCGCGTTCACCGGGTGCTGGATCGTCGGCGGGGCGTCGAGCACGAAGCCCGCCAGGAAATTCTCGTCCGCGCGGCCCTCGATCGGCTGGTTGGTCGCGAGGACGGCGCGCGCGTTGCGAGCGTCGGCGACGAAGAGGTGGCGCCCCGCGCGCTGACGGTAGGTGCGATCGAGCTGCGCGAGCTGCTCGGTGGGGAGCGCGAGCCAGACCCGGCTCGGCCGCGCGAGCAGCTCGAGCACCTCCGCCTCGCTGCGGAGCTCGAGCACCTCGCCGTGCGCGTAGAGCGCCGCCGCACGCCCTCCCACCTGGTACTCGCCGAGCGGCTCGTCCGCGCCGTGGAGCGCGTTGTAGGTGTCGTAGATCTCGCGGGGCGAGAAGTGGGCGGACGCTTGGAGGTGGAAGCTCCCGACGAACCAGGCGGCGAGCACGACCGAGGTCGCCACCATCGGGACGAGCGAGTTGGCTCGGAGCGTCGTCAAGGCGTGGTAGACGACGCGCGCGACGCCGAGGACGAGGAGCACGGCGAAGGGGAGCGCGAAGAGCGCGATGCCCACGCGGATCGCCAGCGAATTCCAGCCGATCCCGCTCAGGATCCCCGCGCCGATGAAGAGGCCGAGCGCGACGACGCCGAGGACCGCGACGGGGCGCCGCGCGCGGGCGCGGAGCGCGCTCATCGAAGGGACGAAGCGGATGAGGAGCGCGAGCACGAGCAGCGCGCCGGCCACGACGCCGGCGCCGATCGAGATCCGGCCGCTCAAGACGCGCGCGAGCAGCATCATGTCCTCGTCGTCCGCGCCGCGCGCCGCGAGCGAGAGGGTGAGGGCCGCGAGCCCGAAGCCGACGAGCACGGACGTCGCGAGCGCCCCGAGCACGAGCCACACCCGATGGCCTCGGCTCCGGTGCCACTGCACGTCGAGCAGGTGGACGGGGACGAAGAGCCGGACGAGGAGCCCCCGCCACGACCTGGCGCCCACCTCGTCCATCAGCGTCCTCGGCGAGCCCGTCGGGTCGGAGGCGAACGCGAAGAACGCGGTGAGCCCGAAGAGCCCGAGCGTGATCGCCCAGCCCGCCGTCGGGTTGAAGACCTCGGGCATCGTGAACGAGCGGAGCGAGAGGCCCTCGATGGGCGAGCCCGGATACGCGTGGAAGTCGCGGACGAGGAGCCCGACCAGCAGCGCCACGACGATCCCCCGCGCCCACGTCTCGCCGTGCGAGCGCTCCTCGGTCGCGCGCAGGTACGACGCGACGAGCCACGCCACCGCGAAGGGCGCGAGGAACGCGCCGTCTCCGTAGCGCGCCGACTGCACCGACTGCGCCGCGAAGGCGAGGCCGACCCACGCGAAGGCCGCGAGATCGATGGCCCGCGCCGTGTCCGCGCGCTCGCCCCCTCCTTGGGCCGTCGAGCGCGCCGAGCCGTAGGTCATCACGAACCCCGCCGCGATCGGGAGGACGGCGCTCCACGGCGCGAAGGCGTGGAAGAGCGCCTGGATCGGCATCTCGAACGAGGGCGGCGTCTGGCCTCGGGGCACGCCCCCCGTCCAGATCGAGTACCCCTCCTGGTTGCCGAGGATGGCGAGGGCCGTGCCGACGACGACGGCGAGCGTGAGGGCCACGACGCCGAGGCCCGCCCACGCGTCGAGCCGCGCGCTCCCCTCGGTCGGGAGCGAGAGCGGGCGCCCGTCCCACGGGAGCCGCGCGACGACGGCGCTCGCGACCGCGGCGAGCGGCGGCGCGACGCCGAGCAGGACGCCCGAGGTCTCCGCGGCGAAGAGCGCGGAGCCGAGCAGGCCGATCGCGAGGCCGCCGCGCGCGCGCGGCGAGCGCGCCGACGCGACGGGGAAGGCGAGGAGCGAGGCGAAGACGAAGACGAGCGCCGACGCGAGGAAGCCTGGCCCAAAGCCCATCATGTGGCGCGCGTTGAGCAAGAAGAGCGGCGTCGTCCCGAGGACGATCGCGACGTAGGCGCCGCGGCGCAGATCCCCGTAGAGCCGACCGACCCCGGCGGCGAGCGCGAGGAGCAGGAGGGAGGCGAGCGTGATCGGGAGCCGCCCCGACCACTCGTGCACCCCGAAGATCGCGAAGGCCCGCGCGACGAGCCAGGTGGAGAGGAGAGGCCGACCCGGCTCGAGGCTCTCGTGATCGAGGAGGCGGCGCGCGTCGTCGGCGACGCTCAGCTCCCACGGATCCCAGACGCCGTAAGCGGAGAGCCGAAAGCCCGCGATCACCGAGAGCACGAGCACGACGCCAGCGAGGATCAGCGCCTCGCGACGTCCTCGAGCGGGAGGCGCGCTCGCGCCGGGAGCGCCGAGCTTCACCTCGTCGGAGTGGGCGTCGGAGGTCGCGGACGCGTTCGAGGGATCCATGCCGGTCATGAAGTCAGCGCGAAGACGGAGCGCGGAGGGACGCCGCGCGGGCTCGCGAGCCTACACAGAAGATCCGAGGCGCGCCACGCGATGACGAGCGGGTCCACGCCGACGAGGACGCGGCCGCTCGCGCACGGTAAAGAGGGGCGATGAGCGAGCGTCGCGCCACGGATGCGATCCCCACCCTCATCGACTTCGCGGATCCACGGGACGCGAGCGCGCCGCGCACGCGGCTCCGGCTCGACGCCCCGAGGGAGCTCCTCGTCGCCCGGACGGCCCACGAGGTGCCGACCGTGCTCGGCGCCGTCGAGGAGCGAGCGCGCCGCGGCCTGCTCGCCGTCGGCGCCGTCCGGTACGAGGCCGCGAGCGCGTTCGACGCGACGCAGACGACGCACGCGCCCGACGGCCCCCTCGCGCTCTTCGCGATCCACGATCCCCCCGATCCAGCGGGATCCGCCGAGCCCTTCGGTCCGCCGATCGATCCGGCGCTCGCGCCCACCCTGCGCTTCGAGAGCGCGCTCGATCGCGCGCGCTTCGAGCACGCGATGGAGGAGATCCGCGCGGCGTTCGCCAGCGGGCGCACCGCCGAGATCAACCTGACGACGCAATTTCGTGCGGACTTTCCGCCGAGCTCCGCCTCCGCCCCGATCGATCCCCGCGCGGTGCGCGCGTTCTTCGAGGCCCTCTCTCGCGCTCAGCCCGGGGGCTACGCCGCGCTCGCGCCGCTCGGCGAGGAGACGATGCTCTCGGTCTCTCCCGAGCTCTTCTTCGACTTCTGGTCCGGAGCGGAGGGCGAGACGGGCGCGATCCTCACGCGCCCGATGAAGGGGACCGCGAAGCGGGGGGCGAGCGACGAGGAGGATCGCGCGAACGCGGCGGCGCTCCGCGCGTCGGCCAAGGAGCGCCGCGAGAACGAGCTCGCGCTCGAGCAGATGCGGGGCGAGCTCGGCGCGATCGCGCTCGCGGGTAGCGTCGTCGCCGCGCGCGTCGCGCACGTCGAGGCGCTCGCGACCGTCTGGCAGATGACGTCCGATCTCGAGGCGCGCACGCCCGCGGGGACGCGCCTCGAGGACGTCTTTCGCGCCCTCTTCCCGAGCGCGTCGGTGACGGGCGCGCCGCGCGCGACGACGATGGCGCTCATCCGGAGCGTCGAGCCCGAGCCGCGCGGCTTCTACTGCGGGGCGTTCGGGCTCGTCCGCCCCGATCCGCGAGGCGGCGTCCGCGCGACCTTCAACGTCCCGATCCGGACCGTCGTCCTCCGCGGGCGCCAGGCGTCGATCGGGGTCGGCAGCGGCATCACCCCGCTCTCGAGCGACGAGGGGGAGTGGCGCGAGTGGCAGCACAAGCGCGTCTTCCTCGAGCGCGCGAGCGCCCCCTTCGCCCTGCTCGAGACGCTCCGGCTCGAGCAGGGCGCGCTCCGGCACCTCGACGCCCACCTCGCGCGGATGGCGCGCTCGGCGCGGCACTTCCGCTTCCCGTGGGACGAGCGAGGCCTGCGCGACGCGCTCGAGGCGCTCGCCTCGGCCCACGCCGAGGGCGTCCTGCGCGTGCGCGTCGAGCTCGACGCGCTCGGGCGCTGGCGCCTCGAGGCGCACCCGTTCACGCCCCGGCGTCCCGACGATCCGCCGGTCCGGCTCGCGCTCGCCGCGCGCGCGCTCGCCGAGGCCCACGGGGAATTCGTCGCCCACAAGACGACGCGACGCGGCCACTACGACGCGTTCGCGCCCGAGGATCCGCGCCTCTTCGACACCGTGCTCTTCGACGAGGAGGGGGAGCTCACCGAGTGCACCCGCGGCAACGTCGCGATGCGGATCGGGGGTCGCTGGGTGACGCCGCCGCGCTCGTCGGGGCTGCTCGAGGGCGTCGAGCGCGCGAGCGCGATCGCGTCGGGGAGGCTCGTCGAGGCCGTCGTGCGGCTCGAGGACGTCCCCCGCGTGGAGGGCTGGTGGTTTCTGAACAGCCTCCGCGGGATCGTCCCGGCGACGCTCGAGGCGACGCGCGCCGCGGGCTGACGGCGAGGGCCCGGACGCGGACCCGCGCGACGAGCGCGACGAGCGGCGCCGCGGTTCGAGCTCGCGCAGCGCTCGCGAGGAGCGCCGCGCGCGTTTGCGCGCCAAGCGAGCGGCGGTAACCTTCCGCGGCCATGGCGAGCGATGAGACACCTCCCTCGGTGCCCACGCTGCGCCCGCTGCCCTCCCTCGGGATCCCGCTCCTCCGCGAGGAGGTGGAGCGACAGCGCCGACGTCGCGCCTGGACGATCGCGGGGCTCGCCGGGGCGCTCCTGCTCCTCGTGGGGCTCGCCGCGCTCGCCTCGAGCGCCTGGCCCACCGCTGAGGAGGAGCCGGAGACGCCGACCGACGCGGTCCCCGCGCACGTCGGCTACACGCCGCCCGTCGACGCCGCCGTCCCACCGCCCGACGCCTTCGTGCCCTCGCCGGTGATCGCGACGGAGGAGCTCCCCGAGGGCACGCGCGCGGTCCACCGCTTCGGCCAGAGCGCCGGGTTTCGCCCCGCGCTCAACGCCGCGGGCCTGAGCGCGGCCGAGGCCGACGCCGTCACCACGGCGCTCACGGGCGTCCTCGACTTTCGTCGCTGCCGCCCCGATCACGAGCTGATCATCGAGCGCCGCGACGACGGCACCCTCCAGCGCTTCGAGTACCGCGCCGGGATCACCCAGGTCTACGAGGCGCGGCGCGGCCCGGACGATCGCTTCCACGGCGCCCAGGTCGAGATCCCGATCGACCGCGTCGATCTCGCGCGCGGCGGCACGGTGACGACGTCGCTCGGCGACGCGCTCGAGCAGCTGGGGCTCGGTCGCGCGCTCGTCGGAGCCTTCGTCGAGGCCTTCGATGGGCGGATGAACTTCAACACCGAGACACGCAGCGGCGACACGTTCCGGCTGATCGTCACCGAGGAGCGCGTCGACGGGCAGCTCCTGCGCTACGGCACCGTCCACGCGCTCGAGTACCAGAGCCAGCGGCGAGGGGAGCTGCGCGCGTTCTACTTCGCTCCGCGCGAGGATCTGGAAGACTTCTACGACGAGAGCGGCCGCGCGCTCCATGGGGGCTGGCTGCGGCTCCCCGTGCGCTTCGATCACATCAGCTCCCCCTTCGATCCGCGGCGCATGCACCCGATCCTCCGCCGGATCACGCCGCACAACGGCATCGACTACGCCGCCGCGCCGGGCACGCCGGTCTGGGCGGCCGCCGACGGCGAGGTCACCTGGGTCGGAGAGCGCGGCGCGAACGGGAACCTCGTCTCGCTCGAGCACGCCGACGGCTACGAGACCCACTACGCTCACCTCTCACGCTTCGCGCCCGGGCTCGCGCGAGGCGCCCACGTCCGGCAGCGGCAGCTCATCGGCTACGTCGGCTCGACCGGCCGCTCGACCGGGCCGCACCTCCACTTCGGCTTGAAGCATCGGGGGCGCTTCATCGATCCCGCCGCGGTGCTGAACGGACCGGGGCGCATGCTCCCGACGCAGTTCCAGCGCCGCTTCCGGCAGGAGATCACCGAGCTGCGCGGAGCGCTCGCGCGCATCGCCATCGAGCCGGCCGCCCCCGTGACCGAAGCGCCGGCTGGGGCCACCGAGCGCCCGGCCGATCCGATGGACTGACCGCGCGCTTGGCTCGTCGCGCCGAGCCGAGGCGCGCCGTCCCCTGCGCTCACCGCTTCTCGAGGAAGAAGCGGGCGAGGAGATCGAGCTCGGTGTCGCGTCGGCGCTCGCCGTCCGTCGCCGATCCGAGCGCCGACGCGAGATCGCTCGCGCTCTCGCGTGCGACGTCGCCCTCGGCCTCGCCCGGAGCCTCCGCGCCTTGGCCCATCGGAGGCGGCGCGAGCGAGTCGATCGTGCGCTCGATCTCCCCCTCGACGGAGCCGGCCGCGAAGCCGTCGGTCACCTCGTAGGCCTCGTCCCCCACGATCACCGTCCCCGCGCTGTAGTCGCCGCCGAGCGCCTCGATCTGGCCGAGATCCTTCACCTTGCCGAGGAGTGCGCGCGGATCGCCCGCCTCGGTGACCTCGCGCTCGAAGAGGACCGCCGTCGCGAGCTCCAGCTCCTGCCTCGAGGCGAGCAGCACGAGCCGATCCCCCGCGAGATCCGCCGTGCCGTCTTCGAGCCAGCGATCGAGCACCGACTGGGAGATGAAGAGGCGGTCGCTCATCGTCGCGAGGATAGCATCGCGCCCGCGCTCAAGGATCGACGGGCAAAGACGGCGCCTCGCCGCTCGCCCTCGCGACGGCCTCGGCGTGGATCATCGCCGCGAGCACGACGTCCTCGCGGTAGGGGCGCCCGACGAGCTGGGCGGCGATCGGGAGCCCCGCCGAGCCTCGCTGGATGCTCGTCGCGCGCTTGTCGAGGCGATCGCTGCGCTCGGGGCGCTCCGTCTCGTTCGGACGAACGCGCGTGACGGTCACGACGCCGGCCGGGAGGTTGAGGACGTTGTAGCGCATCGTGTAGGCGGCGGCGGGCGTGAAGTCGGCGGTGCTCTCGAGCTGCGGCGCGGGCGTCGCGGTGGCGGGGCAGAGCACGAGATCGAGGGCCAGCTCGTTCCATCGATCGAGCTCGCCGCGCTGCATCGCCTGTCGTCGCTCGGTGAGCCGCCAGTACGCGCTGACGTCTCGCTCGCCCACGGCGGCGAGGGTCTTCGCGATCCTCCCCTCACCCGCGAGCGCGAGCGCCTTCGCGAGCGCGGCGCGCATCCGCTTGGGCGTGTGCGCCAGCCGACGGTTGAGCGCGACGGGCGCGATGACGCGATCGGCGCCGAGCCAGCCGTCGAGCGTCTTCAGCCCGTCCGCCGTGACCGCGCAGGCGAAGAGCGCGTAGTGCTCGTCCGCGTCGGGCGGCGCGAAGGGGACGAGGATCGCGCCGGCCTGCTCGAGCGCCTCGGCGACCTGGCGCACCGCGCGCTTCGAGGACGCGCACGGCGTGAAGAAGCCGTCGTCCTCGTAGACGCCGACGCGGAGCCCCTCGAGGCGCACGGCGGCGGGATCGCCGATCGGGAGCGGCGCCACCTCCGGGTCGAGCCGCGCGTGGAGCGGCGAGTCGAGCGCTCGGAGCAAGAACGCCAGATCGGCGGCGTTCCGCGCGATCGGGCCGATCTGCGAGCGGATGATCTCCTGACCGGGGAAGAGGCCGATCGAGCCGCGGTTGGACCAGCGATGGAGGGTCGGCTTGATCGCGGCGAGCCCGCTGAAGCCCGCGGGGATCCGGAGCGATCCGCCGATGTCCGTGCCGATGCCGAGCACGCTCGCGCCGGACGCGATGGCGGCGGCCTCGCCTCCGCTCGAGCCGCCGGGCGTCCGGTCGAGCGCCCAGGGGTTTCGCGTCGTCCCGTAGACGTGGTTCGTCGACTCGATGGCGAGCAGCGTCTGCGGGACGTTGGTCTTGCCGAGGACGATCGCGCCCGCCCGCCGCGCGAGCGCGACGGTCACGGCGTCCTTCGTGGCGATGGTGCCCCGCCGCCGCTCGACGCCGAGCGTCGTATCCGTCCCCGTGACCTCGATGTTCTCCTTCACCGAGATCGGCAGCCCGTGGAGCGCCGGGAGCGTCGCGAGGCGCCCCTCGCGCTCGGCCTCCTTGCGCTCCTTGTCCGCGCGCGCCGCCTCCTCGAGCGCCCGCTCGCCGAGGTCGATCACGAAGGCGTGGACCTTCCCGTCGACGACGCGACGGCGCCCGAGCAGCGCCTCGACGAGATCGACCGAGGTGAGCGCCTTCTCATCCAGCGCTCGCCTCATCTCGAGCGCGCTCATCGCGTGGATCTTCACGGCTCTCCTTCGTGTGGGGTGAGGGTCGCGCCCGCGCGCCGACGCTCGCTCAGCTCTCGCCGAGGCTCGCCAGGAATTGCTCCGCCTCGAGCAGATCGCCATCCTCGATGCGCGCGCGACGCGCCCAGAGCACGGCCTTCTGATGATCGCCTTGGCGCGCGACGATCTGGGCCTGGCGCAAGAACGCGAGCGCCTTGCTCATCGGCCCGGGGGTCTTCTGGAGCGTGACGACCTTGAGCGCGGTCATCGCGGTGACGTCGTCGCCCATCGCGATGGCGAGCTCCGCGAGCTCGGCGGCGACGACGTTGTTGCCCTTGTCGGTGTCGAGCGCGACCTTGAGCCACTCGAGCTGCGTCTCGGCGTCGCCCGAGAGCCCCGCGATGCGCGCCATGCGGAGCTGCATCCCGGCGAGCGCGGGCGAGCGCCGACGCCCCTTCTGGTTGATCGCGTCGTTGAGCAGCTCCACGGCCTCGGCGAGCGCGTTCGAGCCCATGTACGCGTCGGCGAGCAGCACGATCGCGTCCCCGTCGTCGGGCTTGAGGCCGAGCGCCTCGCGGATCGGCTCGACCGCCCCGGCGTGATCCCCCACGCGGTAGGCGAGGAGATCCCCGATCCGCATGAGCGTCTCGAAGCGCGTGTCGCCCTCCTCCACGCGGGCGTCCGCGCGCAGGAGCTCCGAGAGCTCGGCCCAGCTCTCGGTGCGCTCGTAGATGACGCGGAGCGCGTCGCGGATCGCCTTCACGTCCGGCTGATCGGCGAACACGCGCTCGAGCCCCGCCCTCGCGGCGCCGGGATCCTGCGCCTGCTCGGCGATCTCGGCGAGGCGGAGCGCCGCCTCGACCTGCGCCTCGCCGACCTCGATCTCGACCAGGCGCGACGCCGCCCAGAGCGCGTCGGCGGGGCGTGAGACGACGTCGAGATCGCGCAGCGTGCGGAGCGCGACGATGTCGTCCTGCTCGCGCTCGACCCACTGGGAGAGGACCTCTCGCGCCCGATCGGCCTTCGCGTCGCTCGTGAGGAGCGCGACCAGCCGCAGCGTGAGGCGCCGCTCCTCGTCGCGATCACCGCCCCGCTCGAGCGTGTCGCGGTGCGCCTCGAGCCCCTCGATGAGCGCGCCGAGGTACTCGCGCGGCGCGATCCGGAAGGCCTCCTCGAGGTCGGCGACGGCCACCTCGGTCCGGTCGGCGTGGAGCGCGAGCCGCGCCCGCAGCGCGAGCAGGCTCGCGCGCTCGGCGCCCTGGCGGCCCTCGAGGACGCGCGTCGCGAGCTCGACGCCATCCTCGGCGCGGCCGCTCGCCTCGAGGGCGCTCACGTACTCGCGGAAGAGCTCGAGATCGTCCGGGGCGGCCGCGACCACCTCGGCGAGCGCCTCCGCGGCCCGCTCGGGCCGACCGATCGCCACGAAGAGCGCGGCCGCCTCGCGGATGCGCGCCCTCCGCTCGGCCGGATCCGCGCGGTGCGCGGCGTCGAACGCGACGATCTCGGCGAGACCGTCGCGGTCCTCGCGCGCCTCGAGCCACGCCGTCAGCTGGGCGAGCAGCGCGCCGTTCGACGGGGCGCGTCGAAAGCCGAGCTCGAGCACCCGACCGACGGCCTCGTCGTCCTCGGCCGCGCGATGGACGTCGGCGAGCGAGAGCGCGAGCGGCCCCGCGACCTCGGGCGAAGACACCCCGAGCAGCCGCTCGCCGAGCGCCGCTCGATCGAGCTGGTCGTCGTCGGGGCCGTAGAGGCGATAGAGCGCCGCGAGCAGGCGCTCGTCGTCGGGCGCCCAGTCGAGCGCGGCGCGGTAGGTGTCCATCGCGTCCTCGCGGCGCGACGGCTCGAGCAGCGCGCCGCGCCGCAAGCTCAAGGTCGAGACGGCCTCGACGTCGCTCCGGTCGCGGGCGCGATCGAGCTGCCGCTCGAGCAGCTCCGCCAGCTTCTCGCGCTCGCCGTTGCGCTCGTAGATATCGAGGAGCCGCGTCGAGGCCCCGAGGTGATCCGGATCGTCGTCGAGCGCCTCGTCGAGCACCTGGATCGCGTCGGCCTCGGCGCCATAGACGCCGAGGAGCTGATCGGCGAGCGCCACGCGCAGGTCGTTTCGGTCGACCGGATCGGTCAGTCCGTCGAGCGCCACGCGGACGGCCGTCTCGTAGCCGTCGCGATCGTGCAGGCTCGCGTACGCCTCCGCGATCGGCGCCCAGAGCGCGCGCTCGGACGGCTCGCGCTCGAGGAGGGTCGCGTAGGTGCTCGCGGCGAGCGCGAGGTTGCCGCCCCGGCTCGCGAGCGCCGCGACCTGCCGCCAGAGCTCGAGCGCCTGGGAGGCCTCGCCCGCGTCCTCGGCGGCGCGCGCGGCGCGCTCGGTCCACGCGATCGCGCCCTCGACGTCTCCGGCCTGCGCGCGACGCTCCGCGAGCGTCGTCGGGATCCAGAGCGCCCCCGCGAGCCCCCCGAGCGCGCCCTCCGCCACCTCCGCACCCGCGAGCAGCATCGGCTCGATCGCGTCCTCAGCGCCGAGCGCGGTCGCGAGCGTGACGCCCTCCTGGATCTCGTCGAGCCCGACCCCGCCGCCGACGCCGCGCGCGCGCTCGATCCGGTGGCGCAGGTAGGCGAGGAGCAACGCCGACTCGCCCGAGTCTCGGGCGACGCGCTCCCAGAAGAGGAGCAGGCCCTCGTGCTCCGGCATCGAGCGCGCGGCCTGAGCGGCGATGGACGCCGCGCGCGCGTGGTCCTGATCGCGACGGACGGCGTCGCGGAGCGTGTCGAGGCCAGACTCGAGCGTCTCCTCGGATCGAAGCTCGACCTCCGCGATTCGATAGAAGGCGTCGGTGCGCTGCGACTCGTCGAGATCGCCGTCGCCGTCGAGGCCGCCCGTGTCGGCGCCCGTCGCGACGAGGCGCCGCAGCACGCGGATCTCCTCGACGCGGTCGCCGCGCTTACGCGCGAGCCGGCCGATCGCTCGCCACGCGTCGACGCTGCGCGCGCCGAGCGCCTCCACGCGCTGGTAGAGCTCGAGCGAGAGCGCGAGCGAGGGCGCGTCGGGGCCGTCGGTCGGGACGTCGTCCTCGAGGGCGATCGCCGCGCGCAGGAGCAGATCGGACGCGAGGAGCGCGTCCTCCTTGCGGCGGTGCTTGCCCGCGATCGCCTCGAGCGCCGTCGCGAAGCGCTCGGTCGCGCCCGCGCGCTTGGCGAGCTCGCGGGTCGCGTCGAGCTCGCGCGGGGAGTCGGGGTGGAGCGCGATCGCCTCGAGGCGCGCCTCGAGCGCCGCCGCGCGATCGTGCTTGCCCCTGTCGAGCAGCGTCGCGCGATCGAAGAGGGCGCGCGCGCGCGGCGAAGGCTCGATCTCCTGCTCGAGTCGCGACGCGATGATCTCCTCGGCGAGCGCGACGTCGTCGCACGCGAGCAGGACGCGCGTGAAGCGCGCGGCCTCGAGCAGGTGGGAGCGCGCGGCCTCCCGAGCGCTCTCGAGCAGCTCGTCGGCCTGCGCCCCGTGGCCACGCTCGCGCGCGAGCCGCGAGAGCTCGTAGAGGACCTCGCTCGCGCCGACCTCGAGCCCCTCGGCGTCGACGGGCTGGCGACGCACGACCAAGAGGAGCGCCCGGTAGGCGCGCTCGGAGCGATCGAGATCCCCCGCCTCACGCGCGAGGTCGCCCTGCATGCGCAGGATGCCCGCGTGTCCCATGTCCATGCTCGACGCCTTGTCGAGCTGGGCCAGCGCCTCCGTGAGGTCGCCCGCCGAGCGAGCGACGCGCGCGAGCGCGTAGTGGACCTGGGCGCGCTCGGGCGAGCGCCGTCGGCCGAATTCCTTGACCAGCTCCTCGAGGACGCTCTTCGCGTCCTCGAGCCGTCCGGCGCTGCGGTAGGCCTCGGCGAGGATCGAGCGGGTCTCTTGATCGAGCGAGCCGAGCGACGCGGCGTGCTCGAGCATCGGGATCGCGAGCTCGAGGTGGCCGACCTCGTCACGGTAGAGGAGCGCGGCCTCCTTCGCGTACGCGAGCGCGCGCTCCGCCGACGCCGCGTCCGTCGTCGCGCGGGTCACGCCGTCCGAGAGCAAGCGCGCGAGCGCGTCGAAGGAGCGCTGAGCCCGATAGAGGGCCGCGAGCCGCTCGCGCACCTCGACGGCGTCGGGGAATTCGGAGAGGGCGCGCTCGAGCGCGGTCGTCGCGCGGTCGTTGCGCCCCGCCGCGAGCCGAGCCTCGGCGAGCTCGAGCGAGAGCCCGACGCGAGCCTCTCCGCTCGTCGCCTCGAGCAGCCGCTCGAGCCACTCGGCGGCCTGCCCCGCGTCTCCGCGCGCGAGGTAGAGGCGCGCGAGCGCGGCGAAGGCCGACGGCGACGGCGTGATCGCGACGACGCGCCGGTGATCCGCGATCGCGCGGTCGCGATCGTCGAGGCGCTCCTCCGCGACCTGCGCGGCCAGCTCGAAGAGCGCGACCGCGCGCGCGGGCTCGCTCTCCTCGAGGCGCTTGGCCTGCGCCGAGAGCAGATCGTGCAGCTCGAGGCTCCGGCCCTTCGACTGGAGCACCTGCGAGAGCTCGCGGATCGAGGCCTCGTGGCCGGGCAGCTCCGAGAGGTTCGCGCGGAGCACGTCGAGGCGACCGCCCTTGTCCTCGAGGACACCGAGCAGCCGCGCGACCTCGAGCCGCACGGCGATCTTGCGCTCCGGCTCGAGCGGGAGCTCGAGCTCGCGCTGGCGCAGCGCGAGCAGCTCGGGAACCCGCGCGCGGGCCTCGTAGACCGCGGCGACCCGATCGACGGCGTCGGAGTCCTCGAGGCTCTCCTCGATGACCTGCTGATAGAGGCGCAGCGCGCGGGTCTCGTCACCGAGCTGCTCGCGCGCGATGTCGGCCGCGCGGCGGAGCATCGCGCGCGCGTCGGCGGCGGGGATCGGGAGCCTCGCGCCCTCGATCAGCCAGTCGATGGCGCGATCGTGGCGGCCGGAGTCGACCTCGAGCTGGACGAGCCGGGCGTGGGCGTCGAGCGCCGTGTGCTCCGCGGGGTGCTCGCCGCGCGCGCGCTCGCCGCGGCGCCAGAGGCGCGAGGCCTCGCGGAAGAGGCGCTCGAGCACCTCGCGCGCGAGCACGAGATCGCCGACGGGATCGATGGCGACGCGCGCCGCGTCGTGGAGCGCGTCGAGATCCCCGACGAGCCGATCCGAGAGCGCGAGGAGCGTGTCGACGAGCGGTCGCCCCGGCGCGCGCCACTCGAGCCGCGCGAGCTCGCGCAGCGTGTCCGTGTGCCCGCCATCGTGTTCGAGCGCGCGCGAGAGCGCGGCCATCGCCTTCGCCTCGTCGCCGCGCCGATCGCGGTGGTAGGCGGCGATGCGGTTCTCGAGGTCCCGCGCGAGCTCCGCGAGCCCGATGCTGCGCAGCTGCGGCGCCCCGGAGCCCGCGAGGGCCTCGGCCACGCTGCTCGCGACGCGCTCCTCGAGCGCGCTCGTCAGCGCGTCCCAGCCGATCGCCTCGCCGCTCGCCTCGAGCGCGTGGGTCGCGCCCTCGTCGACCGCGCGCATCGCGAACGCGTGCGCGACCCACGCCTCGGCCGCCGCGCGGGCGTCGCCGCCCTCGACCCGACCGGCGAGCGTCAGGACCTGGAGCACGGTGTCGCGATCGCGCGGGACGTGTCGCACCGCCTCGAGCGCGTCCGCGAGCGCGCCCGCGGCGTCCCCGCTCTCGGCGCGCACGCGCGCCGCCGCGCGATGGAGCTCGGCCGAGCGCCCTCGCTCCTCGACCGCCGAGGCCGCGCGCGAGAGCGCCACGCCGGCCTCGGCCATGCGCCCCGTGGCCGCGCCGAGCCGGAGCAGCTCGCGCTCGAGCCGCTCCTCCGCGGGGGCGTGCTCGAGGGCGCTCGCGATCGCGTCGAAGGCGCCGGCCGCGTCGTCGAGCTCCCGCTCGCGCAGCTCGGCAGCCTCCGTCAGCAGCTTGACCTTCGCGCGCGCCGTCTCGCTCGCGGCGAGCCGCATGGGCAGGAGCCGGAGCAGCTCCGCGTAGTCGCGCAGCCCGAGCGCCGCGTCGGCGAGCCCCTCGGCGGCGAGCCCGCGGAGCGCGGGATCGTCCATCGACGCCTCGAGCCCCGCCCGCGCCTTCGCGTTCGAGGGATCCAGGCGGAGCGCGCGCAGCAGCTCGCGCATCGCGTCGCCCGGGGAGCCCCCGTTCTCGCGCTTGGCCTCGGCGAGCCGGACGAGGACGTCGACGGCGCGCGCGGCGTCGCTCGCGACCGCCCGCGCGAGCAGCGCCTCCAGCTCCTCGGCCCGCTCCGTCACGCCATAGAGCCGCGAGAGCGCGTCGACGATCTCCGGCTCCTCGCCGAGCTCGGCCGCGGCCGCGCGGTAGGCCTCGATCGCGGCGCTCGGGTCGTTCAGCTTCGCGTCGAGCACGTCGGCGAGGTCGAGCAGGAGAGATCGGCGCACCGCCGGGCTCTCGGTCCGCTCGAGCCGCGCGCGGAGCGCCTCGATGAGCTCCGCCCAGCGCGCCGTCTCGCGCAGGATGGCGATCCGCGCGTCGATCGCGTCGACGTCTCGCGGGTCGGAGGCGAGCCGCTCGGCCCACGCCGCGAGGGCTCGATCGTGCGCGCCGAGCTCGGTCGCGAGCCGCGCGACCGTCCCGAGCACCCGCCTGCGCTCGTTCGGATCGCGCTCGATCGCGCTCTGCGCCTCGAGCGCGGCGAGCCGATCCTCGCGGCGCTCGGGCCGATCGAGCAGCGCGCTCAGCTTGCGAGCGACGTCGAGGCGCACGGAGGGGCCCGCCTCCGCCATCTCGAAGACGCGGCGATACGCCGCCTCCGCCTCGGGATCGCCCGCGCTCGCGCGGACGTCGGCCGCCTCGAGCCAGAGCGCCACTCGGCGCCCGACCGACGCGGTCTCGGCCGCGTGCTCGAGGGCGCGCGCGTGCGCGACGTGGTCGCCGGTCGACCTCGCCAGCTCGCCGAGCCGGTCCGCGGCCGCCGAGTCGCTCGGATCGATCGCGATGAGCGCCGCGACGTGCGCGAACGCGCTCGCGGCGTCGCCCCGAGCGGCCATCCGCTCCGCGAGCTCGCGGTGGAGCGCGACCGCCCCCTCGCGCGTCTCGTGGGCGAGGGCCAGGCCGAGCACGCGCTCGACGTCGAGGGATCGTCCGGCCTCCTCGTGCGCCGCGCGCAGGAGCGCCAGCGCCTCTCGGCGCACGTCGAGCGAGGCCTCCGGGTGCTCGAGCACGCGCTCCGCGAGCGCGAGCGCGCGGCCGTCTCGCGCCTCGCCGAGCCAGCGCACCTCGACGAGCGCGGCGGCGGGATCTCCGAGGCGCTCGAGGTAGACCTCGGCGATGCGGGCGCGGGTGTCGGCGGCGACGCCCTCGTCGTCGAGCTTGCGACGCCAGAGCGCGACGAGCTCGGCGTACTCGCCCTCGCGCTCGAGCAGGCGCTCGAGCGAGGTGAAGAGCTGCGCGTCGTTCGGCCTCAGGTCGAGGAGCTGCGAGAGGTAGCCGATCGCGCGGCGCGGAGCGCTCGCGAAGTCCTTGGCGAGCTGCGCGGCCTCCTCGAGGAGCGAGGTCTTGCGGAACGTGTCCTCGCCCGCGGCGGCGATCGCGCGGTCGAAGTGCGCGAGGAGCGCGGCCCACTCCGCCTTCACCGTGAGGAGCACGGTGATGCGCTGGAGCGCCCACGCGAGCCCCGGCTCGAGCGCGAGGATCCGCTCGAGCACCTCGACGAGGTTCGGCGAGGCCTCGCCGAACCACTCCTCGTGGAAGCCGAGCGCCCGCTGGCCGATCCGCTCGACGAGGGCAGGGTCGAGTCCGGGCGCGAGCACCTTCCGGTAGGCCGCCCCCACCTCGTCGGGGCGCTGGAGATCGGCGGCCCGATCCTCGAGCTCGTCCCACTTCGCCTCGTCCGAGGGCGAGGCCTCGAGGAGGGTGATCAGCTCGGCGACACGCGGGTCCAGCTCGCTCATCGGGGTCCCTTTCGTCAACGCAACGCGCGCGGAGCGGCGCTTCGAGGAGCGCCACCGGGGCGACCATAACAGGGGCGAGCGGCGGATCTCCATCGTTGTTTCCCGCGCGCGACCGAGCTCGCCCGCGGGCCCGTCGGACGCGGGCTGCGCGCGCGAAGCGGCGCGCCCCGCCTGCGCGCGACGGCCCCGCCGAGCCCACGCCACGTCCGGGATCGGGTACGGTCCCGGGCGATGGCCAAGCTCTATTTTCGCCACGGCACGATGGGCAGCGCGAAGACGCTCAACCTCCTCGCCGTGGCGCACAACTACCGCTCGCAGAGCAAGCGGATCGTCCTCGTGAAGCCTCGCGTCGACACGCGCTACGGCGTGGGCATGGTGGAGTCGCGCGCGGGCCTGCGCGCCGAGGCGGATCTCGTGCTCGACGCCGACGGCACGCTCGATCCGAGGAGCTTCGACGGCGTCGACTGCGTGCTCGTCGACGAGGCCCAGTTCCTCCCGGCGAGGCTCGTCGATCAGCTCTGGGCCCTCACGCTCGATCCCGGGATCCCCGTCATCTGCTATGGCCTGCGGACCGACTTCCAGACCCACCTCTTCGAGGGCAGCCGCCGGCTGCTCGAGCTCGCCGAGTCGATCGAGGAGATCAAGGTCACCTGCCACTACTGCAACAAGAAGGCGGTGTTCAACCTCCGCCTCGCGGGCGGCGCGCCCGTGCGCGAGGGCGCCCAGATCCAGCTCGGCGGCGACGAGTCCTACGTCCCCGTCTGCCACGGCTGCTACGTGCGCTCGGTCGGCGAGCCCTGACCTCGGAGTGACAGCGCGCCTCACTCGACGTGGTCTGTCGAGTCGGGGCGCGCTGGCTCGGCGGGAGGGAGGCTCACGCCGATTCACTCGGCGTGAGGGAGGGTCTGGGGGCAGACCCTCCGACAAGGAAGGAACAGCACGAATCGGGGCAACTGATTCGTGCTGTGAGCGCGAGGCCTCGCGCGCTTGCGACCCCCACCCTCCGGCGCGCATCCTACGCGCCCAATGGATCGCGTCTTCATCACCGGGATGGGTGTCGTCAGCTCCCTCGGCATGGGCAAGAGGGCCTACTGGGAGGCGCTCGTCTCCGGGCGCTCCGGCGTCTCCGAGGTCTCGCTCTTCGACACCTCCCAGATCGGCCGCCACCTCGCCGGCGAGGTGAAGGGCTTTCGCGCCCGCGACTTCCTGAGCGCGGCGGAGGCTCGCCGCACGGGTCGCGCGTCGGCGTTCGCCATCGCGGCCGCGCGCATGGCCGTCGAGGACGCCGGGCTCGGCGAGAAGGCGCTCTCGGGCGAGCGCACGAGCGTCGTCGTCGGCACGACGATGGGCGAGGCCAACGTGCTCGGCGAGCTCCAGAAGGCGTGGATCCACAGCGGCGAGGAGGCGGTCCCCACGCCCAAGATCCCGCGCTACGGCTCGACCCTCCTCTCGGTCCACGTCGCGCGCGCCCTCGGCGCCCGCGGCATGGTGCAGACCCTCCCCGCGGCGTGCGCGGCCGGGAACTACGCGATCGGCTTCGCGGCCGATCAGATCCGCGCGGGGCGCGCGGACGTCGTCGTCACCGGGGGCGCGGAGATCATCGAGAAGCTCGAGTACGCGGGCTTCGCGCGGCTCGGCGCGATGGCGCCCGACTTCTGTAAGCCCTTCGACAAGCACCGACGGGGGTTCATCCTGGGCGAGGGGTCCTCGATGCTCGTCCTCGAGTCCGAGCGGAGCGCGCGCGAGCGCGGGGCGCGGCTCCTCGCGGAGGTGGGCGGCTACGGCCTCGCCTGCGACGCGCACCACATCACGCGCCCGCACCCCGAGGGCGCCGGCTCGATCGCCGCGATGGAGCAGGCGATCGCCTCGAGCGGCCTCACGCCGCGGGACGTCGACCACATCAACGCGCACGGCACCGCGACGCCGAACAACGACAGCGTCGAGGCGCTCGTCATCCAGAAGGTCTTCGGCGACCACCGCGTCCCGGTGACGAGCATCAAGAGCATGATCGGCCACTGCATGGGCGCCTCGAGCGCGATGGAGGCGGTCGCCTGCGTGATGACGCTCGAGACGGGGACCATCCCGCCGACGACGAACTACGAAGAGCCCGATCCGGCCTGCGATCTCGAGATCGTCGCGAACGCGCCCCGCGAAGTGAAGGTGAACATCGTCCTGAACAACGCGCTCGCCTTCGGCGGCTACGACGCCGTCGTCTGCCTCGCGCGCCCCGGCTACCTGCCTCGCGGCGCCGGGATCGCCTGACCGGGCGTCTCGAGGCACGAATCCGTCGCCCGGGCTCGCGCTGCTCCTTCGCCTCGTGGGACGGGTCTCCAGGGCCCCGATCGCGCGCCGAGTGCATCGGCGCGCACCGACCTCCTGCCGAGCCAGACGCGCCCGCGCGGAGCGGATGACGTCGAGCGCGGGCGCGCCGCCAGCTCGAGGCCGCGGCGCTCGAGCACGGCGTGAGCGCCTCGTCGAGCGAGGCGCGTCCAGCTACGCTCCGCGGGAGTCGCGCCGTGTCCGAACGCCCCGTCGATCGAGCCTCGAAGCAGGATCCGGCGCCGCCCCGAGGCCCGGGCGCGGCGAGCGAGCGGCTCGACGAGCGCCTGCGCCACATCGAGCGGCGGATCCGGCTCGCGCGCGCGGTCGCGGCCGCGACGCCCCTCCTCGTCGGGCTCGCGGCGGGCCTCTTCTGCCTCGGGGCCGCCCACCGCGTCGGCGCGATCTCCGACCTCGAGGCCCGCGCCGTCGCGATCCTGGCCCTCGGCGTCACCCTCGCGACGCTCCTCGTCGCCGCAACACGCGCGATCGAGCCGCTCGGCCTCGCCGTCGCGATCGATCGCGCGCTCGGCCTCGGGGGCCGGATCGCCGGCGCGCACGCGCTCGCCCGCGATCCGAGCCCCTTCGCCGCGCTCGCGAGGCGAGACGCCGAGCGACACGCGGTCCGGATCGACGCGCGCGCGCTCGTCCCGCTCCGAGCGACCCGCCCCCTCGCGCTCGCCCTCGGGCTCCTCGCCGCCTCCCTCGCGCTGCTCGCCCTGCCACCGCGACCCCGAGAGCTCGCGACCGCTGCCCCGCCGAGCGCAGCGCCGACGCTCGAGGGCCTCGAGCGGCCCGTGGCGATCGACGACGACACCCTGCGCGCGCTCCGCGAGCGGATCGCCGCGCGGCGCGAGCGAGCGGCCGATCCCGAGGTGGACGAGGCGTCTCGCGAGCTCAACGCGCTCATCGAGGCGCTCTCCGCGCACGCGATCGGCGAGCGCGATGCCCTCGAGCGCATCGCCGACCTCGAGGCGAGCCTCGATCGCCGCGCCCTCGCGCGCGCCGAGGCGCTCCGCGCCCAGCTCGCGAGCGACGCGCGGCGCATGCGCGCTGCGCGATCGACCGACGCCCTGCGCGGCGCGCTCCTCGAGGGTCGCCTCGAGGACGCGGCGCGCGCGATCGACGCGCTCGCCCGAGCGCCGAGGGCCGGGCCTCCCGCGCGCGACCTCGTCGAGAACCTCCGCGCGCTCGCGGCCGATCGCGAGCGTGAGGCGCGCGAGCGCGCGCTCGGCGAGGCTGAGCAGGAGGAGCAGCGCCTGCTCGAGCGTCGACGCGAGCGCGAGGCGCGCGGAGAGGAGCCCCCGGAGGAGGAGCAGCGCCTGCTCCGCGAGCGCCAGCGCGAGCTCGAGCGCCTGCGGCGCGAGCACGAGGCGAGGGCCGAGCTCGAGCGGCAGCTCGACGAGCTGCGCCGCGAGCTGGGCGAGGCCACCTCGCGGATGGAGCGAGAGCGGGCGGGAGCGCGCGACGAGGCCTCCTCGACCGAGAGCCTCGAGCGCGCCGCGCGCTCGCTTCGGAGCCGCGCGCGCGAGGAGGCGAGCGCCCAGGAGATGGAGCAGCTCGCGCGTGAGCTCGAGCGGCTGCGCGAGGCGATCCGCGAGGCTGGCGCGCGCGAGGGCGAGGGAGACGATCGCGAAGGCGACGAGGGGCGGCGGGGCGCGAGCGAGCGAGCCGGCGAGGGCGACGAGCGAGGCGCGCGCATGCGGCGCTTCTCGCTGCGCGCTGGCGGCGGCGAGGACGGAGAGGGCGCGCGACGCGTCGGCGTCGCGGGGGACGAGGGCTCCCCCTCGGGCGACGACGAGGGAGGGGAGCCGGAGGCGTCCGCCCGGCGGCGACGCGAGCCTGGCGTCGAGGGCGGGTCGAGCGGCGGCGAGGGATCGGACGGCTCGGGGAGCGAGGGGTCGAGGTCGGGCGCCCCCCGCGGAGAGCCCGGCGAGCTCCTCGTCCTCGGCGGCGCGGGGAGCCCGGACGGCGTCCTCGAGCTCGCGGGCGGCGGCGATCGATCGGGCGAGGGTCGCCGAGGCGACGGCGACGAGGCGCGCCGCGCGAGCGCCGGGCCCGGCGCGGGCCACGATCCCGCCACGCTCGAGCAGGCCAGCGCTCGCCTGGGCGGCGGGCGGCAGGTCGAGGTCGGCGGCGAGATCGGTGAGGGCCCGACGCGGAGCCAGGTGATCCGAGGCGCCGCGAGCCGAGGCTTCGCGACACGCGACTACGAGCGCGTCTACCAGGACTACGCGTCCTACGTCGAAGGAGCCGAGGAGCGCGATCGTGTGCCGCCCGGCCGCCGCGCGTACGTGGAGCGTTACTTCGAGCTCATCCGGCCCCGGGTGGGCAGCAGCGAGGAATGATGACGAGCGATCCCACCCAGCACCTCGAAGAGCGCGTGACGGCGTTTCGTGCGGCCTTCGAGCGAACGAAGGCCGCGATCGAGCGCCGCATCGTCGGCCAGGGCCCCCTCGTCGAGGACGTCCTCACCTGCCTCGTCGCCGGTGGTCACGTCCTGCTCGAGGGCGTGCCGGGGCTCGGCAAGACGATGCTCGTCCGCTCGCTCGCGGAGGCGCTCCGCCTCTCGTTCGCGCGCATCCAGTTCACGCCCGATCTCATGCCGGCGGACATCCTCGGGACGACGGTGATCACGGCGGGATCCGGCGAGCGCGCGCTCGCGTTCCGCAAGGGGCCGATCTTCGCGAACGTGGTCCTCGCCGATGAGGTGAACCGCGCGACCCCGAAGACCCAGAGCGCGCTCCTCGAGGTCATGCAGGAGCGCGCCGTCACGATCGGCAACGAGACGCATCGCCTCGAGGAGCCGCACTTCGTGCTCGCCACGCAGAACCCGCTCGAGATGGAGGGGACCTACCCCTTGCCCGAGGCGCAGCTCGATCGCTTCCTCTTCAAGCTCGAGGTGAAATTCCCCTCGCACGAGGCCCTCGGCGCGATCCTCGATCGCACGACGGGGAGCGAGGAGCCCGAGGTCCCCGCCGTGCTCGGGCGCGACGACGTCCTCTCGATGCGCGCCCTCGCGCGCGAGGTCCCGGTCCCCCCGCACGTGCGCGACTACGTCGTCCGGCTCCTCGAGGCGAGCCACCCCGAGCACCCGAGCGCGCCGGAGCGCGTGAGGCGCTTCGTGCGCTACGGCGCGAGCCCGCGCGGCGCCCAGGCCTGCCTGCTCACCGCGAAGGTCCGCGCGCTCGGGGCGGGCCGCTTCACGGTCGGCCTCGACGACGTGGCGAGCACGCTCAAGCCCGCGCTCCGACACCGCCTCATCCTCGGCTTCGAGGGCGAGGCGGAGGGGATCCGCACCGACCTGCTCCTCGACGACATCCTCGGGGCGGTGCCCGCGCTCGATCCGAGCGCGGAGCGCGCGCGCGGCCGCGCATGAAGGGCGCCGCGGCGAGCCCCGACGACGCGCTCTTCGACGCGAGCTTCGAGCGGAAGCTCGAGGGCCTCGCGCTCGTCGCGCGGCGCGTCTTCGAGGGCCGCTTCCGCGCCGAGCGCCGGAGCCGCCGGGAGGGTGGCGGGATCGAGTTCGCGGATCACCGCGACTACGCGCCGGGCGACGACTTCCGCTTCGTGAACACGTCGCTCTTCGGCCGCACCGGCAAGCTCTACGTCAAGCTCTTCGAGGAGGAGGAGGATCTCTCGGTCCACCTCCTCCTCGACGTCTCGCGCTCGATGTCGAGCTCCACGATGGGCGAGAGCCCGACGAAGCTCGTCGTGGCCAAGCGCGTCGCGGCGGCCCTCGCGTTCATCGCGCTCTCGGGGCTCGACCGCGTCTCGGTCACGGCGATGAGCGGCGCCGCGCTGAGCACCCTCGCCGCGGTGCGCGGGAGGGGCCGGATCCACGCGATCCTCGAGCACCTGCGCGCGCACCCGGAGGAGGCGACGGGGGGCGACGGCGCGACCGATCTCGAGGCGGCGGTCCGCGCCTTCGTCACCCGCGAGAAGCGCCGCGGCCTCGCGATCCTCCTCTCCGATCTCTACGACCCGAGGGGCTTCGAGGGCGCCATCGATCGCCTGCGCCACGCGCGCTTCGAGGTCGTCGTCCTCGAGGTGTGGGATCCCCGCGAGGCGACGCGCCTTGGGACGGGCGACCTCGTCCTCGTCGACAGCGAGACGGGCGAGCGCCGCGAGGTGAGCCTCACCCCCGAGCGGCTCGCCCTCTTCGAGCGGGAGCGCGCGCGCCTGAGGCAGCGAATCGCCGCCTACTGCCGCGAGAAGCAGGTCGCCCACGCCGCGATCCCGATCGACGTCCCGTGGGACGAGTCCGTCCTCTCCCTCCTCGCGCGTGGAGGGCTGCTCACGTGAGCGGGCTCGAGCTCCTCGGCCTCGGCTGGCCGGAGATCGCCGCGGCGTTCGGGCTCAGCGCCACGGCGATCACGCTCCTCTACCTCGTCCGCCGCCGTCGACGCGTCGTCACCGTCCCCTTCGTGGCGCTCTTCGCGAGGGCCCTCCCCGACGAGCGCACGACGCGCCTCTTCTCACGCCTCAAGAGCCTGCTCTCGCTCCTGCTCCTGCTCCTCGTCGCCGCCGCGATCGCCGCGGCGCTCGGGCTGCCTCGCGTCGCTCCGCCGCCGGGCGAGGGACGAACCCTCGTGCTCGTCGTCGACGTGAGCGCGTCCATGCAGGCGCGCCTCGCGGGGGGCGGAGGCGAGACGCGCCTCGATCGGGTCCGGCGCGCCCTCCTCGCCCGGATCGCCCGGCTCGGCGCGAGCGATCGCGTCGCCGTCCTCGCCGCGGGCGCGCGCGCGGACGTCGTCGAGCCGCTCACCGACGAGGCGCCGCTCGCGGCGCGCGCGATCCGAGCGCTCCGCGCGAGCGACGCGCCGGGCGATGGCCGCGAGGCGCTCGCGTGGGCGCGCGATCTCTGCCGCGACGCCGAGCGCGAGCGGCGCCCGTGCGAGGCCGAGCTCTACACCGACGGCGGGCTCCGATCGCTCGCCGAGGCGCGAGCCGCCCTCGAAGAAGACGGCGTCTCGACGCGGGTCGTGCTCACGCCGGAGGGCGAGCCGCCCAACGTCGCGATCACCGCGCTCTCGGCGCGGCGCTTCCCGGCCGATCCGACGCGCGCGGAGCTCCTGCTCGAGCTCTCGAGCTTCGCGCCAGCGCCGACCCCGCTCACCCTCTCGATCGCGAGCGACGGGCGCCTCGTCCACCGCGAGACGCTCACGCTCGCGCCCGGCGCGCGCCTGAGACGCACCTTCTCGGACCTCGTCGGCGTCGACGCGCTGATCGAGGCTCGCCTCGCGCCCCCCGAGGGGAGCGCGCCCCTCGACGCGCTCGCGCTCGACGACGTCGCGCACGCCCAGCTCGCGCCGCGCCGGAGGCGGCGCCTGCTCGTCGTCTCGCCCGAGGGCTCCGCGAACCTCTACCTCGGCGCGGCGCTCCTCATCGATCCCTACCTCGACGTCGTGGAGCGCTCGCTCGCGCGCTACGAGCGAGGCGACTACCCGAGCGACCGCGAGCTCGTCGTCTTCGATCGCGTCACGCCGCCGATCGCGCCCCGGCTCCCCTCGCTCTCGCTCGCGCCGACGGGCGCGGGCTGGCTGGAGGTCGGCGCGCCGATCGCGCGCCCTCGCTTCGACGTCGAGCGCGCCGAGCACCCCCTGCTCGCCTTCGTCGCCCTGCGCGACGTGAACATCGCGGCGGCGCGGCCGATCGTCCTTCGCCCCGGCGACACGTCCGTCGCGGGAGAGGCCCGCGGGACCCTCCTCGCGACCGGCGTGCGTGGCGACGTCCCCTTCGTCGCCCTCGCCTTCGACGTCCAAGAGAGCGACCTCCCCATGCGGATCGCCTGGCCGATCCTCGTCTTCGACGCGCTCTCGCTCCTCTTGCCCGACGATCTCACGCTCGCGCCGACCTGCGCGAGCGGCCGCGTCTGCCGGCTCGGGCTCGAGGCCCCCTCCGCCACCCTCGTCCGCCGCGGCGACGCCGCCGCGCCGATCGCGATCGCGTCGCGCGCGGGCGTGGCGAGCTTCGAGCTCGATCGGGTCGGCGTCTACGATCTCGTGACGGACGCGCGGGCCGCCGATCGGGTCGTCGTGGCCAACCTCGCCTCGAGCGACGAGTCCCGCCTCGATCTCCCGCCGATCGAGGGGGCCGAGCGGCTCGACGAGGCGCTCACGGCCGAGCCAGAGCCCGCGAGCGGCGCCGACGAGGCCCCCTCGCGCGCGCGCTGGCCGCTCCACGTCGCGCTCCTCGCCGCCGCGCTCGCGCTCCTCGCGTTCGAGTGGATCACCTTCCATCGCGGGTGGACGACGTGAGCGCCCTCGGGCCCAAGGAGCGCTCGTCGCGGCGCGCGCTCGCGCGTGTCGGCGCGGCGACGCTCGCCGCCGCGCTGATCGCGATCTTCGTCCGCGCGCTCTCGGACGAGGGGCGCCTCGCGGGAGACGCGCTCCGCCTGCTCGCGCCCGACGCGCTCTTTCTGCTCGCGGCGCTGCCGCTCGTCCCGCTCCTCGCCGCCGGCTCTCGCGCGGGGCTCTCGCGGCTCGGCGGGCGGCTCTCGGTCCTCCTGCGGACCCTGCTCTTCGGCGCGCTCGTCCTCGCGCTCGCGCGCCCGAGCACGCGCGAGGACACGACGCGCACCTCGAGCGTCGTGCTCGTCGACGTCTCGCCCTCGGTCTCGGACGACGCGCTCGCGCACGCCCGCGCGCTCGTCGAGGCGCTCCTCGCGGCGCGCGGCGAAGCGACGAGCGACGCTCCGCACGTCGCGATCGCGACGTTCGCGGGCGAGCCTCGCCGCGTCGAGACGCCGAGGGCGGGGGCCCCGCTCGCGCTCACGCGCCACGACGCCGAGCGACCGGCGACCGATCTCGGCTCGGCGCTGCGCTACGCGGAGAGCCTCTATCAGCCCGGCCGCGCGCGGCGGCTCTGGATCCTCTCGGACGGCGTCGAGACGCGCGGGCAGGCGCTGAGCGCGGTCGCGAGCCTCTGCGATCGAGGCGTCCGCGTGAGCGTCACGCCGCTCGAGGGCCCGATCGCCTCCGAGCTCGCGCTCACGGGCCTCGACTTTCCCGAGCTCATCCGCGCCGGTCAGCCCTTCGACGCCCGCGTCCACGTCCGCGCGAGCCGCGCGAGCCGCGCGCGCGTCCGGCTCTTTCGAGACGGACGCCTCGTCGGCCTCGAGGGCGTGCGCGAGGTGGATCTCAGGGCGGGCGAGGACGTCGTCAGCTTCCGCGTCACGGCGGGCGAGCGCGGCGTCACCGAGCTGCGCGCCGAGCTCGAGCCCGTGGATCCGGCGGACGACCGCTTCCCCGAGAACAACCGCTTCGTCCGCGCGGCCGAGATCGTCGGCCGCCCGCGCGTCCTCGTCCTCGCGCCGGAGCCGAACCGGATGGAGGCGTTCGTCCGCGTGCTCGAGGCGGCGGAGCTCGACGTCGACGTGCGCGCGCCGCGCGGGCTCCCGAGCGAGCGCGCCGCGCTCTCGAGCTTCGACGCGATCGTGCTCGCCGACACCCCCGCCGATCAGGTCTCCGCGTCGAGCGAGGCGAGCCTCGTCGCCTTCGCGCGCGCGGGCGGCGTGCTCTTCGTCGCCGGCGGGCCGCGCGCGTTCGGCCCCGGCGGCTGGCAGGGCTCCTCGCTCGCGCGGGTCCTCCCCGTCTCGCTCGACGGCGAGCGCCGCCGCGACAGCCCCTCGCTCGCGCTCGCGCTCGTCATCGATCGATCGGGCTCGATGGCGGGCGAGAAGATGGAGCTCGCGAAGGAGGCCGCGCGCGCGACGGCCGAGGTGCTCTCCCCCGACGACGCCCTCGAGGTCATCGGCTTCGACACCGTCGCCGAGCGCATCGTCCCCCTGCAGAGCGCGGCCAACCGCGTCGCGATCCAGCGGGACATCGGGCGGCTCGCGCCGCGCGGCGGGACGGCGATCTTCCCGGCCCTCGACGCGGCCTACCAGGACCTCGCCGCCTCGCGCGCCGCGACGCGTCACGTGATCCTCCTCACCGACGGGCAGACGAACGAGCCCGGCGTCGTCGAGCTCGTCCACGCGATGCGCGGGGATCGCATCACGGTGACGAGCGTGGGCGTGGGCTCCGACGTGAACCGCACGCTGCTCTCCGAGATCGCCGACGTCGGCGGCGGGCGCGCCTACTTCACGGCCGATCCCTCGAGCATCCCCCGCATCTTCCTCCGTGAGGCGAGCACCGTGGGGCAGAGCGGCGTCGTCGAGTCCCTCGTGCGCATCGAGGTCGCCTCCCGCGCGCACGCCCTGCGCGGGCTCGATCTCGCGCGCGCCCCGCTCCTGCGCGGCTACGTCGTCACGCAGGCGCGCGGCGCGCCGAGCGAGCTCTTGCTCCGGAGCGAGCTCGGCGATCCCTTGCTCGCGCGGCGGCCGCTCGACGAGGGGAGCGTCGTCGCGTGGACGAGCGACGTCGCCGGCCGCTGGTCGGCCGACCTCCTGCGCTGGCCCGCGAGCCCGCGCTTCTTCTCGCAGCTCCTGCGCGACCCGCTCCGACCGAGCGAGGGCGCCGCGCTCCCGCTCGAGGCGCGGGTCGAGGACGACGAGCTCGTGCTCAGCGCGGACGCGTTCGACGAGCGCGACGAGTTTCGCTCGAACGAGACCGTCCGCGCGCGCGTCGAGGGCCCGCTCGATCGGCGTGCGGACGAGCGCGTGTCGGTCGAGGTGGAGCTCGCCCCTATCGCCCCGGGCCGCCTCGAGGCGAGGCTCCCGCTCGATCGCTACGGCGCCTATTCCGTCGAGGCGATCCACCGCGAGGACGGCGTCGTCCTCGGCACCTCCCACGCGAGCCCCGTCTTCCCCTACCCCGCCGAGTACGCGCGGCTCGAGCCCGATCCGGCGCTGCTCCGCACGCTCGCCGAGCGCACCGGCGGGGAGGTCCTCGTGGACCACCCGGAGCGGCTCTTCGAGCACACGCGCGAGGAGCGCCTCGAGGCGGACACCGAGCGCACGCCGCTCGTCCTCCTGGCCGCGCTCGCGCTCCTCGTCCTCGACGTGCTCGCGCGGCGCACGCTGCGCGCCTCGTGAGCGGGTTGGACGCCGCCCCGCGCCTCGCTACCCTCGCCCCATGGCCCACGGCGCTCGCCCGCTCCCTCTCATCGTCCTCGTTCTCGCCCTCTCCACGCTCCTCGCGCTCGCGCCAAGCTCCGCCGCCCGCGCGGACGGCGGAGGCGGCTCCACGCTCGAGGCCTACGGAGCCTTCGGCTTCGGCGGCGACGGCAGCTACCGCGTCGACGACCCGTTCGTCGGTACCGTCCGGACGACCTTCGACCTCGAGCCGAGCGCCGGCTTCGGCCTCCGCTACGTCGCCGGGCTCAGCCCCTACTTCGGGATCGGCGCGCTCTTCGAGGCGCTCACGATGGAGCCCGACGAGCGCGACGCCAAGCGGAGGTGGGTGATCGACTTCTCCCTGCGCCCCGAGGTGCGCTACGCGTTCCGCGTCGGCGAGTTCACGCTCGAGCCCTACCTCGCGGTCCCGATCGGCTTCACGGCGGCGATGCTGGACGACTACGACGACGCGCGCTCGCCGCACGGCGACGAGGCGTGGCCGGGCCTCAACCTCGGGGTGATGGCCGGCGCGCGCTTCATCACCGAGGTGGGCCTCGGCGGCTTCCTCGAGCTCGGCTGGCGGCACCACCAGGCGTGGTCGCACTACGCGCGCTTCAACAAGGACTACGAGACGAACGCGACCGCCAACCAGTTCGCGCTCCACGTCGGCGGGCTCTACCGCTTCTGAAGCTCCGAAGGAGGGAGCTCCGAGCCCGGCTCACGCGCTCGGCCCGCGGAGGGGCGCTCCTTCGCGCTCACGCTGGTATCCTCCCGCGCCCATGCGACGCTCTCGGCTCCTCGCCCTCTCGGCGCTCCTCGTCGGCACGACGGCCTGCGGAGGCGCGCGGGCGATCGGCTCAACCCACGCGGTGCCCATGCACGACTCCCCCTCGATCGTCGACCCGAGCTTCCTCGAGCAGTACGCCGTGACCAACCGCTTCAACCAAGGGCACCCGGGCCACTTCGTCGTGGCCCCCGACGCGAGCACCGTGCTCTTTCTGCGGAGCGGTGCGCGCTCCTTCGTCAACGACCTCTACGCGCTCGACGTCGCCTCGGGCGAAGAGCGCGTGCTCCTCACGGCCGAGCAGGTCCTCGGCGGCGCGGAGGAGTCGCTGAGCGAGGAGGAGCGCGCGCGCCGCGAGCGCATGCGCCTCACGACCCGCGGGATCGTGAGCTTCGAGCTCTCCCCCGACGGCGCGAGCATCCTCGTTCCGCTCTCGGGTCGCCTCTTCCTCGTCGAGCGCGCGCACGCGGGCGAGCGCGGCTCGGTGCGCGAGCTCGGCACGATGAGCGGCTACCCGATCGATCCGCGCTTCTCCCCCGACGGCGCGAGGATCGCCGTCGTCCGCGACGGGAGCCTCCACGTCATCGACGTCGCCTCGGGCGAGGAGCGGGTCGTCGCCGAGCGCCGAGGCCCACGGTTCGAGCGCGGCGTGGCGGAATTCGTCGCCCAGGAGGAGATGGGGCGCTTCGAGGGCTACTGGTGGTCGCCCGACTCGAGCCAGCTCCTCGTCGCCGAGGTCGACGACTCGCGCGTCGAGACGATGCACATCCTCGATCCGATGCACCCCGAGGCGAGCCCCGAGGCGCGCCCCTACCCGCGCCCCGGGCACCCGAACGCCGTCGTCCGCCTCGGCCTCGTCTCGCTCTCGGGCCCACGCACCGAGGAGCGCTGGCTCGAGTGGGATCGCGAGCGCTTCCCCTACCTCGCGACGGTGCGCTGGCCCGCGCGCGGCCCCGTCCTCTTGGTCCAGGATCGGGCCCAGCAGGAGGAGCGCCTGCTCGCCTTCGATCCCGTGACCCTCGCCTCCCGCGAGCTGCTCGTCGAGCGCGACGACGCCTGGCTGAACCTCGACCAGGACGTCCCGCGCTTCCTCTGGGCGAGCGAGCGCTTCCTCTGGGTGAGCGAGCGCGAGGGCGAGCCGCGCCTCGAGCTGCGTCGCGGAGACGGCTCGCTCGAGCGCGCCCTGACGCCGCCCGGCTTCGGCTACGAGGCCCTGCTCGCGCTCGACGACGCGCACGATCGGGTCTTCGTCCGCGCGAGCGCCGATCCGACCGAGTCCCACGTCTTCGAGGTCCCGCTCGGCGGCGGCGAGCCGCGGCGGCTCACGGCGGAGGGCGCCGTGCACGAGGCGGTGTTCGCGCGGGACGCCTCCCTCTTCGTCCACGTCACGCGCTCGCCGGGCGAGGCGCGCCGCGTGACCCTCGAGCGCGTGAGCGGCGAGACGATCGCGTCGATCCGATCCGTCGCCGAGGCGCCGCCCTTCGCGCCGAACGTCCGCTTCGAGGTGGTCGGCGAGCGCGGGTTCCACGCGGCGATCGTGCGACCGCGGGACTTCGACGCGAGCCGCCGCTACCCGGTCCTGCTCTACGTCTACGGCGGCCCGCACCACCTCCAGGTGATGGTCGACCGCGATCGCTGGCTGCTCCCGCAGTACTTCGCGGATCACGGCTTCGTGGTCGTCTCCTTCGACGGACGCGGCACGCCGGGGCGCGGCCGCGCGTGGGAGCGCGCGATCCGAGGCGACTTCATCGGCGTCGCGCTCGAGGATCAGATCGCCGCGCTCCGCGCCACGGCGGCGCTCCACCCCGAGCTCGATCTCGCGCGCGTCGGCGTCTACGGCTGGTCGTTCGGCGGCTACTTCAGCGCGATGGCGGTGATCCAGCGGCCCGACGTGTTCGCGGCCGGCGTCGCGGGCGCGCCCGTCACCGAGTGGCGCGACTACGACACGCACTACACCGAGCGCTACCTCGGGCTCCCCGAGGCCGAGGGCGAGGATGGCCCCTACCACCGCTCGAGCGCCCTCACCTACGCCGCGCTCGAGCCCGGAGATCACGCCGCGAGCCCGCTCCTCATCGTCCACGGCACCGCGGACGACAACGTCTACTTCAGCCACGCGATCAAGCTCTCGGATGCCCTCTTCCGAGCCGGCCGTCCCTTCGATCTCCTCCCGCTCGCGGGCTTCACGCACATGGTCCCCGAGCCGAACGCCGCGCGGCGGCTGCAGGACCGCATCATCGGCTTCTTCACCCACCACCTCGGCGCGCCAGCCTCGCGCTGACCGTCCACCACCACAGGCGCAGCGTGCTCGGCTGGCCGTGGCGGATGCTCTTCTCGCGCGCGCTGGCGGCGTTGACCGCGTCCAGCAGCAGCGGGACTTCGATCACTTTCTTGCGGGCGAGGGTCACGTCGAGGCAGCGGCGATCGCCGCGAGCTTGCGGTACAGGCGATCGAACGACGCTACCCCACGCGCCGACTGCAGGTCGAACGCTCGGGTGAACGGCAGCTGGTCGGCGATCGGGTCGTAGGGATGGGGCATCAGCCGCCCGAGCCAGCCCTTGGCGTCGCGCGTGGCTTCGGGATCGGAGGGGGGCTCGGCATCGGGCGACAGGCCCTGCACACCTCGGAGCGAGCGCGCTGCGGCGACGAACCAGGTCTCGTATTCGCGCCGCGCGAGCGCGACGATGATCGGCACGTCGTCGGCGACCCTACGCGCGCGACGCAGCAGATCCGGTCCGAGCCTGGCCGGGCAGTCGTCCTCGCAGTCGAGCATCACCAGGACATGACCCGCGGGGTGCTGCCGGGCCTTCGCGGCTGCCATCGCCAGATAGCGACCGAAGTAGTCGTCGTCTTTGAGGAACGAGCCCGACTTCACGCGGATCGGCGGGTTGACGGTGATGCTCTTGCCCGCAGCCGACGCGGCGACGATGCGCCGCAGCAGCGTGGGCACGGCCTGCACCTCGCCCTGGCCTTCGACGATCGGCGCGATGAAGATCATGCGCCGGTGCCGTGGATCTCGAAGAGGCGGAGCTGCCTCTCGCTGCGCACGTCGGCCACTGCGTCGGGGTCAGGAGCAAGCTGGTTCTGCCGCAGCAACTCTCCCGGAGTGAACAGCTTGTCGCGCAGCATCTCGCGACTGGCGGCGTCGATGCGGCCGATGCGGGTGAGCCCGTTCTCGGCTTCAACGGCGTAGATCGAGTCGCTGTCGATGTCTGGGTTGTCGAGCAGGTCGGGGCTGTGGCTGGTGACGACGATCTGTGTGCTGCGCGAGGCCTCGCGCAGCGCGGCGAGCAGCACCGAGGCAGCGGCGGGGTGCAGCGCCGTCTCGGGTTCTTCGAGCCCGATCAGCGAGGGCGCTGCCGAGCCCGCCGCGCCGCCTCGGTGCTGGTGGATCGCGAGCAGGATGCCGAGCGCGCGCAGCGTGCCGTCGGACATCGACGCAGCGACGAAATGCCAGGGGTGCGGCTGGCCCATCACCGACTGGCGGAACTCGATCGTCTCCTGCTTGCCGATCACCTTGGGCTGCACCGACTGCACGCCGGGAACCACCCGAGCGAGGAAGGCGTCGATGCGCTGGCGCGCGTCGGTATCGAGGTTGCCCAGCACGCTCGCCGCGTTGGAACCGTCGGGGCGCAACAGGTCGCCGGGATCGGGGCGCTGCATCTCGCCGATGCGCTCGGGGTTGGGGTTGTAGACCTCGATCGCGCTCAGGGCGTCGTACACCGGCCTGAAGGCGGGCATGCCGGCGGCCGCGACCAGCGCGAGCCGGTCGGGAAGGACCACGGGCAGGCGTTCGTGCGACGCGTGAACCACGACACCAGCCTTGATGTGATAGCTCGCCTCGGGCGCACCGAGCTCGCCGGGCAGCACGCGGCACTCCTCGTTCTGCACCTCGTAGCCGCCGTTGGGCTTGGCCCCGACGCGAAAGCTGTAGTGGCCGGCTGAGCCGTCGCTGAGCGCGAAATCCAGGCGCAGCGCGAAGTGGTTGGGGTGGCCGCCCGAGCGACGGCGCACTTCCTTGATCGTGCCGCGGTCGCGCAGCGCATGGTCCAGCGACGTGCGCAGCGAATCGGAGACGAAGCGCATGCCGTCGAGGAAATTGCTCTTGCCTGCGCCGTTGGCGCCGACGAGAAAGGTCAGCGGCGCCAGCGTCACGTCGCAGGCGGCGATGCTCTTGTAGTTGCGCAGCACGACGCGCCGGATCACGACGGGGCGTTCGTTCATATCAGCTCGGTACCGAGGCGCGGCCGATCAGTTCGGCCAGATGATAGCTGACGCTGCACGCTCCGAAGTCCGGCTCGCGGTGAAAGGTCCGGCGCAGGTAGTGCTCTCGGTGGTCGTCTTCGCCGAGGAAGCTCGACCCGTGCCAGGATGATCTGCCCGGACTGGTTCCGCGAGGACGGAACCTCGTTCCTCGTCACCATCACGGTGTCGGCCCCGGCGAGGCAGCCCTTGACCTCGATGAAGCGCAGCTGGCCGGTGCGCGGATCGTCGCTCTCGATGCCGTAGCCCAGCTTCTCGAAATTGCGGTCAACCGGCTCGAAACCACGTTCGTGCTCGATCGCCACGACGACGACGCGAGCCCCGCGGTCGAGACCTGGCTGTCGCCCGACACGCTCGGCATCGCCATGCGGCCGGCGATCGCCGCCGCCAGGCCGAGCGGCACCACCACGCCGCCGCTCAGCACCGGCGGCGGCCCGGCGGTGATGTGCGCTTGCAGCCCGATCCGCTGCAGGCGCTGTTTCAGCCGGGCCCGCGGTTCATCGGCACGGCGGCGCGCTTCCTGCGATTTCAGCCGCGCTTTTCCGCGTCCGACGGCCTCCTGCTGCCGGAGCTGCTGCCGTGGTCTGTGCGTTTCGGTGCTCATGAAGCACGAGTTCGAGGGTCTCGGAGGTACCGCTGAAGGTCAAGCGGCGATCATGATCGTGAATGGAGGGGCGTCGCGTGACCCTGACGCGGTCGGACGAAAGAGGGCCAGGCTCAGGTCGCGCTCGCCAGCGTGCTCGTGCTCGAGCGCGATCGGCGCCGGGAGGTCAGCTATCCTCTCCCTATGACACGGGTGGTTCTCCCGGCGGCGAGCCGGCTCGTCGTGCTCACGGGCGCGGGGATCAGCGCCGAGAGCGGGATCGCGACGTTCCGCGACGCGGGCGGCCTCTGGGAGCGCCACCGCGTCGAGGACGTCGCGACGCCCGAGGCGTGGGAGCGCGATCCCGCGCTCGTCTGGCGCTTCTACTCCGCCCGTCGGCGGCAGGCGCGCGAGGCGGAGCCGAACCCCGCGCACCGCGCGCTCGCGGAGCTCGAGGCGAGGCTCGGCGATCGCTTCCTCCTCGTCACGCAGAACGTGGACGACCTGCACGAGCGCGCGGGCTCCTCGCGCGTCATCCACATGCACGGCGAGCTCCGAAAGACACGCTGCGAGTCCTGCGAGCGCGAGCCCTTTGTCGACGACGCGCTCCACGAGGCCGAGGTGCCGCGCTGCGAGCGCTGCGACGCGCGTCTGCGCCCGCACATCGTCTGGTTCGGCGAGATGCCCTTCGAGATGCACCGCATCGAGCGCGCGGTCCAGGCGGCCGACGTCTTCGTCACGGTTGGGAGCTCGGGCGCGGTCTACCCGGCGGCTGGGCTCGTCCGCGAGATGACCTACCGACGTCGCATGGGCGAGCGCGTGCACACCCTCTATGTGGGCCTCGAGCGGCCGGAGAACGCCCACGAGTTCGACGAGATCGTCCTCGGGAAGGCGGGTGAGCTGCTCCCCTCGCTCTTCGAGGTCGCATGACGAGGGCCCGCGGGGTCACCTCGCTCAGCGCGCGCTGAAGGCGAGGCGCGCGAGAGCTTCCTCGAGGCTCTCGATCCGCGTACGCGCGGGGAGCACTCACAGCGAGAGGATCCCGAGCCGAAGATCGAACATCGCGGTCCGATCGAGCCGGGGGGTCGCGCCCGCGCCACCCCGACGAACGACGCGCGCCGTCAGGGCGTCGCCCAGCCCGTGTCGGTGACGACGCAGCGCCCGCCCGAGGCGAGCCCCGCGAAGCAGCCGGCGACGAGCGTCTGCGCGTAGAGGGTCCGGATCAGGCCGGCGTGCCGCGCGCTCGTCGGGACGCCGTCCATCGGACACTGGACGTAGGCGCGGGTCGCGCGCTCGCCCCCGCGCTCGAAGTCGTCGACGAGCGGCGCGCTCGCGATCGCGAGCGAGGCCACCTCGTGATGCGCGGGCCGAACGAGCGTCGCGCCGAACGCCCTGGCCCACCCCTCGCTCGCCTCGTCCGAGATGAGCGGATCGCCGATGGCGTGGAGCTGCACGATCGAGATCGGGGGGTTCGACGGATCGTCGATCCGAGCCGCGTACGCGTAGGGCTCGGCGCCATCGAGGATCGCGCCCGCGCCGGCGAGGAGCGCCCACGGGAGCGGCTCTGGCGCCCGCAGGACGCGCGTCACCGCCGCCCTGAAGATCCCGTACTGCAGCATCTCCGGGTAGCCCGCGGCGCCGACGAAGAGCGCCGCGCCCCGGAGCTCGCGCGCGCTCTGGCTCGTGAGCGAGCCCGAGATCGCGCCGAGCGAGAGGCCCATGTAGAAGACCCGCGAGGCGTCGAGCACATCCTCCGTGCCCGGCGCGAGCCCGAGCGCGCCTGCGACGCCCTCCTCGAGCGCGTCGAGCCCGGTGAGGACGGCGAGATGATCCGCGACCGTCTGCCGAAAATTCTCGCGCGATCGGAGGGGGTGATCGAAGTCGAGGAAGCTCAGATCGCTCCCCCCTCCGGCGGGCGCGCGGTGGCCGTGCTCGACGAGGTCGATCGCGACGAACGCGAAGCCCGCCTCCGCGAGCGGGCCCGCGACGCGAAAGACCTCCCGCGGCGACTGGCCCCCACCGTGCTGGAAGAGCACGACCGGGTACGGCGCCGTCCCACGCGACGGGAGGACGACGAGGAAGCCCGGCTCGGTCACGCCGCTCGCCACGGGGACGCCCGCCGCGTCGAGCTCGATCGGGCCCTCCGCGCGCCGGTAGGACGGCAAGCGGAGGAAGCCCTCCGCGACCGGGAACCGAAGGTGAGGCGCCGTCGCGTCGTCCGGGCCGTCCGCGCCGAGCGCCTCGCGCGTCACCGCGTGCGCCTCTCCCACCTCGAGGACGGGGTGCGCGTGGAGCGCGAGATCGAGCGCGGAGAGCGGCTCCGCGCTGCGAGCGAGCGCGAGCTTGACGACGAGCGCCGGCGCGCCCTCGGGGCCACCGGGCCACTCCGAGCGCCACGCCTCGTAGCGCGGATCGACGCTCGCGCTCCCGCTCGCGCAGGCGGGGACGACGTTCGGGCCGAGGTCCGCGTGATCGAAGCCGAAATAGACGACGTCGACGTCGCGCGGGGCCGCGTCGAGCGGCCGAACGACGAGCGCGTCCCCGCTCACGAGCACGCGGAGCTCGGCGTCGACGAGGTGCGCCGCGCTCTCGCCGAAGCTCCGCACGGCGACGTGGATCCGCGACGCGTCGTAGTCGACCGTCTCTCCGGCGAGCGGCGTGACGGCGAGCGGCATCACGAGGACGGGCCGACGCGGCCAGCCCTCGATCCCCTCGAGATCCTCCGCCCAGCCCGGCCGCAACCGCGCGAGCTCCGACGCGACCCGGTCCTCGCTCGGGAGGGTGAGCGCGCGCTCGGGCTGCCACGCCGGCGACGGAAAGACGACGCGGAGCGCGCGGTCGGCGCACGCGACGGGCTCGCGGCTCGCGTCGAGCGCGGACGCGTCCTCGTGGAGCCCCGCGTCGCCGAGGCCTGCGTCGAGCGCCGGAGCCGGAGGCTCACACGCCGCGAGCGCGAGCGCGGCGCCGAGCCATGCGAGAGAGAGACGTTCCATCCCACCATCGTCTCACAACCCGGATTCGTCGAGCGGACTCGTGCCGCGCCTTCGTCGCCTCGGGGCTGCTTCGAGCTCCTGTCACGGTGCGTGACTTCTCCGTGAGCCTCCCTCCCGCCGAGGCAGCGCGACCACGCTCGTGCGCTTGCGTCGAGCGAGGCGCGCCGACGTCGAGCGCGGGCCGATCGCGCGGCGGTGCAGGGCCCGCGTCGACCCTTGCATAGCCGCTCGGTCCCGTGCGAGGATTCGTCGCGATGCGGAGGACTGCGTTCAGGTCCGTGGTGGTGGGTTGCGCCCTCGCCGCGTGGGTCTCGTTCACCGGCTCGATGGCGCTCGCGCAGAGCGACACGAGCAGCGACGGCGAGGCGCGCGCCCTCTTCGAAGAAGGGCGGAGCGCCTACGAGCGAGGCGCCTTCGAGGACGCGGTCCGAGCGTTCCGGAGGGCGTATCTGCTCTCGCCCCGCTACGCGCTCCTCTACAACATCGGCCAGTCCGAGCTCCGCGCGGGGCACGACCCGGAGGCGCTCGAGGCGCTCGAGGCGTTCCTGCGCCAGGCGCCGCCGGACGATCACCGCCGCTCCGAGGTCGAGGAGCGGGTCCGCATGCTCCGCGGGATGGGCGTGGTCCCCGGCCACTCGACCGCCGGAGCGGAGCCCACGACAGGCGCGTCGACCTCGACCGTTCGCGCGAGCGAGCCGCCGGACGCCGCGACGGGCGGCTCGGGTGAAGCCACCGCTGACTCGAGCGCCGCCGCTCCCAGGAGCCAGCCGCTCGAGCCCTCCCCCGCCTCAGAGGAGGAGGGCTCGGCTGGGCCGAGCGTCGCGCCCTGGATCGTGGTCGGGGTGGGCGGCGCGCTCGTCGTCGCGGGCGCGGTGCTGATGGGCGTGGGAGCCTCCGACGCCGAGCGGCTCGCGGGCGCGCCGATGTGGTCCCGCTGGAGCGAGTACGAGGGCCTCGGGAGCAGCGCGGAGACGATGTGGGGCGTGGGCATCGCGCTCCTCGGGGTCGGCATCGCCGGCGCCGCCGCTGGCGTCGTGTGGGCCCTGCTCCCGAGCGGGAGCGACCACCACGAGACGGCGCGGCTCCGGCTCGGCCCTGCCTCGCTCTTCATCGAAGGGGAGTTCTGAGATGGATGGCTTGCTTCACTCGTTCCCATCGCGCGTCCGCCTGCGGGCGGCCCTCGTCGGCCTCGTGGCAGCGAGCGCGCTCGTCGCGGGCTGCCTCGAGACGAGCCCGCGGGAGGGCGTGTTCGCGTGCACCGAGGCGACCGTCGCGAGCGACTGCCCGAGCGGCTGGTCGTGCGTCGGCGGCCTCTGCTATCGAGAGGCGCGTGACGCCGGCGCGACGGACGCCTCGACCGACGCGGCTCGGCCCGACGGCGCTCCGTTCGACGCGCCCACGCTCGAGGACGCCCCCACGCTCGATGGCGCCCCGATGCCCGAGGACGCGCTCGAGCCGCTCGACGCGGCGAGCCTCGACGCGAGCGGCCCGGACGCCGCCGTCACCTGCACCACCTCGGACGAGTGCGACGACGGCGTCGAGTGCACCATCGACGCGTGCACGGGAGAGACCTGCTCTCACACCCCGGGGACCTGCCCGACCAGCGCTGATCACATGGTGGGGACCTGCACGGCGAGCGGCTGCGAGTACGCCTGCGAGGCGAACTACCACGACCTGAACGGGCTCCCCGCGGACGGCTGCGAGTACGCGTGCACGTGGTCCTCGGCGGTCGACCGCCCCGACGATCTGGCCACCGACGAGAACTGCGACGGCGCGGACGGGATCGTGGGGACCACCATCTACGTGAAGCCGACCGGGTTGGCGACGGGCGACGGCACCTCGCCCGCGACCGCGGTGAACCTCGCGCGCGCGGTGGATCTGCTCTCGAGCGGCACGGCTCCCGCCACGGTCCTCCTCGCCATCGGCGACTACAGCGTCTCGAGCCCCATCCACCCCACGCGCCCCTTCGAGCTCTATGGCGGGTACTACACCGCGGATTTCCGACATCGGAACGCGAACCCCTTGGTCGGAACCCCCACGCGCATCGTCGCCGACGCGCCCCGAGCGCTCGAGGTGGTCATGGTCGACGGAGCCGTCGATGGGCTCATCCTCCTCACGAGGAACCGCACGATGGCCGGCGAGTCGGCGGTGACGGTGTGGGTGGCGAACAGCACGTCGTTCCTCGTCCGCAACGCGATGATCCAGGGCGGGCGAGGAGGGCCTGGCGCCGAGGGAGGCGCTGGAGCGGCAGGTGCGGCGGGTGTCGCAGGAACGCCTCCAGGCCGAACGGGCCTCTGTGGCACGACGGCCTTCCGAGGCGATGGTCCGGCCGGAGGAACCGGTGGCGGCGCGGGATCGTACCGCGGGGGCGATGGCGGCCGAGCGGGCCCCGACTATGCCGGTGGCTCGTACTCTGGCGCGAATGGTCAGGTGGGAGCGGCCAGATCCTGCTCCTCCTCCTCCGGAGGCACGGGCGGATCGGGAGGCGAGCGTTCGAGCGGTTACGCAACGGCTGGCTCTGCAGGCGGACCGGGGTGCGCCGGGAGCAACGGAGCGCCACTCGGCGTCGGCGGCGTCGCCTCGACGGGTAGCCTCACAGCCGCTGGATGGGTCGCTCCGTCGACGCTCGGTGGGGGCGATGGCGCACGAGGCCAAGAAGGGAGCGGAGGGGGCGGTGGCGGGGGGGGCGGTGCAGCCAAGCTCAAATTCTCCCTTGCTCCCACCGAATACTGTACGGGTGGCGGCGGTGGCGGCGGTGGCGGCGGTGGCACCGGAGGAGACGCGGGTCGAGGCGGTGGCGGGGGCGGCGCGTCGATCGCGATCGCGGCCATGGCATCGACGATCCGCATTCGCGGGACGGTGACCCTCGAGACGACGGGTGGCGGCGCGGGAGGCCGAGGCGGAGACGGGGGCGCCGGAGGGTCGGGAGGCGCTGGCGGAGCGGGGGCTCCTGCTGGTTCCGCCTCCGGGGGGTCCGGCGGTGGTGGAAATGGAGGGGTGGGTGGCCGTGGCGGTGATGGCGGTCGTGGCGCCTGCGGCGGCGGCGGCGCGGGCGGGCCGAGCGTCGGCATCCTCACGAGCGGGGGCAGCGTCGACTCCGACGGCGCGACCCTCGACATCGGCGTCGGTGCAGGTGGGGCGGCGGGCGCCGCGTGCGCGGCTGGAGGCGGCAACGCGGGCCAGGCAGGGGTCTCCGCGCCACGGGTGCCGCCGGCGCCCTGAGCTCTAGCTCGCGGGTGTGTGGGATCGGATCCGGCTCGAGGAGCCGCTTCGAGCCCTCTTCGAGCCCTTGTCAGCGCACCAGAAGGGGTGGGAGAATGGTCGCGATGCGGTGGTTCTCTGTCGGGTCGTTCGCGGCGAGCTGCGCGCTCGCTATAGTGTTGTCTCTTCTTCCTTCGAGCGCCCACGCTCAGAGCGACGCGGGCAGCGACGCGCAGGCGCGCGCGCTCTTCGAGGAAGGACGTGCCGCGTACGAGCGCGGGGAATTCGAGGTCGCCATGCGAGCGTTCCGGCGAGCCTACGTCCTCTCGCCGCGCTACGCGCTCCTCTACAACATCGGCCAGTCGGAGCTGCGCATCGGTCACGACGCCGAGGCGCTCGAGGCCCTCGAGGGCTTCCTGCGTCAAGCGCCCGCCGATGACGCGCGCCGCTCGGAGATCGAGGAGCGCGTCCGTGTGCTCCGCGGGCTGGGCGTGACACCGGGCCGAACGACCGTCCAGCCCGACGCGAGCGATCCGAGCGGGAGCGCGCACCCGCCAGCGCCCGAGGCCGAGCCCGACGACGACGCGCGCGCCCCCAATGCGGAGCCGCCGCACGCCGCCTCGGACGATCGCGGTTCGGGCGGCCCCGGCGTCGCGCCTTGGATCGTGACGGGCCTCGGCGGCGCCCTCCTCGTCACGGGCGCCGTCCTGATGGGCGTCGGCGCCTCCGACGCCGCGCGGCTGACCGGAGCGCCGAGGCCGTCTCATTGGAGCGAGTACCAGGGGATCGCTGGTGACGCCGAGACGATGTGGGCCGTCGGCATCGCGCTCGCGGGCGTCGGGCTCGCCGCCGCCGGCGCCGGGCTCGTGTGGGCGCTCTTGCCGAGCGACTCGGAGGGCGGCGCAGAGGCGCGGCTCCGGCTCGCGCCCGGCTCACTCTGGCTCGAAGGAGCGTTCTGACATGGCTCGTTCGCTTGGCTCCATCTCGCTTCGCGTCGGCGTTCAGGCTTGGCTGCTCGCCTTCGTCGCGTCGCCCGCGCTGCTCGTCGGCGGGTGCCTCGACACGAATCCCCCCGAGGGCGTGTTCACCTGCACGCAAGCGACAGTCGCGACCGACTGCCCGAGCGGCTGGTCGTGCCGTGATGATGGCTACTGCTACCGCGACGCGACGCTCGACGCTGGCACCACCCTGGACGCCTCGACGCCGAACGACGGCGCGGGCGACGTCGGCACCGCCGCCGACTCCTCGACGCCGAACGACGGCGGGCTCTGCTCGAGCGAGACCGAATGCGACGACGGCGATGGTTGCACCGTCGACACCTGCGAGGGAGGGAGCTGCGTTCACGCTGTGTGCCCGATCCTGCCGGGGATGGCGAACGTCGTCCCCCGCTGCGAGGCGGGCGCCTGCCACTACGACTGCGTGGCGGGGTATCACGACGCCAACGGAGACGTGATCGACGGGTGCGAGTACGCCTGCGACTTCTCCCCTGGAGAAGACGACGTCCCCGACGGCTCTGGGAAGGACACGAACTGCGACGGCGCGGACGGCGTCGTCGGGGTCACGGTCTATGTGACGTACGATGGTCGCGACGACGGGGATGGCACCTCCCCCGCGACGGCCATCAACCTCGCACGCGCCGTCCAACTCCTCGAGAGCTCCGGAGGCCTAGTGACCATGCTCTTCGCGGAAGGGACCTACGCGACCGAGGTGCCCATCCACCCCCTGCGTTCCTTTGAGTTCTTCGGAGGCTACGCGGAGGACTTCCGCTCTCGCGACACATCCCGCACCGTCCGCATCACCTACTTGAAGTCGGCCGCACCGCGCGCGATCGAGGTCGTCGACATCGAGGGCCGCATCGACGGCTTCTCGATCGAGACGGTTGACCAGGATGCGCCAGGCGTCGCGACGAGCACGCTGTGGATCGACAACTCCCCCTCGTTCACGCTTCGTGACGCGACCGTCACGGCGGGACAGGGCGGCGCCGGTGCCGACGGCGCGGACGGCGCGGTGGGAGCCACGGGCGCCCCAGGGAACAACGGCCTCGCTGGCAGCGGAACGTCAGGCGGATCCGGCGGCGCTGGGGTCGGGTTGGGCATTCGCCTCGGCGGGGCCGGCGGAGCCGGAGGGACGGTGCCGAATAGTGGGGCGAACGGAGGCTCGGGCGGAGCGCCCTGCAGCGCATCGGGGGGTCGTGGCGGAGACGCCGACGGCGCCGTCAGCGGCGCAGTGGGGTGGGCGGGGACGCGTGGAACCGCTGGGTGCTCCGGCACCGCCTCGAGCGCGCACGGCGGAGCCGGTCAGGCCACCGTGGGTAACGTCGACATGAGCGGCTGGACCGCAGAGACGGAGGCGTCTGGGGGCAGCGGAGGCAACGGCACCGATGGCGGTGGGGGGGGCGGCGGCGGCGGCGGTGGCGCCGCGAACAACCGCGCTTCCAATTGGGGTGGGGGCGGCGGCGGGAGCGGAGGCGAAGGGGGTGGCGGCGGCAGAGGCGGTGAGGGAGGTCGGCCGGGAGGCGCCTCGATCGGCCTCCTCTCTCGCTCGTCGATTGTCTACCTCATCGGCGCGGTGGACTTCCGCGTCGGCCGAGGCGGAGCGGGAGGCCGCGGCGGCGATGGTGGCCTCGGAGGGTCTGGAGGGAGCGGAGGGATCGGCGGCCCTGGCGCCAACTGGGAGACCGGCACGGGCTCGCGCGGCGGCACCGGCGGCGATGGGGGCGCTGGCGGTGCTGGAGGACGTGGGGCCTGTGGGGGTGGCGGCGCCGGCGGCCCGAGCGTCGCGATCTTCGCGAGCGGCGGCGACGTGGACGAGAGCACCGCGATGGTGACAATCGACCTCCCCCCGACGCCCGCGCCCGGCGGCCGCGTCTGCCCGGTTGGCGGCGGGAGAGCGGGCCTGCAGGGTATCATCGAGCGGCGCGTCACGCACTGACCCCCCTCCTCACGACCTCGACTTCGTGCGACGCTGAGCGGGTCCGCCAGAGAGCGACGTGGCCTCTCGGTGGCTCGAGGCTCGTATGACTTGGAATCGCTCCATTCGGGGACTGGCTCGATCGGGTGGAGGGCTCGCCGCGGCGCTCGCCATGTCCCTCGTGGGCTGCTACACGTTCCCCGACGTCGGGGACGCGAGCGAGGTGGACGCGGACGGGTTCCTCGACGCGAGCCCCATCGACGCGAGCCCCGTCGACGCGCGCCCGATCCTCGACGCGTGGTCGCCTCCCGTCGACGCGACGCGCGCGCTCGATGCGGCGATCCCAGCCGACGCGGCGAGCAGCTGCACGACCCCCATCGACTGCGACGACGGCGACCCTTGCACCGAGGCGTCCTGCGAGAGCGGCCGCTGCTCCTACGCTCCGCTCACGTGCCCGGCGAGCGCGCCACACACGGTCGGACGATGCGAGGGCGGTCGCTGCGTGAGCGCGTGCGAAGAGGGCTTCTTCGACATCGACGAGGACGCCGCGAACGGCTGCGAGTACGCCTGCGTCCGGCGAGGTGACATGGATCCGCCCGACGCCGACGCGATCGACGCGAATTGCGACGGAGCCGACGGCGTCGTCGGCGTGAATCTCTACGTCGCGCCCGGCGGGCGCTCCTCGGGCGCGGGCACCTCGCCCGCGACCGCCGTGTCCCTCGATCGGGCGATCGCGATCATCGGCGCGAGCGATGGCGCGAAGACCGTCCTCTTCGCGAGCGGAAACCACACGATCGACGCCGCGCTCGAGCTCCGCGTCCCCTTCCACCTCTTCGGAGGCTACGCCGCGGACTTTCGCGCGCGCTCGAGCGCGCGCACGCGCCTTCGGAGCGCGAGCGCGACGACCGTCGTCGTCGAAGGGGTGTCGGGGCGCATCGACTCCATCGACCTCGAGGCGGCCGATGAGAGCGCCGTCGGAACCGCCGCCCAGGCGCTCGTCGCCATCGACGCTCGGTCGCTCGCCCTCGACGACGCCACGCTCACCGCCGGCCGCGGCGGGCCGGGGCGCGTCGGCGCCCGCGGCTCGGATGGGAGGGTGGGCTCCGCCGGCGCGGCTGGCCGGTCCGGAGCCCTCGGCGGAGCCGGCGGGGGCCGTGGCCTCGGCCAGGGGGGGAGCGGCGGCACGGAGGGCCACCCCGGCCAAGATGGCTCGAGCGGAGCGCCACCTGGATCCTCACTTCTGTGTAGCGCGGGAGGCCTCGGAGGTAGCGTCCCGACGGTGCCGGCTGAGGACGGCTCTCCAGGCTGCACGGGAGCGCCCGGAGGCCCAGGCCCAGCTGGAGTCGCCGGGGTCGGCGCGCTCGTCGGGCGAACTTGGATCTCCGTCGAAGGCGACGGGGTCATGGGGAGCCCCGGAGAAGACGGCCGAGCCGGTGGAGGAGGAGGGGGTGGCGCGGGCGGCACGAGCGACTGCGGTGGCTTTCTCGCCCCGATCGGCGGCGGCGGCGGCGCCGGCGGGCTAGGCGGCGGCGGCGGATTGGGCGGCGGTGCCGGAGGCGGCGGTGGCGCCTCGATCGGCGTCGTCGCGATCCGCTCGGGCCTCGATCTCGCCCACACCACCATCCGCACGGCGGGCGGCGGAGCTGGGGGCGCCGCAGGGAGCGGAGGAAACGCAGCCGCCGGCGGCCCTGGTGGGGTGGGCGGCGCGGGCGGCGGGTCCGCGGCCTGCCAAGGCGGGAGCGGCGGTCGAGGAGGGGGTGGAGGGAGCGGCGGCGCGGGCGGCTGTGGCGGCGCTGGGGCCGGAGGCCCGTCGATCGGGATCTTCGCCGAAGCCTCGACGCTCTCCGTCAGGTCGCCGGTCTCCTACGACCTCGGACCAGGAGGGGCGGGCGGCACGTCGTCGTGCCGCGTCGGGGGCAGCGGGCCGACCGGGCTCGTCGCGGAGACGGTCGGTCTCTGAGGGCGCGCGCGGCTCGGATCGCGCGGAGCGCCACCTCTTCCGTGCGGAGCCCTCTTCCCTTCTCGCTCGCCGCGCGAAAGACTCGCGTCGGCATGAAAGAGAAGCACGTCGCCATCCGCATCGAGCAGTGCCTCGCGCTCGCGAAGGCGAGCAACTGCCCTCGCCGCAAGTTCGGCGCGCTCCTGCTCGATCCCACGCGCAACGTGATCTTGATGGACGGCTACAACGGCGGCCCGCGCGGCGGCGGCGCGCTCTGTGGTGGAGACGTCTGCCTGCGCGACACGATGGGGATCCAGAGCGGCACGCGGATGGAGATCGGCTGCCACCACGCGGAGATGAACGTGATCTGCAACGCGGCCGCCACGGGCGTCGCCTGCGCGGGCGCGTGGCTGATCGTGACCGGAGAGCCCTGCCTGCTCTGTGCGAAGCTCATCCATCACGCCGGCATCACGCGCGTGCTGATCGTCGAGGGCGGCTACGCGGGCGAGAACGGCGTCGGGTACCTCGAGCGGCACGGCGTCGAGCTCGAGCGCGTCGCTGGCCCTCGCGATCCGCGGCTCGAAGCGACTGATTGACGACACGTCTCGCTCGGCGGATCACGTCGAGCGAATCGCCTCAACGCGGAGCTGGCAAGCGTACCGAGCCGGGATCACGCCGGACGCGCGGGCCCTCCGGGATGGTCGTGCTCCCACGCCCCGGCTGGACGGTCACGCCCCTCTGCCGCGGCCGCCGCGTGGAGCCGCTGCCCTCGCCGGCGTCCTCGGAGCCGACCACCGTCACGCTCCCAGGCCTCGCCGGAGGATCTTGCGGCCGGACGACGACCGCCGGCTGGCGAGGCTCGACCACGGTGCCGGGAGCCGCCGAGCCGGTCGATGGAGCCGTCGGCTCGACGACCGCCGCGCCTGGACGCGGAGGTGGAGGCTGGACCACCGCCGTGCCCGTCGAGGGCCGCGTCGGCTCGATCACGGCCGCGCCTGGACGCGGAGGTGGAGGCTGGACCACCGCCGTGCCCGTCGAGGGCCTCGTCGGCTCGACGACCGCCACGCCTGGACGCGGAGGCGGAGGCTGGACCACCGCCGTGCCCGTCGAGGGCCTCGTCGGCTCGATCACGGCCGTTCCCGCGTGGCCGGCGGGCGGCGGCTGAACCACCACCGTCCCGCTCGAGGGCGGTGGCGGCGGAGACGCCGGCTGAACCACCACCGTCCCGCTCGAGGGCGGTGGCGCATGCGTGACGATGACCGTGCCGCCGCTCGAGGGCGGTGGCGGCGGAGACGCCGGCTGAACCACCACCGTCCCGCTCGAGGGCGGTGGCGCATGCGTGAC
>JBDHVC010000005.1:0-146510 GCA_039809495.1 Sandaracinaceae bacterium
CGCCTCGCGCCGGCCCCGCGGGGCCGCGGGCGCGCGTCGGCTCGGGCTGGGGCTCGGGCTCCTCGTCCTCGAAGACCTCGTCGAAGAACGCGAGCGCGTCGGCCGCGAGGTCGCCGATCGTCACCTTCTCGTCGTCGAGCTCGGGCACGGTGACCTCGCGCGTGTCGTCGGTCAGCTTCTCGATCTTCGCGACGGCGGCCGGATCGGCGCGCTCGACGCACGCCTCGATCGCCGACGCGACCACCTCCGCGCGCGGATGAGAGAGGAAGCGGGTGAGCAGCGGCATCGGATCGGGGTCGTGGATCTCGGCGAGGATGTAGGGCAGCTCCTCCATCGCGAGCCCCTCGCGCCGCGCGGAGAGGGCGCGCTCGATCGCCCGCGCGACCTCCTTGAACCGCTCGAACGCGACGTCGAGCAGCGCCTCGCCCGCCTCGGCGCGCACGACGGGATCCTCATGGTCGAGGATGTCGATCAGCGTCTCGACGGCGAGCGGGCCCTCGACCTGCGCGCAGAGGTCCGCGAGGCGCACGAGCTCGAGCTCTTCGCGCTCGGCGTCGTCCGCGGCGAGCGCCTGCTTCGCGGCGGCGGAGAAGACCTCCGCGAGCGCCTCCGGGGCGGCGGAGAGCAGGAGAGCGCGCTCGGCCTCTCGCAGCGTGCGGTCGGCGTCGAAGAGCGCGCGGAGGAGCTTCTTGGGGTCGGACATGCGCGGCGATATGTCTGAACCGCCGCCGAATTCAACCGGGTCGCGGCGCGCCGGGCGCTTCCGCGTCGCCGACGACGAGCTCGGCCGCTCGAGGCGCGCCGGGCGCCGGCGCGTCGGGCGGGATCGACGGCTCCGCTGGCGCTACGGGCGACGCGGGCCCTGCGGGCTCTGCGGGCGGAGCCGCGCTCACCGCCGCGCTCGAGCGCTCCCTCGCGCGGCGCACGGCGGCGCGGGCGACGTGAAACGCCCCGGCCGCGAGCAGGAGCGCGCCGATGGCGAGCATCGAGTAGTGCTCGAACGTCGCGGCGTGCGAGGCGACCTGATCGATGCTGTTCGAGAAGAGCCAGCCGATCACGAGGAACACGGGGAGCGAGATCGAGAGCGCGAGCGCGTCGGCGACGATGAAGCGGACGTAGGAGATCCCGTGGATCGCGCACATCGCGAAGATCGCGCCGCGCAGGCCGGCGACGTGGCGCGCCCCGAACACGACGAAGGCCCCGTACCTCGCGATGAGCGCCTCGACCTTCTCGCGTCGCTCCTTCGTCATCACGCGCTGGATGAACTTGCGCTCGTAGATCGCGGGGCCGAGCCGGCGGGCGATGAAGTAGAGGATCGTGTCTCCCGCGAGCACCGAGAGCGCGAGCACGGCGACGGTGATGCGCAGATCCGTGATGCCCCGCTCGGCGAGGATCGCGCCCGAGATCATGGCGACGTCCTCGGGGATCGGCAGCCCGAGCCCGGCCGCCAGGATCCACGCGATCATGAGGCCGTACGAGCCCTGCTCGACGAAGAACTGGATGCCCGTCTCGACCACGGCCGCGTCCTCGTAGCAGACGCGAGCCCCGCGTTCACCCCGCCGTCGCGTCAGCCGTGCGGGAAGGCGCGCAGCTCCTCGCCGAAGCTCCGGAGCGACGTCACGTCGGTGCGCGTCTCGAACGCGGAGATGAGCCCGGTCTCGTCGCGCACGATGTGCCCGGCGACCGCGACGTCGCCGCGAGGGCGGCGCACGAGGGAGAGAAAGAGCGTCTTCGAGCTCGTCGAGAACGCGATCTCCGTGCGCGCCCCCTGCTCGACCTCCGCGATCTGCGCGCCGAGCGCGTGCAGCTCGTCCTCGTCCATCTCCGTGCGGACGCGCACGACGAAGCCGTCGGACACGAGGAGGAGGTGGGAGAGCCAGCGCGACGTGGCGGCGCCCTCCTCGTCGAGGACCGGATCCTCGGCGACGATGGCGACCACGAAGCTCTCGCACGGTAGCTGCGCGCCTCCGATCACCGAACGAGGATTGCACGAACCTCTCCTGAACGCGAAGCGTCAATGCGCGAGCGCGCGGCTCGAGCGACGCGGCGCCGCGGAGGTGCGCGCGGTTGACGTCGGAGAGCGTGGCCTGTATGGGGCGCTCGACGCTCCGGCCCACGCTCCCCGGAGCCAACGAGGTGACGCATGCCCGGATTCACTCGTGCGCTGATTTCCGTCTCCGACAAGCGCGGCGTGGTCGAGCTCGGCCAGAGGCTCGCGGCGCTCGGCGTCGAGATCCTCTCGACGGGGGGCACCGCGAACGCGCTCCGGGGCGCGGGCGTCGCCGTCGTCGACGTGGCGCAGTACACGGGCTCGCCCGAGGTGATGGATGGGCGGGTCAAGACGCTCCACCCCCGGGTCCACGGCGGCATCCTCATGCGCGACACGATCGGCGACCGCACGCAGCTCACCGAGCTCGGCGGCAAGCCCATCGATCTCGTCGTCGTGAACCTCTACCCCTTCGAGGCGACGGTGGCGCGCGGCGCGCCGCACGACGAGATCGTCGAGAACATCGACATCGGCGGGCCCTCGATGATCCGGAGCGCCGCGAAGAACCACGCGCGGGTGACCGTCGTCGTCGACCCCGACGACTACCCGAGCCTGCTCGAGGCGGCCGCGACCGACGCGCCGCCGAGCCTCGAGTACCGCATGAGGCTCGCGGGCAAGGCGTTCGGGCACACCGCCACCTACGACGGCGCGATCGCCAACTACCTCACGGCGGTCGATCTCAAGGGCAAGGGCAAGCTCTCGCGCTTCCCCGAGCACCTCACGCTCTCGCTCGATCGCGTCTATCCCCTCCGCTATGGGGAGAACCCACACCAGGCCGGCGCGTTCTACGTCGAGCACGGCGCGGAGAAGGGCTCGCTCGCGCGCGCCGAGTCGATCGGCGCCGGCGGCAAGGAGCTCTCCTTCAACAACCTCGTCGACTGCGACGCGGCGCTCGACGCCGTGCGCGAATTCGATCGCCCCGCCGCGGTGGTCGTCAAGCACACGAACCCGTGCGGCGTCGCCACCGCGGACGACCTCGCGTCGGCCTACCGCCGCGCGCGCGAGGCGGACTCGCTCTCCGCGTTCGGCGGGATCGTGGCGGTCAACCGGCCGGTCGATCGCGCGACCGCGGAGCTCCTCGTCGAGACCTTCCTCGAGTGCGTCGTCGCGCCGTCGTACGCGCCGGACGCGCTCGAGGTGCTCCACGGCAAGAAGAACCTCCGCCTGCTCGCGACCGGCGCGTGGCTCCCCGCGCATCACCAGGAGATCGTGCTCAAGAAGGTGAACGGCGGCCTCGTCCTCCAGGAGCGCGACGCGCGCGGCTGGCGCGAGGTGACGGGCGGCCGCGTCGTGACGAAGCGGCAGCCCTCGCCCGAGGAGCGAAAGACGCTGGAATTCGCCTGGCTGGTCTGTAAGCACGTGAAGTCGAACGCGATCGTGCTCGCGCGGCCGGACGGCAAGCTCGACGCCGTGACGGTCGGGGTCGGCGCGGGCCAGATGTCGCGCGTCGTGAGCGTCGAGCTCGCCGCGAAGAAGGCCGGCGAGCTCGCGCGGGGCAGCGTGCTCGCGTCGGACGCGTTCTTCCCGTTCCCCGACGGCGTCGAGGCCGCCGCCTCGGCGGGCGTCACCGCCGTCGTCCAGCCGGGCGGCTCGGTGAAGGACGCGGAGGTCATCGCGCGCGCCGACGAGCTCGGCCTCACCATGATCTTCACCGGGTTTCGGCACTTCCGGCACTGAGCCGAGCGAGGACGGGATGGCCCGCGCGAAGGTCTTGGTCGTCGGCTCGGGCGCGCGCGAGCACGCGCTCGCGTGGAAGCTCGCCGCGTCGCCCCAGGTGGCGGAGGTGCTCGTCGCCCCCGGGAACGCCGGGATCGCGGCCTCGTTTCGGACGCCGCCCGTCGCCGCGACCGATCTCGCGGGCCTCGTCGCGCTCGCGCGAGCCGAGGCCGTCTCGCTCGTCGTCGTCGGCCCCGAGGCGCCGCTCGTCCTCGGCCTCGTCGACGCGCTCGAGGACGCGGGGATCCTCGCGTTCGGGCCCACGCGCGCGGCGGCGAGGCTCGAGGGCGAGAAGTCGTTCGCCAAGGAGATCATGCGCGCGGCGGGCGTGCCGACGGCCGCCTCCGCGACCTTCGACGCGATCGAGGAGGCGGAGGCGTACGTGCGGAGCGCGAAGGGCCCGCTCGTCGTGAAGGCGGACGGGCTCTGCGCGGGCAAGGGGGTCGTCGTCGCGAGCGACCAGCAGCAGGCCCTCGAGGCGGTGCGCGCGATGATGCGCGATCGGATCCACGGCGAGGCGGGCGCGCGCGTCGTCCTCGAGGAGCGGCTCGAGGGGCCCGAGGTCAGCTACCACGTCGTCTCGGACGGCGAGCGCTACGTCGCGCTCGCCTCCGCTCAGGACCACAAGCGCCTGCTCGACGGCGATCGCGGCCCGAACACGGGCGGCATGGGCGCCTACTCGCCGACGCCCTTCGTCACGGACGACGTCGAGCGCACCATCCGTAGGACGATCGTCGAGCCCGTGCTCCGCGTGCTCCGCGAGCGCGGCACGCCCTTTCGGGGCGCGCTCTTCGTCGGGCTGATGATCGTGGACGGCGCGCCCAAGGTGCTCGAATTCAACGCTCGCTTCGGCGATCCGGAGACCGAGGTGCTGATGGCGCGCTTCGGCGGCGATCTCTACACGCTCTTCCTCGGCGTCGCGCGCGGCGCGCTCGAGCCAGGCGAGCCGCGCTGGGAGGCCCCGCACGCCCTCGCGGTGGTCCTCGCCGCGGAGGGCTATCCGAGCGCGCCGCGGAAGGGCGCCCGCATCACCGGGCTCGACGAGGCGCGCGGCGAGGACGCGGTCCGGGTCTTCCACGCGGGGACGCGAGCGAGCGAGGGCGGAGCGAGCGGGCTCGAGGTCTCCGGCGGGCGCGTGCTCACGATCACCGCGACCGGCGCGACGCTCGACGAGGCGGCGGAGCGGGCGTATCGCGCGGCCGATCGCGTGAGGTTCGATGGCAAGCAGCTCCGACGCGACATCGGCTGGCAGGCGCGACGAGCGTAGGTCCGCCCAGCGCCGGGCGGCTCGCCCTTTCAGGGAGGCGCCGTCGCGTCTAAGCTCGGCCGCGATGCGCTCTCGATGGATCGGCCTCTTCGTCGCGCTCGCGACGCTCTGCTCGGCTGCGCGCGGGTACGCGGTCCCGCCGCGCGCGGGCGCGATCGACGCGAGCTCCTCCGAGCCGTGGGCCGCGTCCTTCGAGGAGGGTCGGCGCGCGTACGGCGAAGGCCGCTTCGAGGACGCCGCGGCGGCCTTCCACGCGGCGAGGGCGCTCGGAGGACCGGTCTCGCTCCTCTACAACGAGGCCCTCTGTCTCGACGAGGCGGGGCGCATCGACGCGGCGATCGCCGGCTACCGCGCCTACCTCGGCGCCGCGCCGGACGCCCCGAACGGCGCGAGCGTCGCGAGCCGCGTCGCGAGCCTCGAGGCCGGCCGCGCGCGTGGCGACGATCCGCGCGCCGACGCCGCCTCGCGGCGCGATCCGCTCCCCGAGGATCCGGCGGGACGCTCGGCGCCGGGCCCGCTGATGGAGCTCGTCCCGCTCCAAGCGAGCGCCGCGCCCGAGCTCGTCGTCATCGGAGAGGGCCGCCCGATCGCGCGCCGGATCGAGCCGGAGCTCGAGCCGATGGGCCCCGAGTGGACCGTGAGCTGGTTCTTCCTCGTCGGCGCGCTGGCGAGCACGGCCGCGACCATCGGGGTCTGGGTGAGCGGCCAGGCGGAATTCGACGATCTGCGCGCCTACTGCCGCGAGATGGGGGGCTGCGACGACGCGACCATCGCCGAGTCGAGCGCGCACGCGAGCGAGCTCGCGACGAGCGTCCTGCTCGCGACCAGCGCGGTCCTCGGCGCGACGACCGCGCTCAGCTTCCTCATCGAGGGCGTCGCGACGACCGGGACGCGCGTGTACGTCGAGGTGACGCCGACCCGGCTCGCCTTGCGGGGGGTGTTCTGATGCGAGCGGGCGTCGTCACCTCGCTCGCGCTCTTGGCCCTCGCCGTCGCGGCGACCGGGTGCAGCTACGGCTTCGACACGATCTGTCGCGCGGGCGAGCTCTGCGATCCGATCGAGGTCGAGCCGCCGCCGACCCACGATCCGAACGTCGGGCAGGGCTCGAGCTGCGATCTGATGCTCGGCCGCTGCGGAGACGAGGCCGAGAACCAGGCGTGCAGCTTCACGATCGTCGGCGACAGCATCCCGAGCGCGCCCGTGTGCCGCTCGGCGAGCGGCTCGTCGAGCGAGGGGCGCTCCTGCATGGACCACACGCAGTGCGGCCTCGGGCTGAGCTGTTACAAGAGCGACGCCTCCGCGGACGGCGTCTGCGTCGATCTCTGTCAGACCGCCTCGGACTGCGTCATCCCCTCGCCTTCCTGCGATCGCAGCGCTCCCATCGCGACCGTCGGGGGCGTGCCCTTCTTTCGCTGCGTGACGACGCACCTCGCCGGCACCTGAGCGGGCGCGTCGAGGAGAGACCGATGTCGAACTTCTTCGATGACAACGCGGATCTGCGCTGGTACTTCACCCACGGGCTCGACTGGGACGCGCTCGTCCGCGTGAGCGAGCAGGCCGCGCTCGAGGGCCCCTACGCGCCGGCCGACGCCGAGGCGCCCAAGACGATCGAGGAGGCGAGGGAGCTCTTCGCCGACATCGCCAAGGCGGTCGGCGAGCTCGCCGCGAACGAGATCGCGCCGCACGCGGCCGAGATCGATCGGGAGGGCGTGATCTTCGAGGCCGGCGAGGCGCGTTTTCCCAAGCGCCTCGAGACGATCACGCGCGCCATCGCGGAGATGGACCTCTTCGGCGTCTCGTTGCCCCGGGAATTCGGCGGCATGAACGCGCCGATGGCGCTCTACTACCTGACGAGCGAGCTCTTCGCGCGCGCCGACGTCTCCGTGATGGCGCACCACGGCTTCCACGGCGGCATGGCGCTCGCGATGCTGCTCATGTCGATCCGCGAGGGCTCGACGAAGATCGCCCCGAGCGGCCGGATCGAGTCGACGCGCTTCGAGAAGGAGATCCGCGAGATCGTCGCGGGCGAGGCGTGGGGCTGCATGGACATCACCGAGCCCGACGCCGGCAGCGACATGGCGCGCCTGCGCGCGACGGCGAAGCTCGGCGACGACGGCGTCTGGCGCGTGAGCGGCCAGAAGATCTTCATCACCTCCGGCCACGGGAAGTACCACTTCGTCATCGCGCGCACCGAGCCCGTGAAGGACGAGCACGATCCGATGTCCGGGCTCGCCGGCCTCTCGATGTTCCTCGTGCCGACCTACGAGGATCTGCCCGACGGAACGCGCAGGCGCGTCGTCACGATCGACCGGCTCGAGGAGAAGCTCGGCCACCACGCCTCGGTCACGGCGGCGCTCTCCTTCGACGGCGCGCCGGCAGAGCTCGTCGGCAAGCGCGGCGAGGGCTTCGCCTACATGCTCCTCCTGATGAACGGGGCGCGCATCGGCGTGGGGTTCGAGTGCATCGGGCTCTCCGAGGCGGCGATCCGCACGGCGGAGGCCTACGCGAGGGAGCGCGTCTCGATGGGCAAGACCCTCGATCGCCACGAGCTCATCGCGGACTACCTCGACGAGATGAGGACGGACGTGCGGGGCCTGCGCGCCCTCGCGGCCTACGCGAGCTTCCACGAGGAGATGAGCCACAGGCTCGAGCTCCGACGCCTCACGGGCCGGGCCGACGACGTGGCGGGCCGGATCCGCGAGCACCGCGCGAAGGCGCGCCGGGCGACGCCGCTCCTCAAGTACCTCGCCGCCGAGAAGGCCGTGGAGCTGACCCGCAGAGGCGTCCAGATCCACGGCGGCGTCGGCTACACGCGCGACTACGGCGCGGAGAAGCTGCTCCGCGACGCGATGGTCATGCCCATCTACGAGGGCACGAGCCAGATCCAGAGCCTCATGGCGATGAAGGACACGCTCGGCGGCGTGATGAAGCGCCCCAAGGAGTTCCTCAAGCGGAGCGCCGAGGCGCGCCTCGCCTCCTTCGCCGAGCGCGATCGCCTCGAGCGCCGCGTCGGGCGCCTCGTCGCGCTCGAGTGTGAGGCCGTCCGCGCGCTCCTCGTGAAGACGGCGGGCGACAAGCTCCGCGCCGTCCGCGAGCGGCCCCTCTCCGAGTGGCTCCCGGCCCTCTCCTCGAACTGGAACCCGAAGCGCGACTTCGCCTTCGCGATGCTCCACGCCGAGCGCCTCACGCAGATCCTCGCGCACGTCCTCGTCGCGGAGATCCTCCTCGAGCAGCGCGCGATCGACCCCGCCCGCGAGGAGCTGCTCGAGCGCTGGCTCGATCGCGCCGAGCCGCGCGTGCGCCACCAGCTCGACCTCCTCCTCCACGGCACCGAGCGCGTCGTGGACGAGCTCCGGGACGACGCCGGGGCCGAGGGCTGAGGGCGCGCCGCGTCGCCCGACGCGGGCGGCGCCGGGCGTCGATCGAGGCCGACGCGACCTCGGGGTCCATCCCATCCGCCTCTCGACCTTGGCGATCGATCGATACGCCGGACGCGGCGCGTTAGCATCGGGGCGTGTACTACACCAGCTTGATCGATCGTCGCGACCGCGTCGTCACGCTGCGGGTGCGCCCCGAGCAGCCCGACTGCTGCCCGTACTACCTCTCGCCGGAGTTCGCGGCCGGCACGCTGTGGTGCGCGGGCGGAGCGCTGGCGCGCGCGGTCCCCGACGATGGGTTCTGCGACGAGCTCGCGACGGGTCGACGCTCCGGCGCGGTCTACGTCGCCGACGTGAAGCTCGTCCGGGTCGCTGGCTGGCCGTGGCGATACGGTGCCCCCGACACCTCAGCCGACTATCGCATCGAGGTGACGGACGCGAAGTGGGCGGACGGGCTGACCGCCGATCGCTCGTACGCACGGCGTGGCTACTTCGAGAACCACGCATACGACGAGCGTGGCCCGTGGCTGAGCGCCATCGCGATCGGCCCTGGTGGCCTCCCCGTCGGCAAGCTCTACGAGCCGGGGCCGCGCCAGCTCCCCGCGACCGCGCTGATCGAGGATCCGGACGTCATCGCCATGCTCTGAACCCACGGCTCCGACCCTTCCTCGACGAGACGCTGGGCGCGCCCGGGCGCGAGCCGTCGGAGAGCGCGCGGAGCCTGCACGAGACCGTCGACGCGCTGCTCGCCCTCGTCGATCACACGTCGCTCGCGGGGCTCGGCGGCGCGGGATCGATCGTGCTGAGCTTCGGGCTCACAGCAGGAATCGGTCGACCTGATCCCTGCTGTGAGCCGCGGCGCGGCGCAATGTCAGCCCCTACTCGTCCTTGGGTGGTTCGTCGCCGACTCACCAAACCGCCCCGAAGTCCTCGGCGCTCTGCATCCCGTCGAAGAACTCCAGGAGTGGGTCCGCCACGTCGATGACCGCGAACTCCCCCTCCTCCTCCATGTCGAAGAAGACGACGTGTTCCGTCTCGAGATCGAGGCAGAAGATGTCTCCCCCCTCGTTCTCGCCGAACGGGTAGAGGCGCGACGGAAACCGCACGGGGTGATCGAGCCACCACTTCAGCGTCTCCTCGAGGAGGATGTCCCCCTCGAACCGTCGGTATCGAACCGGATGGGTCCAGCGGAGCCCGAATTCCCTGCCGTCCTTCTTGGAGCGGTAGTAGGGAAGAGCGGGCGTGGCACCGTTGGCGAGGCGATAGAGCTCTCGGAGCGGCTCCGGCGTGGGTGGGGCTCCGGTCGCCGTCAGCTGGTCGAACTCCTCCTCCGAGATGGCAGGCGCGACGTCGGAGAAGGAGCTTCGTCGGAGGTCGAAGGTCATGAGTCCACCTCGCCTCTTCGGGATCGGTTCACGAGCCAACGTAGTGTCCTGTGGCGTCCCCTTCTAGCCTGAAGGATCCCCTCGGGTCCCGTTCATCGGTTCGCGCGGTCGGCCGGTTGGTCGAGGGGCGCGGCTCGCTTCCCCTTTCCGAATGGCGGGGAACGGGTCATCCTCGGCGCCCCCATGAGCAGCACCCTGCCGATCCCCTCGCTCGACGATCCGTTCCTCTCGAAGGCGGAGGCGCCGAAGGCCACGAGCGCGTACGACGAGGCCCTCCACGAGGGCAAGCTCCTGCGCGAGCGGCCCTATACGTCGCAAGGCCTCGCGCCGATCGCGCGCCAGCACCAGAAGCACCGCATGACGGTGTGGGAGCGGATCCGCGTGCTCACGCCCGAGCCGCCGACGGTCCTCTTCGAGAACTGGGGCAAGAACCTCGACGGCGCCGGGCTCGTCACGGCCATCCTCCGCATCGGCGAGCGCGACGTCGCGATGTACGGGCACGACTTCACCGTCCGCGCCGGCTCGATGGACGCGACGAACGGCAAGAAGCTCGCGCGGCTCTTCCAGCTCGCGGGCGAGCGCGGCCTCCCGCTCGTCGGCATGAACGACTCGGCGGGCGCGTACGTGCCGGCGGGCGTCGGCGGGCTCGACGGCTACGCGGAGGCGTTCACGGCGCTCCGACGCATCAGCGGCGTGGTGCCGAGCATCATGAACATGTTCGGGTTCAACGCGGGCGGCGGGAGCTACCTGCCGCGGCAAGGCTCCTTCGTGATCCAGCCGGCCGACACGTTCTTCGGGCTGACGGGCCCCGGCGTGGTGAAGAGCGTCCTCGGCGAGGACGTGACGCCCGACGATCTCGGCGGGCCGAAGGTCCACGGCGCCTCGGGCGTCGCCGATCTCACCGTCATCGACGAGGTCTCGGCGCTCCGGACGACGGCGCGCCTGCTCCGCTACCTCCCGAGCGACAACCGCTCGCTCGCCCCCTTCGAGCCGACGAGCGATCCGCTCGATCGGCCGACCTACGAGCTCGACACGCTCTTTCGCAAGGCCTTCGACTCGCCGAGCGGCTTCAACACGCCCTTCGACATCAGCTTCCTCATCCAGCAGGTCTGCGACCACGGCGACTACTTCGAGCTCCAGCCGACCCGCGCGCGGAACATGGTGACGGCGTTCGGCCGCGTGGGCGGGCACGTCGTCGGCTTCGTCGCGAACAACAGCGCCTTCGACTCCGGGCAGATCGACGTCGCCGCGTCCTTCAAGGCCGCGCGCTTCATCCGCTTCGCGAACCTCTACAACATCCCGATCATCTTCGTGGAGGACACGACGGGCTTTCTCCCGGGCCGCGAGCAGGAGTCGCTCGGCATCGTGCACGCGGGGCGCGCGATGCTCGACGCGATCATCGACGTCCGCACGCCGCGCATCCTGCTCCTCGTCCGCAACGCCTTCGGCGGCGCGTACGCGTCGTTCAACAACTACCCCACGGGCGCGGACCTCGTGCTCGCGCTGCCGACGACGCGCGTCGCGGTCATGGGCCCGGCGGGCAAGGAATTCGTCTACAAGGACGAGCTCCGGAAGATCCGCGCCAAGGCCCGCCAGATGGGCCCCGAGGAGGGCGCCCTCTGGCTCAAGGACCGAGAGGCGGAGCTCAACCAGCGCTACGAGCGGGAGCTGATGAACCCGCGGGAGGCGCTCTCGCTCGGCTCCGTCTCGCGCATCGTCATGCCCGTCGAGCTCCGCGCGACGCTCGGACGCGCGGTCGACTTCTTCATGCGCCACTACACGCCGAGCGCCTTCTCCGGCATCCAGCGCGAATTCCACTGACGTCGCCGCCTACCCAGGACCATGGACTACTACAAGCATCACCCCGAGACGACGGCCGATCGTCGCCTCTCGCACCACCCCTCCGCTTGGGCTCGGAGCTTCGCCTGCGAGGACGTGAGCCCCCTCGTCATCTGCCGAGGCCCGATCCGGAAGGAGGCGCTCGACGTCTTCGCCGAGATGGGCATCACGCACGCCGGCATCCTCCTCTCCGAGAAGGACTCGATCGTCTACACGCACGCGCTCGCGCCGGAGCTTCGTCGGCTCTCACCCGAGCACGTCCACCGCGTCCGCGACTACAGCGGCGCGACGAAGGCCGAGCGCGAGGAGCGCCTCGCGGAGATCGTCAAGATCTGCAAGGCCCACCGCTACACGCACGTCTTCGCGGGCTACGGCTTCATGGCCGAGGACGAGAGCCTCGCGCGCACGCTCGAGGACAACGGCATCGTCTTCATCGGGCCGCGCTCCCACGTCCACGCCGCGGCCGGTAAGAAGGACGAGGCCAAGCGGACGGCGCTGGCCGAGAGCGTCAGCGTCACCCCGGGCGTCGACGACCTCACGACGCGCGTCGTCCTCGAGAGGCACCCGAGCCTCGGCTCGCTCCGCGAGGCGACGGCCGCGCTCGGGCTCGAGCTCCCGGCGGAGCTCTTCGAGGAGGGCGCGAGCCTGCGGGCGGCCGCCGAGCGCGCGCTCGAGGCCTCGTATCGAGCCCGCGTCGATCTCTACAGCGTCGAGGAGCTCATCGAGGGCGCGAAGGAGGCGCTCGCCGCGCTCTTCGTCGAGCACCCCGGCCACCGCGTGCGCTTCAAGGCCATCGGCGGCGGCGGGGGCAAGGGTCAGCGGATCCTCGCGGGCATCCGGGCGAGCGAGGGGATCGACGCGGCGCGCGCGGCCGCGAAGGCCGCGGCGGACGCCGTCCGCGAGATCCTCGCGGAGGTGAAGGCCGGCGGCGTCGGGGACGACAAGAACATCGTCCTCGAGCTGAACATCGAGGAGACGCGGCACAACGAGATCCAGCTCCTCGGCAACGGCCAGTGGTGCGTCTCGCTCGGCGGGCGCGACTGCTCCGTGCAGATGCACGAGCAGAAGCTCCTCGAGGTCTCGATCACGGAGGAGGGGCTCGAGAGCGCGATCGGGCGCGCGCGGCGCGAGGGGCGAGCCGAGGCCGCCCAGACGCTCGAGCACGATCTCGCGACGCTGCGGCGCATGGAGGCCGAGGCGGAGCGCTTCGGGCTCGCCGTGGGCCTCAATTCCGCCTCGACCTTCGAGTGCATCGTCACGCCGCGCGGCTCGAAGCACTTCTTCATGGAGGTCAACACGCGCATCCAGGTGGAGCACCGCGTCTCCGAGCTCTGCTACGTGCTGCGCTTCTCGAACCCGAACGATCCGCGCGACTCCTTCGAGGTCCGCTCGATCGTCGAGGCGATGGTGCTCCTCGCGCGTCACGGCGAGCGCCTGCCGCGCCCCACGCGCGTGCCGCGTCACGGCGCCGCGGTCGAGGCGCGCCTCAACGCCACCGATCGCTCGCTCGCGCCGCACGCGGGCGGGCTCATCCGGAGCTGGACCGATCCGATCGAGCACGAGATCCGAGACGATCAGGGCATCTCGCTCAAGAACCCGGACACCGGCGTCTTCGTCCACTATCGCCTCGCCGGCGCCTACGACTCGAACATCGCGCTCCTCGTCACCTACGGCGGCGAGCGCGAGACGAGCTACCTTCGGCTGCTCGAGATCCTGCGGCGGATGAAGCTCCGCGGCGTCGACCTCCAGACGAACAACGCGTTCCACTACGGCCTCGTCCACTTCTTCGTCGCCCAGGGGGTCTGGGCGAAGCCCACGACGCGCTTCACGCTGCCCTACCTGACGCAGGTGGGCCTCGTCGCGGAGGCGGCCGAGGCGATCGATCTCGATCGCGTGTTCGAGGCGATCGAGCGCTCGTTCGCGGAGCGCGCGCGAGCCGCCCTGGGCGCCGACGCCGCGCCGCTCATCGCGGCCGCGAGGGCCGCGCTCCAGCTCAAGGACACGCTCATCCGACGCCCGATCGAGGCCCTCTTCGCGGAGCCTCACGCGCTCAGCGCCTGGCTCTCGCATACGCGGAGCGCCTTCCGCTTCGAGGGCGAGCGCCTCGTCTGGACGAAGAACCCGCTCGAGGTCCTCGAGGGGACGTACTGGCTGCTCAACATGGACCACCGCGCGAACGTCCCGGCGGCCCACGTCATCTGGGATCACGACCGCGACGTCCTCGAGCGGGGCCTCGGCTTCTATCGCACGCTCGCCTCGCGGCTCGGCCTCGGGACGAGCGACTGGGAGGCGATCGAGGCGCGCCTCGCGAGCGAGGAGGCCCCGGACGGCATCGAGGAGGCGCAGTGGGAGCGCGTCCGCGCCTCGCACGCGGGCTTCCAGCTCGGCCTCGAGGCGCTCGCGATGCTCGTCCACCTCGGGAAGGAGGCGGGCTTCTACGAGCTCCGCGTCGAGCCCGACCTCTCGATCACGATCCCCGAGCGCCTGCTCGATCCGGCGCTCCAGGCGCGGATGCGGAAGGTCCTCGCGCCGCCGCCGCGCACGAGCGCGAACGAGATCGTCGCCGTCTCGGGCGGCATGTTCTACGCGCGCGAGGCGCCGAGCCTCCCGCCGCTCGTCGAGGAGGGCACGCGCTTCGCCGCGGGGCAGCCGCTCTACGTCATCGAGGTGATGAAGATGTTCAACAAGGTCTCCGCGCCCTTCGCGGGGACCATCGACGAGGTCCTCGTCACGACCGACGGCGCGATCGTGCAGAAGGGGCAGCCCCTCTTCCGCGTGACGCCCGACGAGACGATCGTCGAGGAGACGGAAGCGGCGCGAAAGGCGCGCCTCGCGGAGAGCACCGATCGGCTGATGGCGCGTGTGCTCGGTGAGGTGAGGTGACGCGAGCGCGGCTCACGGCAGGCTCGCCTCGCTCGCATACACTCCGCCACCCTCCCCGACGCTCGGATCACGCTCACCAAGGCCACCCGAGGGAGAGACGATGCTTCGACGCTTCGACGCCACGAAATTCATGTTCTCGCTCGCGCTCTCGCTCGCGCTCCTCGGCTGCACGTCGAGCCGGGAGGCGAGCAGGAACGCCGGCAGCGAGCGCACAGCGGAGCCGACGACGACGACCCCAGCGAGCGGAGCTGGGGCTCTGCCCGCGGAGGCCACGCCCACCCGCCACGAGATGCACGTGATCGACGGGGGTGGGATGCACACGATCGCGCTCGACTCCTCCGGTCAGGTCTGGATGTGGGGACACATCTTTCGCGACGAGCTTCAGGAGCCGGGGATCGTCACGGAGTGGAGGTCTCCCGTTCGCATCACGTCGAGCGGCATGACCCACGTCGTCGCCGTCGCGGCGGGTCACGCGCACAGCGTCGCGCTCGACGCAGAAGGACACGTCTGGGCGTGGGGATTCAACGCTGATAGCCAGCTCGGAGACGGCACGACGACGCGCGGCAGCACCCCCATCCCCGTCAGCACATCGAGCGGCCTGACCCACGCCGTCGCCGTCGCGGCGGGTGGTGCGCATAGCGTCGCGCTCGACGAAGAGGGGCACGCGTGGACGTGGGGTAGGGTCGACTACGTGCTGCTTCAATCCGTCGACGGCCCCTTCCTAGGTACCGAAAGCGACGTCCCTGTGCGCGTCGCTCCGGCGAGTGGGATGGGCACCCTCGTCGCGATCGCCGCAGGCGAGGACCACACCATCGCGCTCGACGAAGAGGGGCACGTCTTCGGGTGGGGCGCCAACCGCCTCGGCCAGCTCGGCGACACCACGAGTACGGATCGCGACAGCCCCGTGCCGGTCAGCAGGTCGAGCGGCATGGGGACGATCGTCGCCGTCGCGGCGGGCGGGAGGCACACCATCGCGCTCGACGAAGAGGGGCACGTCTGGACGTGGGGGCTCAACGACAGCGGCCAGCTCGGAACGGGCGAGAGAGGCCCGGGCACGGATCGCCACGTCCCCGTCCGCGTCGTCTCCACGAGCGGGATGGGCGCCGTCGTCGCCATCGCGGCGGGCGGGCACCACAGCGTCGCGCTCGACGAAGAGGGCCACGTCTGGACCTGGGGATGGAACCTGTACGGCGCGCTCGGCGTCGGCACGAGCGGCTCGGGCACGCACAGCAACGTCCCCGTGCGCGCCGGGGCCGCGAGCGGGATGGGCACCGTCGTCGCCATCGCCTGCGGCCTCGACTACACCCTCGCGGTCGATTCCGCGGGGTACGTCTGGGGTTGGGGTTGGAACATCCGCTTCCAGCTCAGCATCGGCGTGGCGCACCAGGTTCAGGACACTCCCGTCCCAATCCCGGGGCTCCGGCTCATCGTCCCCTGCCACCCCGCGCTCCCCTCCTGCGAGGTCGGCGCGCACCCTCCCACCTGCGCGATCGCGGTCGCCGACGACGGCACTCCCTGTGACGACGGGGATCCGTCCACCTCCGGGGACGTCTGCACGCGCGGCGTCTGCGGCGGCGTGAGAGAGCCCTCCCCGGCTCCCTCCGCGCAGTGATCGACGGCCGCGCCGTCAGCCCACGCGGCGACGCAGGATGTGCTCGCGATCGAGCCAGCGGCCGACGGGGTAGTCGTACTCGCCGGCTTTCTCGAAGCCGTGTCGTCGATAGAGCCGCTGGGCGCGATCGTTTCCGCTCCAGGCGCCGACCCACTGCGTGCGCGCGCCTCGCGCCTCCATCCATCGAAGAGCGCGCTCGAGCAGCGCCGGGCCCACGCCGCGGCCCTGCGCCTCGCGGGCGACGTAGAGGCGAGCGAGCTCGAGGTCGCTCGGGCCGATGTCCGGGTGCGGGAGCCCGCACGGCCCCGCGACCGCGAAGCCGACGATGCCCTCGGGCTCGCGCTCGGCGACCCACCACGCCTCGCGCGGATCGGCGAGGCGCGCGCGGTGGCGCTCGACGTCGTAGCTCTTCTCGAGGTGGGCGCGGAGATCCGCCTCGGGATAGGGGATCTCGAAGTCCTCGACGAAGGTCTCGACGAAGGTGCGCCGGCCGAGCGCGGCGATCGCCTCGGCGTCCTCGATCGTCGCTTCGCGGATCAGCCCTTCCATCGCGCCTTCGTCGCACCCCTCGCCGCGGCGACCCTCGCCCGACGAGCCGCGGCTAGCCCGACGCCGCGGTCGCTCGCTGCCCGAGCTCCGCGCGAGCCCAGCTCCGCGCCTCGACGCGCGAGGTGAAGACGCGTATCGGCCAGGGCGGCCTCGTCAGCCAGAACACGGCCGTGGTCGCGGCCTGGATGACGACGGAATGCGTGATGAACGCCTGCGCGGCGACGCGCCCGGCGAGCCTCTTCTCGGCGCGACGCATGGCGGCGGCGACGTGCTTTCGGCTCGTCGCCGTCGATCCCTCGATCCAAGAGAGGTCCACGACGAGCGCGATCCGCATGCCCGGGCGGCCCTCGAGGATCTCGGCGAGCCGGTCCTCGGCGCGGCGCAGCTCACGATCGATGTCGTCGGTCCCATACCGAGGTGGGAACCGGATCACATAGAGGGGCGCTGCGTCTTCCTCGAGCCAGGGTTGCATCCGTTCCACTCACTCCGTGGGCGTCACCCATTCGAACGTGTCGGCGCGGGCGAGCATGGCATAGAGCGCGCCCATGGAGAAGCGGGCGAACCGCCCCGCTCCGAGCGCCTGGCCTCCACGCGAGTCGCCTGCTACCCCGCGCCCGCCGCGCCTGGCAGGCTGCGCGCCGGTTCGCATGCGACAGGGCGACGAGGATCCGAGGAAGCCATCGAGCGCATCGTGTCGAGCGCGAGACGCCCGACGCTTCGTCGTCCTGATGGGCGTGGTCTCGCTCTTCGGCGACATGACCTACGAGGGCGCGCGCGGGCTCGTCGGGCCCTACCTCGAGCTGCTCGGCGCGAGCGCGGCGCTCATCGGCTTCGCCGCGGGGCTCGGCGAATTCCTCGGCTATGGGCTGCGCCTCTTCACGGGCTGGCTGAGCGATCGCACGCGCGCTCACTGGCCGCTCGTCATCGCGGGCTACGCCGTGAACCTCGTGGCCGTGCCCGGCCTCGCGCTCGTCGGCGCGTGGCAGGCGGCGGTCGCGCTCCTCCTGCTCGAGCGGATCGGCAAGGCGATCCGGAGCCCGGCGCGCTCGACGCTGATGTCCTACGCGGCGAGCGAGGCCGGCGTCGGCAGGAGCTTCGGGATCGAGGAGGCCCTCGATCAGATCGGCGCCGTGAGCGGCCCCCTCCTCACGGCGCTCGCGATCTGGGTCGTGCGCGCCGAGCCCGTGCTCGCGCAGTACCGCGTGGCCTTCGCCGTCCTGCTCCTCCCGGTGTTCTTCAACCTCGCGATGGTGCTCACGGCGCGCGCGCGGTTCCCGACGCCCGAGTCCTTCGAGCCCACGGCGAGCGCCGCGCATCCGCGGCTCGGCCGGCTCTTCCGCTGGTACCTCGCCGGGGCGATGCTGATGGCGCTCGGCTTCGCCGACTGGGCGCTCATCGCGTTCCACGCGAGCCGAGCGGGCGCGCTCGACGCGAGCCTCCTGCCGATCCTCTACGCCGGCGCGATGGCGCTCGACGCGCTCGCGGCGCTCGGCTTCGGCGCCCTCTTCGATCGCCATGGCCTGCTCGTCCTCGCGGGGACGACCCTCGTCTCCGCCCTCTTCGCGCCCCTCGTCTTCCTCACGGAGAGCCCGACGCTCCTCACGCTCGGCGCGCTCGCGTGGGCCGTCGGGATGGGCGCTCAGGAGTCCATCTTCAAGGCCGCCATCGCGAGGCTCGTCCCCAAGGCAGAGCGCGGCCGCGCCTATGGCCTCTTCTTCGCGCTCTTCGGCCTCGCGTGGTGGATCGGGAGCACGACGATGGGCGTCCTCTACGAGCGCTCGCCGCGCGGGCTCGTCGTGTTCTCGGTCGCGAGCCAGCTCGCGGCCGTCCCGTTCTTCCTCGGCGTGGACCTCGGCCTGCGGAGGCTCGCCAGCGCCGACCCTCGGGGCTGACGTCGCGCGAGACGTGCTGTCAGCCCGGCAGCATGCGGCGCAGGGCGTCGTCCTTGCGCACGAGGTGGTGATAGAGCGAGACGGCGACGTGGAGGATCGAGAGGGCGAGGATCACCACGCCGAGGTTCTCGTGCATCGTCTCGACCCGCTCCGCGAGCGCCTCGCTCGGCTCGGCCAGCGTGGGCATCGGGATCCCGAGGACGCTCCACGGGCGGCCCTTCAGCACCATCATGGAGCCGCCGAGGACGGGGACCGCGACGAGGAGCACGTAGAGCGCGCCGTGCACGAGCTTCGCCGTCCACGCCTGCCACGCGGCGAGCGGCGGCGTGATCGGCGGGATCTCCGCGCGGTGCCGAGCGCGCACGATGAGGCGCGCGATCATGGCGAGCAGGACGGCGACGCCGAATTGGACGTGGCCCCACTTGAGGTTCGCGCGCAGCTCCGTCCCTCTCTCCGCGGCGCCGTGCGCGAAGATGAGGACGAACGCGAACGCGACGAGGGCGAAGATCAGCCAATGGAGCCGTCGCATCCAAGCGGGATAGCGGTTCTCGGTCACGTCTGGCCTCCCGGGCTCGAGGGTCGGCGAGCCTTCGACCTCGCCTTCGGAGCGATGTCACGAAAGCGCCGCGGCGTCGCCCCTCGCTTCCCCCGAAGTCGAGCAGGTCCGCGGCGCGCTGTCAGCGCGCCTCGAAGATCCGAAAGCCGCGCGGGGCGAGGCTCAGGCTCCCGCCCGAAAAGCTCCCGCCGGCGACGAGGTCCTCGTAGCTCCCGATCGGGACGCTCACCGTGTTCGCGACGTCGGCGCGGTTGATCGCGACGAGCACGTCGCCCGCGCCCGCGGCGCCGCAGCCCGTGAGCCGGTAGACCCACGTGTCGCGCGTGGCGGAGACGGTGATCCGCCGTCCGCGCCCGATCACCGGGTGCTCGCCGCGGATGCGTCCGAGCGCGCGCACGGTGTCGCGGAGCGCGCGCTGCGGGGCGAGGAGGCTCGCGCCCTGATCCTCCCAGGGCATCATGCGGCGGTTGTCCGGATCCCCGCCGCCCGCGAGGCCGATCTCGTCGCCGTAGTAGACGAGCGGGATCCCCGGGTTCGTGAACATCACGACGAACGCGAGCCCGAGCCGCTCGTACGGTGCCGCGCCGGTCGGCTGCGCGTACGCGCTCGGGCTCCAGCCGTTCCCCGGGCTCGAGCCCTCGGTGCAGTTGGCGATCTGGCCGCTCGCGAAGTGGATCGCGCGCGGCACGTCGTGGTTGCCGATCCACGTCGTCATGAGCGCGCGAGGCCCATAGAAGCCGTCGTTTCCGGCCATCCACGCCGAGAAGCCCTCGAGGCTCCCCTCGGGCCGGAAGAGCGCCGTGCAGAGCTCGCGTTTGAAGGGGAAGTCGAACTGCCCATCGAGCATCGCGTCGGGATCGACGTAGCGGCGGAGGTTCTCGCGGCTGAAGTAGTCGAACGTCTCGCCCACCATGTAGAAGCGCCCGCCGGCGGGGCTCGAGATCGCGCGCGTGAGGCTCGCGCGCGCGTCACGGAGCCAGGTGTCGGGGATCTGCTTCACCGCGTCGACGCGGAAGCCGTCGAGCTGGAACTCCGTCGCCCAGTACGTCGCGTCGGCGACGGACCAGCGGCGCGGCGCGTCCTGATAGAAGTCGAAGGAGGGCAGATAGCTGGTGAACGAGCAGCGCGTGCTCCAGTACGGATCGTCCCAGCGATCGGGCGCGCAGGTGGTGACCGGCGTGACGAACCAGTCGGGGTGCGCGCGGTAGAGGCCGCTCTCGACGTCGGCGTGCTTCATCACGTAGTCGAAGAGGATCTTCATCCCGTGGCCGTCCTGCCCCATCGTCGCGTGGAGCGCGTCGACGAGCGCGTGGAGCTGTGCCTCGGTGCCGATGCGTGGCTCGACGCGCGGGCGCGGCGAGGGCGCGGCCGGGTTCGCGTAGTCGATGTTCGCGGGAGAGGGCCAGTAGCCGTGGTACGCGGAGTAGAGGCGCGGATCGGCCCCCGGATCGATCGCGGCGCCCGCCAGATCGCGGTTGTCGTAGGGCGCGCTCAGCCAGAGCGTCGTCACGCCGAGGTCGGCGAGATAGGCGAGCTCGCTCGTCACGCCCGGCAGATCGCCGCCGAGGTACTGGCCGCTCGCCACGGGTCCGTCGGTCGCGCCGCTCACCGGATCGCGGCGTCCGTCGGAATCGCGGAAGCGATCGACCATCGCGAAGTACATGACGGAGTCGCGCCAGTCGAAGTCGTCGAGCGCGCCGCAGCTCGCGCCGCAGACGTCGAGCACGCTGTTCTCTCCGCCGAAGCCGTCCGGCTCCGTCGCGTCGTTCGAGGGATCGGCGATCCACCGCGTCCCATCGACGATGAACTTGTAGGTGTGCCGCCCGATCGGCTCGACGAGGTGCTCGACGCTCCACGTACCGCCCGCACCTCGCTCCATCACGAGCGCGCCCTCCGCGGGCGTCGTCGGCCACGCGCCGCCGGGCGCGCTCACGAGGAAGCTGCCCGAGACCCACACGCTCGTCGCGCTCGGGTCCACGTACTCGAACGTGACGAGGTTACAGGGCGGTGGCGGCGGCCCCGCGTCCTCCATCGCGGCGTCCACCTCGAGCGGCACCCCGCCTTCCCCGCAGCCGCCATCCCCGACCCCGCCCTCGCCGCAGCCGCCGAAGATCGGGCTCGGCCCGCCCTCGCGCGCGTAGCGGCCCGCGTCGAGATCGAGCGCGCCGGGAGGTGAGACGCAGCCCACGCTCGAGAGCGCGAGCGCGCCGAGGATCGCGCCGAGGACGAGCGGCCGGGAATGCATCGACACGATGCTCGCGTTCCCCTCGCCAGAGCGCAACCTCCGACGCTCCAGGGAGCGTCGCGGGGCGTTGGCCGTAGAGTACGGAGCGCGATGACGCCTTTGGAACTCGACCTCTACCTCGAGCGGATCGGGCTTCGAGCGCGACCGCGCGCCGATCTCGCCACGCTGCGCGCGCTCCAGGCGCGCCACGTCGCGACGATCCCCTTCGAGAACCTGACGCCGCTCCTCGGCCTCCCCGTGCCCCTCGAGCGCCCGCGCCTCTTCGAGAAGATGGTCCGGCATCGCCGCGGCGGGTACTGCTTCGAGCAGAACCTCCTCTTCGAGGACGTGCTCGAGAGCGTCGGCTTCGAGGTGCGAGGGCTCCTCGGTCGCGCGGGGATCGAGGGGACGCCGGTCGGCCGCACGCACATGGTCCTCCTCGTCACGCTCGAGGGCAGCGGCTACCTCGTCGACGTCGGCTACGGCGGCCTCGTCCCGACGGCCCCGCTCCGCCTCGAGCTCGAGCGCGTCCAAGAGACGCCCAACGAGCCCTACCGCTTGGTCGAGCACGAGGAGGGATATCGGCTCGAGGTCTCGCTCGGCGAGGCGTGGCGGCGGCTCTACGAATTCGGCCTCGAGCGGCAGACGCAGGCCGACTACGACGTCGCCAATTGGTACACCGCGACGAGCCCGCGCTCGACGTTCACGCGCACGCTCGTCGCGGCGCGGGCCGAGCCGGGGCGAAGATCGACCTTGCGCGGGCGCGTCCTCACCACCTACCGCCGCGGCGCCGAGCGTGAAGAGCGCGCGCTCGCGTCGCTCGACGCGCTCGAGGACGCGCTCGAGTCCGAGTTCGGGATCGAGCTCGACGCGGTGGGCGCTCGCGAGCGCCTCGGAGCGCTCGTATGAGCGGGCGCTCCGCCCGCTCGAGCGAGGAGCGACGCCGTCCTCACCGCGAGGAGCGCGCTCGATGAGCGCGACGGCGCCGACGGCGTGGCGTTGGCTCCGCGGGCTCGCCGCGGCGCTCGGCGTGGCGAGCTGGACGTGGCTCTGGCTCCTCCCGCTCAGCGGCTTTCACCACATCCACCGCCTCGGGCTGCTCGGCTGGGCGCTCCTGGACCTCGAGGGTGAACGGCCGGAGCTTCGCGCATCCGGCCTCGTCCTCGCTGTGAGCCTCGCGCTCTGGGGCCTGGGCCTCGCCCTCGCCTGGGCGCTCTTCGCGAGGCGTCGGACCTTCTCGCCCGACGACGAGGGCTGACGGCGCGCCTCGTCCGCCGAGGCGCTCGCGGGGGCTCCTCTCCTCTCGAGGCTCCTCGCATCGCGGCGCTCGCGGCGGGGCCTCCCTCCAGGTAGGGTTCGAGCCGCTCGCGCCCGAGAGGAGCCGGCGCGAGCGAGGAGGCACGAGCCATGACCTCGCGAGCGGTTCTCGTCCCGCTGCACATCACGTTCACGCTCGCCGTCGCCTCGTGCCTCGGTGACCCGCCGAGCAGCGACGTCTGCGACGCGGGCGGCGCGCCGATCGTCCACGAGGGTAGGACGATCACGAGCGTCGAGCGCTGGAGCGCGGGGACGCACGTCGTGCGCGGGACGATCCAGATCAGGGACGGAGGCTCGCTCACGATCGCCGCCTGCGCGACCGTCCAGCTCGCCCCGGACGTGAGCATCGAGGTCGGGCGCGGCAGCGGCGGGACCTTGATCGCGGCGGGCACCGAGCGCCAGCCCGTCGTCTTCGAGCGCGAAGATCCCGATCGCGCCTGGGGCCGGCTCTTCGTCACGACGCCGGGCCAGCTCTCCCTCTCGTTCACATTGCTCGATGGGGGCGGCGGGCCGACGAGCGAGCTGGCCGACGCCGAGTACGGGGGAGCGAGCCTCGTCGCGCGCGGTGACTCGAGCACGCTGCCGGCGCTCGTCACGGCGAGCCACGTCACCATCACGCGCTCCACGGGCCTCGGCGTCATGATGCTCGACGCGACGTTCGAGCCGAGCTCGCGCAGGCTCGCCGTCGGACTCGCGGGCGCGTACCCGCTCTACATCGGCGTTCGCGCCGCGGGGAGCATCCCCGCGGAGAGCCTCCTCGTCGGGAACGGGATCGACGCGATCCTGCTCCAGAGCGTCGGCGTCGCGGCCTACGACATGAGCGAGCCCATCCTCGGCGACGTGACGCTCCGCTACTGGATCGTGCCCTACCGCGTCGGGCACACGGAGGGATCGATCGTCGTCGGAGACGAGCGCGAGGAGAGCCCCGACGCGTCCCTCACGCTCGAGGCGGGGGTCACGCTCGCCTTCAACCGCCAGACGAGCCACACGAACGGCCTCGTCGTGAACGGCGCCTATCGCGGGGGCCACTACGAGCCGCAGGGCGCGCTCATCATCGAGGGGACCGCGAGCCTGCCCGTGACCCTGACGTCGGCCGAGGTCCCGCCGGCCCCTGGCGACTGGATGGGGATCTACTTCAGCCACGCCCTCGATCCGCGGACCCGGATCGAGCACGCGGAGATCCACTTCGCGGGCGGCGACAGCGGGGCGGTCGGCGCGTGCCCCGCGTCGCCGGGCGCGACGAGCGGTGACGCCGACTGTTCGGTGATCTTCTTCCTCGACGAGGACGCCTCGCCGCGCGCCTGCATCACGAGCTCGCTCTTCGTGGACGGCCTCGGCTGCGGCATCTACCGCGGCTGGCGCGACGACGACATCGACCTGCGAGCGACGAACGTCTTCGAGTCGTTGACCGGCTGCGACCAGTCGGGCGTGCGCCTGAGCGGCGGCTGCAGCCCCTGCGAGTAGCCGAGGCGGTCCGCGGGGACGCGCGGGCTCCTCGAAGGAGGGGTGCCCAGCGGGGAGCGCGAGCGGCGCGACGTGACGCGCCGTGGCACGCTCTCGCGCGCCCGCACGACGCGATGGGTGTCGCGCGTGGCGAAGCGACGTGGTGAGGACGATGAGCAGTGCTGTCGAGGGTGAGCGCGGAGCGGGTGCGGGCTCGGTGTCGACGAGGCCCGAGGTGGCCGTCCTCGGCGGGATCAGCGTGGCGCACCTCCTGAACGATCTGATCCAGTCGCTGCTCGTGGCGATCTACCCGCTGCTCCAGGCCGACTTCGCGCTGAGCTTCCTCCAGGTCGGGCTCATCACGCTCACCTATCAGATCACGGCGTCGCTCCTGCAGCCGCTCATCGGGCGCTTCACCGACCGGCACCCCCTGCCCTACTCGCTGCCGGTCGGGATGACGTTCACGCTGAGCGGGCTCCTGCTCCTCTCGCGCGCTCCGAGCTACCCGGTCCTGCTCCTCGCGGCGGCGCTCGTCGGCGTCGGGTCGTCCGTCTTCCACCCCGAGTCCTCGCGCGTCGCGCGCATGGCGTCCGGGGGGCAATTCGGGCTCGCGCAGTCGGTCTTCCAGATCGGCGGGAACGCGGGCTCGGCGCTCGGCCCGCTCCTCGCGGCCTGGGTGATCCTGGGCCGCGGACGCGAGCACGTCGCGTGGTTCGCGATCGCCGCGCTCGTCGCGATCGTGGTCCTCGTCCGGGTGAGCGGCTGGTACGCGCGCAGCGTGACGAGGGCGCGGGCGAAGAAGGCGGTGAGCGCCGAGCCCGTCGCCCACGCGCGGGGCGTCGTCGCGCGCGCGATGGTGATCTTGACGGTGCTCTGCTTCTCGAAATTCGTCTACATGGCGAGCATCAGCACCTACTACGAATTCTACCTGATGGACCACTTCCGCCTCTCGCTCCACGACGCGCAGCTCGCGCTTTTCGCGTTCCTCGGCGCGGTCGCGCTCGGCACGATCATCGGCGGTCCGATCGGCGATCGCGTGGGGCGCAAGCGGGTCATCTGGGTCTCGATCCTCGGCGTCGCGCCGTTCACGCTCGCGCTCCCCTACGTCGGGCTCGAGGCAACGATCGCGCTGAGCGTCGTCATCGGCGTGGTGCTCGCCTCGGCGTTCCCGGCCATCGTCGTGTTCGGGCAGGAGCTGATGCCCGAGCACATCGGCGCCGTCTCCGGCCTCTTCTACGGCCTCTCCTTCGGCCTCGGCGGCCTCGCCGCGGCGGGCTGGGGCTGGGTCGCCGATCTCGAGAGCGTCGAGTTCGTCTATCGCGCGTCCGCGTTCCTGCCCCTGCTCGGCCTCGCCGCGGTCTTCCTCCCCGACGTGAGCTCGACGCGCGTGAAGGCGAACCTCACGCCCGCGCGGAGCGCGAGCGAGGGCGCACCCCAGGTCGCCAAGCTCGGCCTCTGACGCGAAGGAGCTACGCGCGCACCGACGCCGCTCGTCAGAGCCGCCGATGCGCGAGGCTCGGCAGGCTCCTGCGTATGCGGTCGACCACGTCGAGGTCGATCCACGCGGCGGCGTAGCCCTCGCCCTCGCCGCACTCGGCGAGGACGGTGCCCCAGGGGTCGGCGATGAGGGCGTGCCCGTAGCTCTGGCGCGTCGCGCCGTGGCGCCCCGTCTGCGCGGCCGCGAGCACGTAGCACTGGGACTCGATCGCGCGCGCGCGGAGCAGGACGTGCCAGTGATCCTTGCCCGTCGTCAGCGTGAACGCCGAGGGCACGGCGAGCGAGGTCGCGCCGCGATCGACGAGGCCCCGGTAGAGCTCGGGGAAGCGCAGGTCGTAGCAGACGCTGAGCCCGAGGCGGCCGATGACCGAGTCCGTCAGGACGAGCTCCGAGCCCGGCTCCACCGACGCGGACTCCTCGAGGCGCGTGCCGTCCGGGAGATCGACGTCGAAGAGGTGGATCTTGCGGTAAACGGCGCGCACCTCGCCCTCGCGATCGACGTGGACGCAGGCGTTCCTCACCTTGTCGACGCGCTCGCCGCGCTCCCAGAAGCCGCCGAGGACGAGCTCGATCCCGAGCTCGCGTGCGAGGCCCGCGGCGCGCGCGAGGACGGGCCCGCCCTCGGGGAGCGGCTCGGCCACGGCGAGCTTGCCCGGCGCGCTCGCCCCCACCGCGTCGGCGCCGAGGTAGGCGAAGCACTCCGGCGCGACCACGAGCGCGGCCCGGTCGGCCGCGGCGGCGCGCACGAGCGCCTCGAGCCGATCGAGGTTGGCCTCGACGTCGGCCGAGGAGCTCATCTGGAGGACGGCCGCCTTCGTGCGCTTCGTCATGCGCCGAGCCTACACCGTCGCTGGAAGTCGGGCCGGTTCCGAGGCAACACTCGCGCGTGCCCGACGAGGTCGAATTCCTGCTCGCGGTGAACGGTCTGCGAGCGCCCTGGCTCGATCGGATCGTCGGCGCGCTGACCGACGATGGGATGTTCGTCTACCCCCTCGCCCTCCTCGCCGTCTTCGCGAAGAGGCGCTCGCGCGAGACCGCTCGCTCGATGCGCGACGGCTGGCTCGCGTTCCTCCTCGCCATCGCCGTCGCCGAGTGGCTCCTCAAGCCGATCATCGCGCGACCGCGGCCGACGAGCGTCGCGAGCCTCCGCGCGCGGCTCGACGTCCTCGGGGCGCTCCCGCCGATGACGAGCATCGGCATGCCGTCGGGGACCGCGGCCGCCTGCTTCGCGGGCGCGACGTGGATCGCGATCCGCCACGGGCGAGGCTGGGGCGCGGGCGCGCTCGTCGTCGCGGGCCTGCTCTCCCTGACGCGCCTCTACGTCGGCGTCCACTACCCGAGCGACGTCCTCGTCGGCGCCCTCGTCGGCGTCGGGGCCGCGCTCCTCGTCGATCGGTTCACCCGCTGGGCGGGCGCGTGAACGCGAGCGTCGAGTTGCGCTATCTTCGGCCACGATGTCTGGGAGCGGCGTGTTGTTCGCGATCGATGACGAGACGCTCGGGCGGCTCGGCGAGGCCGAGGCCGACGACGAGATCCTCGAGCTCGTGAGCGAGCTCGAGGAGCGCTGGGAGCGCGCTTGCGAATTGGACGACGGATGGGCGGCCATCGCGGAGACCTGCCGCGACGCGGCGGCGCGCGACGCGCGGCTCGCGGCGCTCGAGCACGCGGTCGTGGGCGAGACGCTCCTCACCGAGGGTGAGGTCGTCGTCACCGTGAACGCCGAGGACCGCACCCTCCTCGTCGCCGCCGCGCTCGAGCGCTGGGGCGCGAGTGGCTTTCGCGCCGCCTACGCGGCGCGGATCCGCGGCGAGGGGGAGCCCTCGGGCGACGAGGACGAGCTCGACTGGTGCACCGAGCGCTTCGAGCGCATGCGCGCGCTCCACGCCGAGGCCGCCCAGGCGGGGCGCGCCGTCCTCTTCGTCGGGGCGAGCGTGGGCTGAGCTGATCCCGCTCGACGCGGCCGCGATCCGGTATGCTCGGAGGCCGTGAACGACCCGTGGGCGAAGCGCGACCCGCATCGCGCGCTCGATGCCGAGGCCGACGCCGGCGCGAGCGCGGCGGGTGAGCCCTCGGACGATCCTTGGGGCGACGACGCCACCGCCGTCGTCGCGTCGACGGACATCGGCGGGTTCTTCGGCGAGCGCTTTCGGCTCGACGCGCGCCTCGGCGTCGGCGCGATGGGCCGCGTGCTCACGGCGTTCGACATGCAGAGCGGCTCGATCGTCGCGCTGAAGATGCTCCACAAGGATCGAGCGAGCGATCCGGGCGTCATCGAGCGGTTTCGGCGCGAGGCCGAGATCCTCCGCGCGATCGAGCACCCCGCCATCGTGCGGCTCGTCGCCTTCGATCGATCGGCCGACGGGACGTGGTGGCTCGCGATGGAGCACCTCGTCGGCGAGACGCTGAAGGATCGCCTCGCCCAAGGGCGCCCCTTCGAGCCGCGAGAGGCGTGGCCGATCCTGGCCTCGGTCCTCGACGCCGTGAGCCTGGCGCACGCGAGGGGGATCCTCCACCGCGACCTCAAGCCGGAGAACGTCCTCCTGCTCCAGAGCGGGCTGCCGCCCGCGAAGGTGCTGGACTTCGGCCTCTCGCGCTACACCGCCAAGGCCGAGCGCATCACCGCGAAGGGGATGGTCCTCGGGACGCCCCGCTACATGGCGCCCGAGATGCTCACCGACAGCGCGAGCGTCGACGAGCGCGTGGACGTCTTCGCGGTGGGCACGATCGTCTTCGAGATGCTCACGGGCCGCTCGATCTATCCAGCGGAAGACGTCGGGCAGCTCTTCGGGTGCATCCTCGAGGGGCGCACGATCCCGCTCCGCGCCATACGTCCCAACGCCTCGCCGCTCCTCGAGCAGGTGATCGCCGACGCGGTGGCGCGCGATCCGGCCGCGCGGATCCCCTCGATCGAGGCGCTCTCGGAGCGCCTCGCGCGAGCGCTCGGGGTCTCGCCGGACCGATCGGCGTTTCTGCCGCGGGTGGCGAGCGGCGGCGCCGCCCCGCGAGCCCAGGATCTCGCTCAGACCCGCCTCGTGCCGCCTCCAGCGGGCGGATCGCGGCCGAGCCAGAGGCCCACGGCGTTCGTCCCGAACGCCGCACGAGCGGGTGACCCGGCCGGCCCGCTCCCGCCGCCCAGCCCCAGCCTCCCCGGCTCGCCCAGCCTCCCGAGCCCCGGCCTCCCGAGCCCCAGCCTATCGGGCTCGCCCAGCCTGCCCGGGCCCCCCGCCTTCGCGCGAGCCTCGACGCCCGAGGGCGGCGCCGCGGGTCGCATGTCCGCGCCCTCGTCTCCTTCGGGCGCGGGGTCGGGCCAAGCCGAGCGCTGGCTGAGGAGCACGCCGTCCTACCTCGAGCGCCCCTCCCTCTCCGCGAACTTCACGCAGCCGGTGCGCTCGATGCCTCCGGCGCCTCCGCCGACGAGCCGACCTTGGCTGCGCGTCGTCGCGCTCGCGCTCGTCGTTCTCTGCACGCTCGTCCTCGCCGGCGCCACCGGCTACGCGCTCCGCGTCTACCTCCACTGACGGCGCGCCGTCAGACCGGGACGCCCCAGATCTCGCGCGCGTAGCCGCGGATGGTGTCGTCGCTCGAGAAGCGACCCATCCGCGCGAGGTTGAAGAGCGACGCTCGCGCCCATCGCCGAGGCTCCGCGTAGAGCGCGTCGACCTCCTCCTGCGCGCGGACGTAGGCGTCGAAGTCCGCGAAGACGAGGTAGCGATCCTGCTCGAGGAGCGGCTCGAGGAGCGGACGAAAGCGACCCGGCTCGTCGGGCGAGAACGTGCCGTCGAGGATGGCGTCGACCGCCGCCTTGAGCGCGGAGCTCGACTCGTAGATCGAGCGCGACGAGGGGCCGCCCGCGGCGCGCGCGTGGACCTCGTCCGCGGTCAGCCCGAAGAGGAAGAAGTGCTCCGCGCCGACCGCCTCGCGGATCTCCACGTTCGCGCCGTCGAGCGTGCCGATGGTGAGCGCGCCGTTCATCGAGAACTTCATGTTCCCCGTGCCGCTCGCCTCGTAGCCGGCCGTCGAGATCTGCTCGGAGAGATCCGCCGCCGGGATGAGGCGCTCCGCGAGCGACACGCGGTAGTTCGGGACGAAGCACACCGCGAGGTGCGGCCGCACGCTCGGATCGTCGTTGACGACGCGGGCGATCGACGTGGCGAGGTGGATGATGCGCTTGGCGATGTCGTACGCGCTCGCGGCCTTGCCCCCGATGAGCACCGTGCGCGGCACCTTCGGCACCTCGCCCGCGCGGATCCGGAGGTAGCGGTGGACGACGTGGAGGAGGTTCAAGAGCTGACGCTTGTACTCGTGGATGCGCTTGACCTGGACGTCGAAGAGCCGATCTCCGGGCAGCTCGATCGACGCCTCGCGAGCGAGGTGCGCGACGAGGCGCTCCTTGTTCGATCGCTTGATCGCGAGGAGCCGATCGAGGAAGGCCTCGTCGTCCGCGAGGGGCTCGAGCCCGCGCGCCAGGGAGAGGTTCGTCACCCAGCCGGGGCCGAGCTTCTCGGTGAAGAGCTGGGCGAGCTCGGGGTTGCACTGCTCGATCCAGCGCCGCGGCGTCACGCCGTTCGTCTCGTTGCGGAAGCGGCCCGGGAAGAAGGCGTCGAGCTCGGGGAACATGCGCTCGCGGAGCAGCGTCGAGTGGAGCGCCGAGACGCCGTTGACGCTGAAGCTGCCGGCGATGGAGAGGTTCGCCATGCGCACGTTCGGCTGCGGGCGACGCTCGATGATCGCCATCTTCGCGGCGCGCTCCTCGTCGCCCGGGTAGAGCGAGGCGACCTCGGCGCCGAGCCGCCGATCGATCTCGCGGATGATGTCGAGCTGCCGTGGGAGGAGCCGATCGAGCATGTGGACCGGCCACGTCTCGAGCGCCTCGGGCAGGAGCGTGTGGTTGGTGTACGCGAACGAGCGCTTGGTGAGCCCCCACGCCCGCTCCCAGGTGAAGTCGTGCTCGTCGAGCAGGATGCGCATCATCTCCGCGACGGCGAGCGAGGGGTGCGTGTCGTTGAGCTGAAAGACGTTCCGGTCCGAGAGGTCGTCGAGCGTGTCCCAGCGCGCGAGGTGGCGCTGGATCGCGTCTTGGAGGCTCGCCGAGACGAAGAAGTACTCCTGGCGCAGCCGGAGCTCCTTGCCCGCTGGGCCGCTGTCGTTCGGGTAGAGGACGCGCGTGATGTGCTCGGCCATGTTCCGCTCCTGGACCGAGCCCGCGTGATCCCCCGCGTTGAAGCGCGCGAGATCGAACGCGACGACGGGCCGGGCCCACCAGAGGCGGAGCGTGTTGACGACGCCGTTGCGGTAGCCGGGGACCGCGAGATCGTAGGCCTCCGCGATGACGTCGTGCGTGTCGACCCAGGCGTAGCCCGTGCGCCCCGATCCGTCGGCGCGGGGCTCGACGCGCCCGCCGTACTTCACGCGGTAGTGGAGCTCGCTCCGCGGGACGCCGAAGGGCGAGCCGTGCTCGAGCCAGCTGTCGGGCTCCTCGACCTGCTGCCCCTCGACGAGGCGCTGTCGAAAGATGCCGTAGTCGTAGCGGATCCCGTACCCCATCCCCGCGATGCCGAGCGTCGCCATCGAGTCGAGGAAGCAGGCCGCGAGCCGCCCGAGGCCCCCGTTGCCGAGGCCCGGATCGGGCTCGACCTCGAGCACCTCGTCGAGGTCGACGCCGATCTCCGCGAGCGCCGCCCTCGCCTCGTCGAGCATGCCGAGGTTCGCGAGCCCATCGCGGAGCAGGCGCCCCGGCAGGTACTCCATCGAGAGGTAGTAGACACGCTTCTTGCCGGCGTCCCACTGCTTCTTGCTCGACTCGAGCCAGCGATCGGCGATGCGATCGCGGGTCGCGCGCCCGACGGCGTGCATGATGTCGAGCGGGAGCGCGCGGTACTGATCGCGCACCTGCATGTGGGCGAGGCGCTCGACGACCGAGGCGCGAAACGAGGCACGATCGAGGCCGAGCGGCTGGGCCGGGACGGGGACGGTGACCTTCATCGCTCGCTTGTACCATGCGCGGACGGCGCGCCTGCTCCATGCGCTGGCCGTGGCTCGGCCCGAGGAGCGGCTTCTGCTATGAGTCGGCCCCCATGCCCACGCCGAGCACCGCTCCGAACGAAGGCCTCCCCGCGCGCTTCGATCCCGAGGGGATCGTCGAGGCCGTCCGCGCCTTCCGAGAGCCCGTCCACGTCGTCGTCGACCCCGAGACCGGCGCGCTCGGGGTCCAGCTCGCCGGGCGCGGCGAGAGCCCGATCGGCGCGCACGGCTCGCTCCCGCCTCTCCACCCGGAGTGGCTCGGCGATCGCTCATTCCAGGAGGCGCACGGCGTGCGCTTCCCCTACGCGACGGGCGCGATGGCGAACGGCATCGCGACGGTCGAGCTCGTCGTCGCGATGGCGCGCGCGCAGATGCTCGGCTTCTTCGGCGCGGCGGGCCTCGGCTACGAGCGCGTCGAGCGCGCGATCGACGAGCTCACGCGCGAGCTCGGCCGGGGCGTGCACCCCGACGGCAGCGAGGGCCCGCTCAAGTGGGGCGTGAACCTCATCCACTCGCCGCAGGAGCCGAGCCTCGAGCTGCGCGTCGCCGATCTGCTCGTCGAGCGCGGGGTCGCGCGCGTCGAGGCGTCCGCGTTCATGTCGCTCGCGCCCTCCGTCGTCCGCTACGCCGCGTCGGGCCTGCGCCGCCTGCCGGACGGCTCGATCCACCGCGCGCACCACGTCTTCGCGAAGATCTCGCGGCCCGAGGTCGCCGAGCCCTTCCTCTCGCCCGCGCCGCAGGCGATGCTCGACGCCCTCGTCCGCGACGGGAAGCTCACGGCGGACGAGGCCGCGCTCGCGCGCCACGTCGCCGTCGCCGAGGACGTCACGGTCGAGGCCGACTCGGGCGGCCACACCGACAACCGCCCGCTCGTCGCGGTCTTCCCGATCATCACGGCGCTCCGTGATCGGCTGAGCGAGCGCTTCGCCCTCGAGCGCCCGGTGCGCGTCGGCGCCGCGGGCGGGCTCGGCACGCCCGACGCCGTGGCCGCGTCGTTCGCGCTCGGCGCGGCCTACGTGCTCACCGGCTCGGTCAACCAGAGCGCGATCGAGTCCGGCCTCTCCGAGGACGGACGGCTCATGCTCGCGAAGGCGGGCGTCGCGGACGTGGTGATGGCGCCCGCGGCCGACATGTTCGAGCTCGGCGTGAACGTGCAGGTGCTCAAGCGCGGGACGATGTTCGCGCCGCGCGCGCAGCGCCTCTACGACACCTACGTCGCGTACCCCTCGCTCGAGGCGATCCCGAGCGAGGCGCGCGCGCGCCTCGAGCGGGAGACGCTCTCGGCCTCGCTCGACGCGATCTGGGCGGAGACGCGGGGGTTCTGGGAGAAGCGCGATCCGCGCGAGGTCCAGAAGGCCGAGCGCGATCCGAAGCACAAGATGGCGCTCACGTTCCGCTGGTACCTCGGCCTCTCGAGCCGCTGGGCGATCACGGGCGAGCCCACGCGCAAGCTCGACTACCAGGTCTGGTGTGGCCCGGCGATGGGCGCCTTCAACGACTGGGCGCGGGGCAGCTTCCTCGAGGAGCCGAGCGAGCGCGACGTCGTGACGATCGCGCTCAACCTGCTCGAGGGCGCGGCGATCGTCACCCGCGCGCAGCAGCTCCGGAGCTACGGCGTGCCCGTGCCCTCGCGCGCGTTCAAGGTGACGCCGCGCCGGCTCCGCTGAGCGCGGCGCCCCGCCATGCCCGCGCTCTCCTCCGCTCGCCCCCACCTCTTCGGGATGACGCCCGAGGAGCTCGTGTCGGCGCTCGCGTCGCGCGGCGTCTCGACGACGCTGACCGAGGCGCGGCGCGTGCTCGGTCACGTGATCTCGGAAGGGAGAAGCGACCTCGCGCTCAAGCGCCCGCCGCGCCGCGAGGTGCTCCGCGCGATCGACGCGGATTTCGCCCGCGAGCGGCTCGAGGTCGTCGAGCGCGTGCGGGACGGCTTCGACGGCTTCGTGAAGTACCTCTTTCGCCACCCCGACGGCGCGCTCACCGAGGCCGTGCGGATCCCCCTCGAGAAGCGAGGTCGCTTCACGGTCTGCCTCTCGACGCAGGTGGGCTGCGCGATGCGCTGCGCGTTCTGCGCGACCGGGCGCTTGGGCCTCACGCGCAACCTCGCGGCGTGGGAGATGGTCGCCGCGCTCGCCACGATCCGCGACGAGCTCGCGAGCGATCCCGCGCTCGAGCCCCTGCGCGCCGAGGGCGTGACGCCGCGCGTGAGCGGCGCGGTCTTCCAGGGCCAGGGGGAGCCCTTCCACAACTACGACGAGGTCCTCCAGGCGGCGCGCGTCCTCTCCGAGCCCTGCGGCGGGCGCATCACGGCCGAGGCGATCACCATCTCGACCGTCGGCCTCGTCCCGCAGATCGAGCGCTACGCGAGGGAGGGCCACCGCTACCGCCTGATCGTCTCGCTCACGAGCGCGGTCGAGGAGCGTCGCCGCGCGCTGCTCCCCGTCGCCGGCCGCTTCCCGCTCGCGGAGCTGGCGCGCGTGCTGCGCGCCTACCAGGCGACGCTCGAGAGGCGCGTCACGCTCGCGTGGGTGCTCATGAAGGGCGTGAACCACGGCGACGACGAGCTCGAGGCGCTCCGGCGCGAGCTCGGGGACCTGCCCATCCGCGTGAACCTCATCGACGTGAACGACACCACCGGCCAGTTCGCCGTGGCGAGCGACGAGGAGCGCGTCGCCTTCGTCGCGAAGCTCCACGCCGCCGGCATCGCCACGCAGCGCCGCTACTCGGGCGGCAAGAACGAGAGCGCCGGCTGCGGCATGCTCGCCTCGAGGCATCGCGCGTAGCGAGCTCGGATCGCGTCGACCGATCCCCAGGGCTCGATCCGTCGCGCTCCATGGCGCCGTCGCGCGCAACCGCTCGCCCGAGGACCCTCTCAGCCCCAGCCACCACGCACGGTCGAGGTCCGCCAACCTCGGCTACATTCCTTCGACGTGAAGAGAGGTTTCGATGGGCAGCGTGAGCTACCTACTCTCGGTCGACTCGCTCGCGTCGGACATCGACGATGGTCACGTCGTGCGAGCCGGGAAGAACATGATCCCCGCGCTCTGGCTCTCGTGCTTCCGAGCCAACGACTTCCAGAGTACTTCAGTACGGGTGCAGCACATCGGCGGGGATCCGATCTTCGAGAATGTCTCTTTTCTCATCGTTCAGAAGGAGGCAGCCATCGAGCGAGCGGGACGCTTCGGGCGTCGATTGCTCGAGGCGAGGCAGATCCAAGCGAGCACGTCTCGAAGCGTCATCGAGGGTTTTCCAGGCCTACTCGCTTCATCACCTGGTCGCCTGTTGCAGCTGCATGATCTCGAGCTTCAAGGGTTGTTCACGCCAGAAGAAAACGCCCTATGGATTCGAAAAGTGCTCCGGTACGTCGACGATATCGACTCGGGTCGAATCGCGACCGACGATCTGCTGCGTGACGACGGAGCACTCGAGCTCTTCGATCAAGCGACAATCGACCTCGACGATTGGACGACGACGGTAGGCTGGGAGACCGCGCTCGTGGGCTTCAAATGGCAGTTCTCATCCTGACGCCCACGGCCGTCGTCGCGCCCCCATTCTCTCAAGATACCACGCTCGACGCATCGGGCGTTCGGCGAATGAGCGGCTCACGGCTCATTGCCTAGACATCGTGGGATCGTCGACGGCCGCGCAGGGTAGACCCGCGACACGCCACGGTGACGCCTCTCGGATCCGGGGCGCCGCTCCGACTTGGGACGCGCACCCCGGACGCGACCGAACGGTTGTGTTTCTCCAGCGTCCTCGCGATGCTCGGCGCCTCATGACCGCACAGCTCCCCACGCTCGCGAGCTACCGCGCGCTCGAGGCGCACGCGCGCTCGCTCGACGGTGTCCGCATCGCGTCGCTGCTCGAGGATCCCGAGCGCCTGCGCGCGATGCAGCACGAGGTCGCCGGGCTCTTCGTCGATCTCTCGAAGAACCTCGCGACGCTCGAGACGACGCGCCTGCTCGCCGAGCTCGCGCGGGAGCGGGGGCTCGAAGAGGCCATCTTGGCGATGTTCTCGGGCGAGAAGATCAACCTCACGGAGGGGCGCGCGGTCCTGCACACGGCGCTCCGCAACCGGAGCGAGCGCCCGATCCTCGTGGATGGCCGCGACGTGATGCCGGACGTCCGAGCGAGCCTCGAGAAGATGCGGGCCCTCTCGGAGCGCGTGCGGAGCGGAGCCTGGCGAGGCGCGAGCGGCGCGCGCATCACGGACGTCGTCAACGTCGGGATCGGCGGCTCGGATCTCGGACCGATGATGGTCGCCGAGGCGCTCGAGCCCTACTGGAACACCGGAAAGGAGGGGATGATCCGCCCCCACTTCGTCTCGAACGTCGACGGCGCGCACCTCGGCCGCACGCTGAAGGCGCTCCGGCCGGAGACGACGCTCTTCCTCGTCGCGAGCAAGACCTTCACGACCGAGGAGACGCTCGCCAACGCGCGGAGCGCGCGCGGGTGGATCACGCGGGCGCTCGGCGAGGACGCCGTGGCCAAGCACTTCGTCGCGCTCTCCACGAACGCAAAGGAGGTCACGGCCTTCGGCATCGATCCCACGAACATGCTCGAATTCTGGGACTGGGTCGGTGGTCGCTACTCGCTCTGGAGCGCGATCGGCACCTCGATCGCGCTCGCGGTCGGCTTCGATCGCTTCGTCGAATTGCTCGAGGGCGCGCACGCGATGGACGAGCACTTCCGCACCGCGCCCCTCGAGGAGAACGTGCCCGCGAGGATGGCGCTCCTCGGCCTCTTCCACGCCGCGTTCTTCGGCGCCGACACCTTCGCCGTCCTCCCCTACGACCAGTCGCTCCACCGCTTCGCCGCGTGGCTCCAGCAGGGCGACATGGAGAGCAACGGCAAGAGCACGACGCGCGGCGGGGAGCGGATCCGCGGCTACACGACGGGACCCATCGTCTGGGGCGAGCCCGGCACGAACGGGCAGCACGCGTTCTATCAATTGCTCCACCAGGGCACGCGCCTCGTCCCGTGCGACTTCATCGCGCCGCTCCGCTCGCACTACGCGATCGACGGCGAGGGCGATCGCCACCACGCGCGCCTCCTCGCGAACCTGATCGCGCAGAGCGAGGCGCTCATGCTCGGCAAGCCGATCGGCGTCGTGCGCGAGGAGCTCCGCGCGGCGGGACACGACGAGGCGGCCATCGCGCGCCTCGCCGAGCACAAGGTCTTCGAGGGCAACCGCCCGAGCAACGTGATCCTCTTCGATCGGCTCGATCCGCGCACCCTCGGCGCGCTCCTCGCGCTCTACGAGCACCGCATCTTCGTCCAGGGCTGGATCTGGGACGTCAACAGCTTCGATCAGTGGGGCGTCGAGCTCGGGAAGAAGCTCGCGCAGACGATCCTCGGGGAGCTCGAGGGTGAGGCGACGGGCGCGCACGACGCCTCCACGCGTCGCCTCGTCGAGCGCGCACGCCGTGCGCGCGAAGCGCGTCGTCCATGAGCGCGCTCGAGCCGAGCCGAGGTGAGGAGGAGCGGCAGGCGCTCCGCGGCGCGAGGGTCTCGGTCGCGCCCTGGGGCGCCGATCTCGTCGTCGGCTGGAACGCCTCGTGGGGCCCCTCGCTCGGCCGCATCGTGCGCGGCCAGACGGGCGATCAGGACGAGGCGACCGTGCGCCCGGTGGTGCTCGGCGCGCCCGGCGCGACGAGCGCGCCCCCTTGCTTCGCGACGTTCGGCGAGCGCGTGGCGTGCGCGTGGATCGACGAGGGCGGCGCGCGGCTCGCGTGGCTGAGCGAGCCACGCCCCGTCCAGTCGGCGCTCATGCAGCTCATGACGCTCGGTCCGGGGGCGGGCGAAGACGCGCTCGGCGTCGAGGAGCCCATGGTGGTGGCGGCGGACGCGAGCGCCGTGGCCTTCGCCGAGGCGAGCTTCGGGCGCGGCTGGATCGTCGTCGCGACCCCCTCGGGGATCTTCGGGGGCTCGGTGAGCCCGAAGCTCGAGGTGTCGCTCGAGCCGTGGTTCGAGCGCGAGGGTGCCGAGCCGCGCCTCGCCGTCGCCGACGTCGGGGGCGCGGCCATCGTGGTCGCGATCCGTCCCGGGGAGGCCGAGCTGATCGTGATGCGCGCGGGCGACGGCGCGCCCTCCCACACGACCCACCGCCTCGAGCAGCCCGTCGCGGAGCTGGCGATGATGGCGGTCGGCTCCCGCGTCGCGCTCGCCGTGCTCGACGCGACGGGCAAGCAGGTGCTCACGACCTTCGTGGACGCGCGCGGCAAGCTCGTCGAGCGGCCCGTCGCGCAGATCGACCGCTACGTGGGCGATCACGCGATCGCGCGCATCGACGGCGTCGCCGTGACGTGGACCGACGATCGCTTCCGCCTCGTCGCCCACGACGCCGACGCCGAGCTGACCCTCGCGCTCCCCCTCTTCGGGCCGACGCGAGACGAGCTCGCCATCCTGCCGCGCGTCGCCGGCCCACCGTGGGCGCGCACGCACCGCTCGCGGCTCGAGGTCGTCGGGCTCGCGCACGACGACGACGAGGGCCTCGTCACGCTCGCTCGCGCGCGCCCCGACGGGAGCGAGGCCGCTCGGCTCGAGCTCCGCCTCGCGCCGCCCACGGAGCACGCGCGAGCGCGCGCCGAGGCGCTCATCCACGCCTTCGCGGCGCGCTTCACGCAGACCCTCGCGGGCTCCTCCTATCGCGACGCCACCCTCGTCGCCGTCCCCCTCGAGGGCGGCGTGTCGATCGAGCTGCCCCGCTCCGAGCAGCGGATCGAGCTCCGCTTCCTCGGCGACCGCCGCTTCCTCGTGCAGCTCGCGACGGGGCGAGTGAGCGAGGGATCGCGCGAGCAGGGTGCCCTCGCGGGGCTCCTGGATCGCGTCCGGAGCGCGCTCGGGGCGCAGGCGAGCGCCGGGGCGAGCGCCGAGAGCGCCTGGGCGATGCGCGTGGCGAGCGCGCTCGCCCTCGGCCCCGACGTCCTCCGCGCCGAGGTCGTGGCGAGCGGCCCCGAGAGCGCCCTCGTCGAGCTCGAGCTCCGCCGCTTACCGAGCCTCGAGCGGATGATCCGTTGGATCGAGGCGACCCACGCGTCGATCCGCTCGAGCGAGCATCGCGCGCTCGCGTGACCGAGCGCGCGCGCTGTCAGCCGAGCGTCGCGCGGAGCGCCTCGAGCCACGCCGCCTTCGCGTCCGTGCCCTCGATCGGCGCGCGAGAGCGGAGCGCGCGGACGAGCGCCCTCCCCGCCTCGCTCATCGCGGAGTCGCGCTCGCTCGCGTAGCGCACGAGCGCCTCGGCGAGCGCCGCGTGCGTGCCATCGACGCCGTGGCTCTCGGACCACGCGGTCGCGGCGCGCGCGAAGTCGGGATCGGCCTCGAAGGGCGCCTCGCTCGCGGGCCCTGGGCCGAGCGCGTCGATCGCGCGCATGACGAGCTCCGTGCGCTCCTTGTACGGCATCGCCGCGAGCGCCTCCGGCTCGATCGGCGCGCCGACGTAGTAGTCCTGTCGTCCCATCCCGACGGGGAACTCGAGCCGCTCCGCGAGCGGCTCGCGCGGCAGCCCGCCCACGAAGCGCACGGGCACGATCGGCACGCCGAGCGCGAGCGCCAGATCGACGAAGACGCCGCTCATCCGCTGGATCGGCTGCGCGCAGCTCAAGGAGCGCGTCCCCTCGACGTGGATCATCACGTTCTGCCCGGCGATCGGGCCACGCGTGGGATCGTCGCGCCGCCTCATGCGCGCGCCCAGCTCCCGCAGGATCCTCGGGAGCGACGCGGGATCCTGGCGATCGAAGTAGGCGATGACCTCGGGATCGAGGACGCCCGGGTACGAGAAATTGTGGCGGATGAGCCGCCCGAGCCACGACTCGGCGTGCTCCTTCTTCGCGAGCGTGAGCGTGGGCGTGCGCGTGAGCGCCGCGAGCACGATGCCGAAGAGGAGCGACTCGACGCCGACCTGGTGGTTGCCGAGGTAGAGCGCGCTCCGCTCGACGAGCCGCTCCTCGAACGCGCGCGGCGCGGTGATGACGACGCGGCGCAAGAAGCGCTCGATGAGCGCGAAGTAGAGGTCCTCGCCCGGCCACGGCCCCGTCGAGGCGCCGCGCGGCGCGAGGTAGGAGCGCCAGAAGCGGCGGACCACGCCGAGCTCGACGACCGGCTCGGTGCCCTCGAAGACCGTCACGCGCTCCGCATCGCGCTCGATCCGGACGCGGTAGCGCGTGAGCGGCTCGCGCGCGTCGTGCGCGCTCGCGACGCCGCGATCCGCTTCGTCGAAGCCGACCTCGATCCGCGACGGATGCGCGTGGAGGAGCGAGGCGAGGTGATCCTTCACCGCGATCTCCGCCGCGACGTCCGCGGAGCGGGTGCGATAGACGCGCTCGACCGTCCCCGGGAGCCAGTTCGAGAGCGCCACGTCGCGCACGAGGAGCGTCGTCACGCCCGCCGCGCTGCGCGAGAGCCCGACACCCTCGCGGTACTGCGCGTCGCGCAGGAACGCCTCGCGGTCCGCGGGCCTCGCCGTGCCGATCGGGCCCTTGGGGAGGAGCACCTCGCTGAGCGTGAGATCCGCGACGAGGCGCTCGCCGTCATAGAGCGCGAGGCGCAGGTGCGCGAGCTCGTCCACGCCCTCGAGGCGCGCCTCGACCCGGAGCGCGCCCGAGTCGGGCAGCTCGCCGAGCCACGCGCGCTCGATCCGGTAGGGGTAGGCGGCGCGATCGGCCGGGATCACCTCGCTCCAGAGGTGGAGCGCGTCGTGCGGGATGGCGTGGGTCGCGGCGTCGAGCACGAGCTCGCGCGCGAGCGCGCCCTCCTCGCTCGGGACGCGGAGCTCGCCGCGCGCGCCGCGCGTCCCGACCTCGAGCGCGCGGAGGAGCTGGAAGCGCGGGCCGTGGAAGAGCGAGCCGTCCGCGTAGGGCGAGGGCGCGGACGCCGCGTCCTCGAGGGGCGCGACCGCGTCCTCTCGCGGCCCGGCGAGCGTCGCGTGGGCGCTCGCCACCGGCTCGAAGCGCGACATGCGCGGGTCGCGCGCCTCGCGGAAGACCTCGAGCACGACGTCGGCGCCGGGCTCGTCGCCCTCGTCGTGGGGCGTCGCGATCGTTCTGAGGCGCACCGCGCCACCCGCGAAGCTCACCCAGCGGAGGATCTGGAGGCCCTCGACGCTCATCACCTCCGAGCCGAGGATCGGCCGCGCGGCGCGCCGCACGCGCTCGAGCATCGACATCGCGGGGAGCGCGGGGATCACCCACGTCGGCGCGTGATCCGCGAGCCAGCTCGCCTCCGCCGGATCGAGCGTCTCCTCGAGGACGACGGGCTCCATGGCGCGCCCGCCCGACGAGGCGCGCCCGCTCGGCACGGAGCTGCGCCGGAGCTCGACCGTCGGCAGATGCTCGCCCCGCTCGAGGGGCTGGTCGGGGGGCAGGCTCGCGAAGCGCGCGTCGTCGACGAGGCGCATCCCGAGCCCCTTCGCGTCGTAGATTCGCTTGCCGTCCACCCAGAGGCTCGCGTCCGCCGTGGCGAGAACGCCCTCCCCGCTCCGCTCGATCGAGCGCACCTCGAGCGTGCAGCCGATCGTGCGGTTCTTCGGGACGACCTGCCCTCGGTACTTCCAGACGTGCGGAGCGCCCGTCGCGACGGCCTGAAAGCGCGGGCTCTCCATCCCCTCGGCGAGGCCCTCCTCGAGCATCGCGAATTGGAGGAGCTGGCACATCGCCTCGACGCCGAGCGAGCCGGGCTGGACGGGATCCTGGAAGAAGTGCGCCTTGAAGAACCACTCGTCCGGATCGACGTCCTTCTCCGCGCGGAACGCGCCGAGGCCCGCCTCGCCGCCCTCGAGATCGGCGTGCGTGACGCGATCGAGCATGAGGAGGAAGGGCGCGGCGAGGCGCGCCGAGCCGGTCGTGAGGCGCGCGGGGCGCGCGTCGAGATCGATCTCGCCTCTCTTCCCGATGTCGTGGAGCGCGCGCTGGGCGGAGCTCACGGGGAGCCCCGCCTGGTTCTCGAACGCCGAGGTCGGGAAGAAGCCGAAGACGGTGTCGAGCGCGTACGCGAGCCGCTCTTCGCGCTGCCCGCGCTCGATCGCGTGGAGCGTCACGTCGAAGGCGACGATGATCATCGTGCCGTTGCGCGAGAGGCTCTTGAGGTGCGCGCGCGTGACGAGGCGCTCCGTGTCGGGCGTGATCTCGCGGTGCGCGGTCGCTTTGCCGTCGAGGTTCCGAAAGAGGAGGTCCTCGTCCGTGACGAGCGCGCAGCCGACGTAGCTCGCGAGCCAGCCGCAGGGCTGGAGCGCCGCCTCCATCAGGACGGAATACGGCATCACGCGCGCGCCGTTCTCGCGGAAGTACCAGGCGTCCGTCGGCACGTCGTACTCGACCTCGACCTTCGCGCCCGCCTTCGCGAGCCCCATCTCGCCCTCGACGCGGCGCACGCGCGACATGAAATGGTAGGGCGGGCCGGGCAGCCGCGCGACCTTCCGCGTCGAGTCGAAGCGCTCGTAGATCGGACCGAACGCGGCGCTCGGGCGCCCCCACGCGCACGCGACGAGCGAGGCGTAGTCGAACGCGAAGCCCTCGGAGGGCCCGTTCGGGGCGCGCGCGACCTCGCGCGAGGGATCGATCTGCGAGAGCGCCTCGGGCTCCTCGCCGACGGGCGGCGGGAGCGCGTCGGCCGCGAGGAGGCGCGGGCGCTCCTCGAGCGGCCAGGCGGGCACGAGGCGCACGCCCATGCGCCGCGCGTGGAAGGCGCCGAGGCCATCCACCTTGCAGAGGACGTCGGCGTAGAGCATCGGCACGGGCCCGGCGACGACCTCCTCGACGAAGAGCTCGTAGGTGAGCTCCTTCGAGCTGGGGATGACCTGCCCTCGGCAGAGCAGCTTGTACGTCTCGCCCGTGATCGGCTCGAAGCGCCAGCCGTCCCGCGCGAGCGTGAAGCCCATCGCCGTGAGGTAGAGCGCCATCGCCTGGAGGCAGCCCTCGAACATGAGCGTCCCCGGCATGCACGGGTCGTTGAGGAAGTGGCCGGGGAAGAACCAGTCGTCCTCGTGGATGTCCTGGGTCGCGTGGAGGTAGCCGCGCCCCCACGGCCCGCCCTTCGGATCGAACGCGTCGACGCGATGAAGAAAGAGCATGCGCCCGCCGGCGATGCGCGGCGTGCGGACGTGCGAGCGCGTCGGCGCGAACGCGGCGCCGAAGCAGTCGACGACGCGCCCCTCGCTGAAGGCCGTGAGATCCTCGAACGAGAAGCGCGATTTCGTCGCGACGGCCGGCGGATCGAGCCGCGGCGCGTCGACGATCTCCTGCTCCTCGGGCCTCCAGAGGATGCCCGCGCTCTCGGCGAGCTCCCTCTTCGTGAAGAAGCCGGCCTGACCGCCGCGCACCGTGAGGAGCGGCTTGCCCTCGTAGCCGGGGCCGGGTCCGGGCGTCCCGAGCGGGCGCGCGCGGCAGTCGTAGTGGAAGAAGAAGATGCGGATCGGCCCCTGGTTCGCGTGGCCGTCGACGTGGATGTCGTAGTCGATCGTCTCGCCCGCGCGAGGCGGGCTGCGGTGGTAGGTGAGCTCGCAGCCGAGCAGCCGGTAGGCGCGATCGCCGCGGTTGAGGAAGTCGATCCCCATGTACGAGATGAGGAAGAGATCGGCCTGCCCCGACTCGATGAGGACGCCGCCGGGCATGCGGCCCTCGTGGAGGTACCAGCTCTCCCAGGTGACGTCCGTCTCGGTCCACGTCGTGCCCTTGCCGAGCACCCCCGGCTCCGCGTCGAGCCCCGTGGCGCGATCGGCGAGGAGCATCGGCTCCATGGGCATGCGCGTCTGGATCGCGTAGCCGTCCTGCTGCTGGAAGAGCGGGCCGAAGATCGCGGAGATGCTCCCGCCCGCGTGGATCGCGAGCTCGGCGCGATCGAAGGACGGACCGCGCGGGATGGGGACGACGGGGTCGGGCGTGAGGCCACCCTTCTTCGCGGGCAAGGAGCGCGCGGCGCGCGGCGCGGGCGCCGAGGCGATGGGAGGGGAAGGCGAGCGCGCGGAGCTGGCGGGCGCCGACGCGACGGGCGACGACCCGGTCGGCTCGGCGGGGCGCTCGATCGTCCTCGGCGTGATCGCTCGCGCGGGCGGTGGAGCGAGCTCGGCCACGAGGACGGGCGCGGCCGACGTGGGCAGCGCGGGCAGCAGCGCCTCGTCCCAGGCCTCGCGCGGCGCGAGGCTCGAGGCGTGGGCGAGGAGCCCCATCGAGCGCGCTCGCATCGCGAGGAACTGGTCGTGGAGCGCGAGCTGGTCCGCGATGAAGCGCTGGTGCGCGAGCGAGATCGCGCGCTGCGCGCCGACCCACGCGAGGGCGGCGGATCCCTCGGCCACGAGTCCCGCGGGAGCCGTGGCGTCCGTCACGCGCGCCGGCGCGGGCTCGAGCGCCCGGCGAGGCGCGCTCGACGCCGCGATCGAGGCGCTCGGGCGCGCCCACGCGGCCGTCGGGGCGGGAGCCTCGGGGCTCGGGTGCGCGGGCGGCTCGACGTGGGGCGCGCTCGGAGCGCCGCGCCGCTCGAAGGTGCGGACCGAGGGCAGCCGTGGGGCGGCGGGGAGCACGTACGCGTCGGCGCCGCGATCGTCGCGGGCGGAGCGAGCGTGAGCGTGTCGAGGCGATCGTTCGGGCATGGTCGGTTCCGGGAGCAGCGGGCGAGGTGGATGAGCCGCGAGGCGGAGCGCGCGACGCGGCGCTGGCGTGGGTGGGATCGTTCGGATCGGGAGCTCCGAGGAGCGCGCGAGGCCGACCACCTCGCCCGCGCCTCCGAGCGAGGAGCACTCGATCCGCGCGTGGGACGCGCTCTGCTCCCCGCTCGAGAGGGCGAGCGCGGCGGCCGCGACGTGTAGGAGCCCCGACGCTGCGTGGGCGTGCCCGCTCTCGGTCACGAGCGAGCGAGCGCCCTCGCGCGGCACGACCGAGAAGCGGAGCGCGGACGCGTCGAACGCGGCCTCCTCGTCGAGCACGGCGAGGATCGGGAGCCTCCTCGCGAGCGCGTCCTCTTCGCGCACGACGAGGAGCACGACGCTCGCGTCGCCGGGGACGTGGAGCGCCGCGGGCAGGAGCGCCCGCGCCGCGCGCTCGTGGACGGGCTCCACACAGAGGTCGCTCGCCCCGACGAGCGCCGCGTCGATCCGCCCCTCGAGGAGCCACGCGCGCGCGAGCTCGAGCGCGACGAGGCCCGACGCCTCCTCGGCGGAGACCGTGTGGCTCGGCCCGCCGAGATCGAGCTGCGAATTGATGCGGTTCGCGGGGACGTTCGGCATCGTGCCGATCACGGTCGCCGCGTCGAGGCTCGGCGCGATCGCGTCGCTCGCGCGCGCGATCCACGCCTCGTCGAGCCCGCGTCGCGACGCCTCGCCGCCGAGGCGCCAGCGCGCCCCCCAGCGCGCCACGTCCGCGTCCGCGCCCATCCCGACGAGCACCGCCGTCCGCTCGCGCAGGAGCGCGTCGCTCGTGAGCCACGCCTCGTGGCGCGCCGCGAGCTCGCGCGCGGCCCCGAGGAGCGAGGTCTGCTGCGCGATCGCGCGCGCGAGGTCGGTCGGCGGGAAGCGGAGCCCCTCGAGCTCGAGGACGACCTCGCGCATCATCGCCGCGCGTGAGCCATCGGCGCGCGGCTCGGTGAGCGAGCGCCGCGCCGCGAGCGCCGCGCTCCAGGCGGCGGCGTCGGGGAGCGCGCCCACACGCGCCTCGAGATCGACGATGGCGACGCGACGCACGCTCGGCGCGGATCGCGCCGTCCGCGGCGCGCTCGCGGGATCGATCCACTCCTCGACGACGAGGTGCGCGTCGTTGCCGCCGAAGCCGAACGCGCTCACGGCGGCGCGCCGCGGCGTGCTCGGGTCGCGACGCGGCCAGGGGCGCGGCGCGGTCACGACCTCGAAGCCGAGCTCGGCGGCGGCCGGGATGACCGACGCGGCGTCGAGGTGCGGCGTCGGCGGGAGGCTCTCCCTCTCGAACGCGGCGAGCACCTTGAGCAGGCCCGCCACCCCGGCGACGGTCACGAGGTGCCCGACGTTCGCCTTGAACGAGCCGATCGGCGTGGGCGGCCCCGACGCCTCGCCCCGCACCGCCCGGAGCGAGCGCAGCTCCGTCGCGTCGCCGATCGACGTCCCCGTCGCGTGGCACTCGACGTAGTCGACGTCGGCGGGCGAGAGCCCCGCCTCGGCGTACGCCGCGCGCATCGCGCGGGCCTGCCCCTCCTCGCTCGGGACGAGGAGCCCGCGAGCGCGGCCGTCGTTCGCGAGCCCGACGCCTCGGATCACGCCGAGGATGCGCTCGCCGTCGCGGATGGCGTCGTCGAGGCGACGAAGGACGACGAGCGCGCAGCCCTCCGCGGGGACGAGGCCGTCCGCGTCGCGGTGAAAGGGCCGCGAGCGCCCCGTCTTGCTCATCGCCTGGAGCGCCGAGAAGCCGATGTGGATGAAGAGATCGTCCGCGCGGTTGACCGCGCCGGCGATCATCGTGTCCGCCTCGCCGCGCGCGAGGATCCCCGCGGCCTCCGCGATCGCGTAGAGCGAGGAGGCGCACGCCGCGTCGAGCGCGTGGACGGGGCCACCGAGCCCGAGCGCGCTCGCCGCGAGGCGCGCCGAGAGCCCGGACATGAACCGATCGCGCGGATCGATCTCCGCGTCAGCGCCGAACGCCGTCCCCTCGAGCCAGACGCGCGCCGCGAACGCGGCGAGGTGATCGGTGGGGAACGAGAGGTTGCCGACGACGAGGCCGGTGCGCGCGCGCGACGCGCCGCCCTTCGCGTCGAGGAGCGCCGCGCGGCCGACCGACGCGAGCCAGCGCACGATGGGATCGAGGCGCGCGAGCTCGTCCCGCGAGAGCGCGAGATCGCGCGGGAGCTCGGGCTCCTCGCGGACGTAGCCGCCGCGATCGGAGAAGGCGCGATCCGCTCGCCGTTCGCGCGCGTCCGCGAGCACGCGCTCGCGCGCGAGCCGCCAGCGCCCGTCGGGGACGCTCGACACCTCGTCACGCGCCTCGAAGACGAGGGACGAGAGCGCCTCGGGGCTCATCGCGCCCGGCAGGAGGCACGCCCGCCCGACGATCGCGATGGGAGAGAAGTTGGGAGAGGGGCGCGCTCGATCGACCATGAGAGCGCGTAGACAATCCGAGCCGAGCCCCGGGCGCAAGCGAAGAGGGGCCCACCGCGCGCGTCTTGACGAAAGCGTGACCGAGCGACGCGCGGGCGATCGCTGCTAGGGTACGCGCCCCATGTACAAGCACACGCAGGCGGGACAGGCCGAGCTCACGCCGCACGACGCGCTCCGCTACCTCAAGGAGGGCAACGAGCGCTTCCGCGCCAACCTCCGCGCGCATCGCAACCTGCTCCAGCAGGTCAACGAGACGCGGCAGGGCCAGTTCCCGCTCGCCGCGATCCTGAGCTGCATCGACTCGCGCACCTCCGCCGAGCTCATCTTCGATCAGGGCCTCGGCGACGTCTTCTCGATCCGCATCGCGGGCGCCGTCGTCGACGACGACGTCATCGGCTCGATGGAGTACGCGACGAAGCTCGCGGGGGCGAAGCTCGTCGTCGTGCTCGGCCACTCCAACTGCGGCGCGATCCGGGGCGCCTGCGATCACGTCCAGCTCGGCAACCTCTCGACGCTCCTCAACAAGATCGAGCCCTCGATCTATCTCGCGCGCCGCGTCGGCACGGTGGACGCGGCCCAAGCCCACGCGCAGAACCCCGCGTTCGTCGCGCACGTGACGAAGGTCCAGGTCCACCGCTCGCTCCAGGCGATCGTCGAGCACAGCGTCGTGCTCCGCGAGCTGATCGAGGCCGGCGAGGTCGGGCTCATCGGGGCGCACTACGACGTCGAGACGGGCGAGGTCGAGTTCTACGCGTCGACCCTGCTCGTCGGCTCCATCCACCCGATCGACCCGAGCGCGATCACGTCGGGCTGACGGCGCGGCGCGAGCGACGGCTTACGTCGAGCGAGGCGCGCGGTCAGCGCGGCGCGAGCGACGGGAAATTCCCGGGGGTGGACGAGCGCCGCGAGAGGCGCAGGCGAACCACGGGCGGCGAGGCCTCGCTCAGCGTCTCGACGAGGGGCTGAAAGCCGCGCCGCCGCAGCTCGATCCGGAGGCTCGTCCCCGCCTCGAGCTCGACCTCGAGCGGGGTCGTCCCGAGCACCTCGCCCTCGCGCAGCACCTCCGCCCCCGAAGGCTCGCTCTCGATGCGCCGTCGCGCGATCACCGGCTCGGACGGCGCGCTCGTCGGCTCCTCGCTCGGCGACGCCGCTCCCGGCGGCGAAGACGGCGCCGTCTCCGCCTCGCGCGGTTCGTCGGCCGCGGGCTGCGTCGGAGACGCCTCGCGCGCGGACGCCGCGCTCGCGCGGGGCGCGGAGACGCTCGTGGCCTCGTCGGTTGGCGCCGCGGGGGAGGAGCGGAGCCACGCGAGGGCGACGAGGAGGATCGCGAGCCCGAGCCCGAGGCCGAGGCCGAGCACGCCGCGCGAGCCGCGCGAGCCGCGGGGCGCGGCCGTGGACGTGTCGATGGCGGTGGAGGGGTGCGCGTCTCGCGCGCTCGGCGCAGCAGCGGCGGGTGTCGTGGGGGACCGCGCTTCGGCTCCCGCGCCGGAGGCTCCCGGCGCGCGCCCCTCCGATCCCGACGCGCCCGGCGAGGAAGACCTCGACGCGGAGGCGGACGGCCCGGACGATCGCGGAGAAGAAGCCCCCGAACCCGTCGGTGTCGAGCCTCGCGACGCGGCGACGACCCCCGACCGCGAGGAGGGGTGGGAGTCGCCCGACTCCGCGGCGAGCGTCTCCGCGAGCGAGGCCGAGCCGGCAGGCGGCATCGAGCTGAGCTCGCTCGAGCGGGGGTGCTCCGCGCGCAGGAGCGGGACCTCACCCCGCCCGCGCCACGCGTCGTCCCAGGCCTGCGCGAGCTCCTTCGCGGAGGCGAAGCGCGCGGCGGGTTCCTTCTCGAGGCAGCGGAGCACGAGCGTCGCGAGCGCCTCGCTGAGCTCGGGGCGGAGCGTCCTCGGGTCCGGAGGGGGCTCCGTGACGTGCTTGAGCACGATCTCGTAGATGTGGGACGCCTCGAACGGGAGCCTCCCCGTCAGCAGCTCGAAGAGCATCACCCCCATCGCGTAGAGGTCCGCGCGATGATCGACCTCGGTGGTCGACCGCGTCTGCTCGGGCGCCATGTAGAGCGGCGTCCCGACGATCTGCCCCGTCGCCGTGAGGCGCAGGTCGGACGCGTCCGGTGAGCGCAGCTTCCCGATCCCGAAGTCGACGATCTTGGGGACGATCTTCCCCGCGCGCTCGTGGAGGAAGATGTTCTCGGGCTTGAGATCGCGGTGGACCACCCCGACCTCGTGCGCGGCCTCGAGGGCGCCGAGGATGGGCGTGATGATCGCGCGGACCTCGTCGTCCTCGAGCCAGGCGTGCCCCTCGCCCTGCTTCGCCCGGAGCTGCCGCCGCGCGCTGAACGCGCGCAGGTCCTCGCCGCGCAGGAGCTCCATCACGACGAAGACGTACCCCTCGTCCGTCACGCCGAGGTGCGAGACGCCGACGATGTTGTCGTGGTCGATCGCGCCCGCCATGCGGGCCTCGTTCCGCAGCCGCTGGACGGCCGCGGAGTCCATCCTCGCCACGTCGGTCACGACCTTGGCGGCGAAGCGCTTGCCGAGCGCGACGTGCTCGACGAGGAAGACCGTCCCCATCGCCCCCTTGCCGAGCACGTCGAGGACCCGATACGTCCCCTCGAGCAGGGTGCCCGCTCGCATCCACGACGAGCCGAGGGACGCGGGCGCGAGCGACGCCATCTCCGCGGAGCGGTCGGTCGTCTCGCGCTCTTCGTCGGTGGGTGCTCGGTTTCGTCGGGTCAAGCGCCTGGGAGGATAGCGCGAACGCCACCGGGTTGGCGCGTCAGCCCCCCGAGCCGCCACAGCGCAGGACGTCGATGAGCGTGATCGCGTCCGCGTGGACGACCGTCTCGATCGCCTCGAGGTCCCCGGACTCGTCGTAGCGAGGCCAGCCCGCGTCGGTGAGCCCGCACGTCGGCAAGACCGGCGACTCGATGCGATAGCGGCCGGGCTCGACGTTCACGACGAACGCGGAGCCGGTGTCGTCGGTCCCCGGCGCGTCCCAGGAGGGGAGCCCCGCCGAGAGGTAGGCGACCCGCACCTCATCGCCCGTGTCGAGGTTCCGAACCGTGAACCTCGTCCCGACGACGCTCCCGTCGTCCGCGGGGGCGGTTCGGAAGGCGATGTGGCCGCGCGCCGGATCCGGCGCCTCGCCGAGCACCCGCGCGATCGCGTTCACCGTCGTGCGATCGGCGAGGCGGGCGGTGACCCCGCGGTCGATGCTCCCGAACGTGGCGGTCGCCACCGTCGTCTGGTAGCGAGGCGCGCGCAGCTCCACGAGGACCTCGGTGTCCGCGGGGAGCCGCGCGCGCAGAAAGCCGTTCTCGTCCGTCGAGAGGCAGGGGCACTCCCGAGGCAGGAAGGGGCACACCTCCGCCTGCACCGGGCGCGTGTCGGAGACGTTGAGCGTCAGCCGCTGCACCGAGAGGTCGATGATGATGGAGGGGTCGAAGCCCCCGCAGTATGCCGCCTCTGGCTCGGCGCACGCGCTCGAGAGCACCGCCGAGGCCCCCACGAACACCCAACCGATCCAGCTCGTTCGCATCGTCAGCTCCCCCTGCAGAGGTTCACGTCGTTGTCGCGGTAGATCACCGAGCTCGTGAGCACGCCGATCGAGGGGTTCGCCGCCGCGGCCAAGAGGGTGCCGCACGCGTTGTTCTCGATGAGGCCCTCGACCAGCTGGTTGATCACCCCGTCGCCGTCGACGCGAAGCCCCGCGTAGCCGCAGTCGTGCAGGCGAAACCCGAGCGCGTCGAGCTGTCCGCGGGCGCTCACCTCGATCCCGATCGAGTCGATCCCGTCCGCGCGGCCCCTCCCGATGACGTCGAGCTGCACGACGTTGGCGGAGGCGTGCGGGTCGATCAGGAGCCCGCGTGACCCGAACCGATAGATGAGCACCCGCGCGGCGTCGAGCCTCGCGTCGGCGCCAACGCGGACGCCGATCCCGTCACCAGCGTTGACGCTCGTGTCCTGGATCGTCTCGAGCCAGGAGTCCTCGAGCCGAGCGCGCGCGCCCACGAGCTCGAGCCCGCTGCCTCGCAGCTGCGACAGGTAGAGCCGCCTGATCGTCACGCTCGCGGAGGCGATCCGGAGCCCGCGCAGGACCCCCTCGCGGCGCGAGCCGTCCACGCTCACGTCGTCGAGCGTGCCGCAGAGCGTCGTCGACGAGCCGCACTCCAGATCGACGCCGACCCCTCGCCGCGGCTCGAGATGAACGCCGCGCAGCTCGTGCGGCGCGTCGCCGGGTCGCAGCTCCAGGCCGACCCGCGTCGTGCCGCGGACGGCGACGCCGCGCAGCGAGAGCGCGCCCCCCACCGATCGAAGGCCGGTGTCGCCCGCGTCGATCAGGGTGGCCGCGAGCGCGAGCGCGCCCCCGTTCGCCGCCTCGACCCCGATCGCGTGATCGGCGCGCACCCACGCGTCGACGAGCTCGAGCGACGCCGCGCCGCGCTCGGCGTCGACCCGCACCGCGCCGACGAGGACGACGCCGCGCGCGTGGGCGTCGTCGCCCCACACCTCGAGCGCCGCGTCGCCGTCCTCTGCCTGGACCGTCACGTCGGCGAGGGAGACGCCGCTCGCCTCGACGCGGAGCGTGCCGAGGACGCGCGTCGCGCTCGGGCAGACGCCGCGCAGCTCGACGCGGCGCGTGATGGCGGCCGGCGCGACGAATTCACCCGGCCCGAGGAGGACGAGGTCCTCGTCGAACCGAGAGGGCTCCTCGTCGAGCGCGCTCAGCGCCTCTTCGATGGTGCCGAAGGGGTGCTCGTCGCTTCCGTCACCGCCGACCGCGCCCGCGCGCACGTAGACGCCGCCGACGTCCGCGGGCGAGACCCCCGCGCCGCAGGCCGAGCCCGGCGCGCGGCACGCGCGCGCGCCTGGGAGGAAGCGCGCGTCGCCGGCGCACGCGTCCGGCGCGACCAAGCGAGCCTCGCACCGCTGGCCGCCTCCCGCCATCGCGGCGACCGTGCCGTACGCGAGGTCGAGCTCCTCGTCGCGGAAGCAGCCGCTCGTCGCGGGGAGGAAGTCGATGCCCCCCTCGCAGCTCGCGAGGCAGCTCGGATCGGCGCAGTCGGTCTCGCCGTCGAGATCGTTGTCGATCATGTCGTTGCACAGAGGGCCCTCCTCGGGGGCCGCCGTGGGCAGATTGAGCACGGCCGTGCAGCTCGCGAGGGGGCTCACGGCCACGCTCGCGAGCGTGAGCGCGAAGAGCCACCGCGCGCCGCTCGTCACGCGCTCGCGCCGACGTCGGCTCGAGCGGCTCACCGCGGCCTCCGGGTGAGCGTCCCGCTCGAGACCCGCGCGGCGGAGCCGTCGAGCCCCACGACGAAGAGGATCACCGCGCCCCCGAGCGCCGCGACGCCCACGCCGAAGCTGACGTCCGCGCCGAGCCCGAGCGCGCTCGCGCGGTCGCGGAGGTCGGCGAGGCGAACGCCCGCGACGCGGCTCGCGCCCGATCGGTCGAGCTCGGGGAGCGCGTTCCAGCGAGCGTGAAACGCGTCGGCGCTCTCGAGGCCGAGGCCGCCGAGGACGGCTCCCACGACGAGCGCGGCGAGGCCCGCGCCGCCGACGATCCAGGGCCACGGCGACGCCTCCTCCGGGGCTCTCACCAGGTCCACCGTCATCCACGATCGGGAGCTCGCCTCGACGTCGACGCGGCCCGTCCACGGCACGTAGCCGGGCGCGTGGACGCGGAGGTCGTACCCGTCGACGGCGAGATCGCCGAGCACGACCGGCGCGAAGCCGACCGGCGTGCCGTCGAGCTCCACCACGGCCTCGCCGATGTTCGTCGTCACCGTCAGATCGCCCGTCGGCGCTGGGAGCCGCTCGAGCTCGATCGGCACCGTGCTCTCTTCGCCGGCGACGACGGTCGCGAGCGTCCGCGCGCTCCGGTACCCCTCCGCGCTGGCGACGATCTCCACCCGCCCGGGCGGCACGCTCGCTCGGAGCGGTGCGTCTCCGGACGCGAGCTCCGCCCCGCTCGCGTCGAGGAGCGCGACGCGGCTCCCCGCCGGCGCGTCGACGACGAGCGAGCCCACGATGAGCGCGGGCTCGAGCGCGGCGACGACCTCGCGCCCGACGACCGCCTCGACCTCGAGCTCGGCGCGCTCATGCCCAACGAGCTCGACCCACACGCGGTGTCGGCCGGGGCTGAGCGCGAGCACGCGAGGCGTCTCGCCGTAGCTCCCATGCTCGCGCTGATCGACGAAGATGCTCGCGCCCTCGGGCGTCGACCGCACGGCCACCCGGGCGACGCGCGGCATCAGCGCCTCGAGTGACGACGTCGCGAAGCGCCGCCGCTCCTCGACGCCCTCCGCGTCGTCGCTCGCGTCGAGGTACTCCTGAAGGAAGAAGAACGCGTCGTCGTTGCGCGACATCCGCAGGAAACAGAGCCCGATGTTGAACACCGTGCGCGGGTTGGGGCTCAAGCGCTCGGCCGCCATGAATTCGCGGACGGCCAGGTCGAAGCGGCCCGCCGCGTAGAAGCGGCTGCCCTGCTCGTGGTAGAAGCGCGACATCGCCGCGTCGTCCGCGCGAGCCGCCTTCGGGGCGAGGCAGAGCGCCGAGGCGAAGAGGAGCTGTGCGAGCAGCAGGCGGCGCGCGCGCGATCGAGCGACTCGATCCGCATCGGCTCGACGGCCCGCTCGCCACCAGCTCATCGCGGGAGACCCTAGCATCCGTCGAGGCGTAGCCGGGATCCAGCCGCGGGGACGGTGCGCCTGGCCGCCCGAGCGACCCGGCGCATGCTGTCACTCCGCGATCGCCGCCGCGCTCGCGCGAGCCAGCTCCGCCCGGCTCCCTGGCAGCACGAAGACCTCGAGCCCCTCGAGCCGCGCGACGAGCGCGCCCGCCTCGTCGCGGAGCTCGACGTCGAAGCGCGCCTTCTCGGCCTGCGCGCCGCGCGCGTGGACGCTCGCCGTCACGACCCCTCGCGGCCGAGGCGAGCGCCCCGGGACGAAGCGCGCGATCGAGGTGGGCAGCGAGGCCCCGTGGTGCGTGTGCTTCGTCCGATGGACCGCGAGCTGGAGCGCGCCGTCGAGGAGCGCCCCGTCGGTCGGCGCGCCCTCGTCCTTCGCCCAGCCGAGCGCGTCGCGCCCGATGAGCGTGCCGCGGATCCCGCGCTCGCTCTCGCCCTCGATCTCCCGGATCGCGTGGAAGAGCGGGCCGTGGAAGAGCACGAAGCCGTCGTAGACGACGTCGTCGAGCGGCGCGAGCGGGCCAAGATCGCCGAGGCTCGGCGCCTCGAGCGGCGCGCCGAAGCGCACCTTCGCCGCGTAGTGGCGCGGCGCCCCCGCCCCGGCGAGGAGCTGGAGCGAGACGACGTCGCCCGGGGCGCTCTCCGCGAGGACGACGAAGCGATCGCCCGGGCCAGCGCCGGGCGCGCCGTCCGGCCCGTCGAAGTGCGCGAGCCGGATCCCCTTGAGCACCGCGAGGTCGCGGAGCTCGGCGATCGGCTCGCCGGGGCGGAGCGCCCTCGCCGCCCGGAGCAAGAGGTCGAGCGCGGTCACCGCGGGGAGGACGGGCGCCCCCTTCACGCGGTGACTATCGACGAAAGGGTGGGACGACCCCGAGATCCGCGCCTCGAAGCGCTCGGTCTGCGGCGCGCTCTCGCCCCCCTCGGCGAGGAGCGCCTCGGGTCGAGGCTCGCCGCCGAGCACGATCTCGACGTCGTCCGGCGCTCCCCGCGTGAGCTCGTCGCTCATCCAGCGCGCGCCCTCCTCGAGCCCGATCAGGCGCACGCCGAGCTTCTCGAAGCGCGCCTTGAGCGCCGGGCTCACCATACCTCCCTCCCAGGGCCCCCAGCCGAGCGAGCGGGCGACGACCGCCTCGCCGAGCGCGCGCCGCCTTCTCGCCTCGTGCGAGGCGACCTTGTTCAGGATCTCGTTCGCGCTCGCGTAGTCGCACTGGCCGACGTTGCCCGTGCGCGCCGCGACCGACGAGAACATCACGATCGCGCGGAGCGGATCGGCCTTCGTCGCCTGGAGCAGCGCGTCGAGCCCGCGCACCTTCGTGTCGAGCACCCGATCCCACTGCGCGTCGGTCTTCTCCGCGATGAGGCGATCCGCGATGACGCCCGCGCCGTGGACGATCGCGCGGATCGGGCCCCACTCCGCGCGCACGCGCTCGAGCGCCAACGCTACGCCGACGGCGTCCTGCACATCGAGCGGGACGTAGCGGGCGTCGCCGCCCGCCGCGCGACAGGCCTCGAGCGTCGCGCGGATCTCGCGACCAGCCCGGATCCGCTCGACGCGCTTGCCGAGCTCCGGGGGCGTCAGCACCTCGCCGCGCGCCTTCGCGAGCTCGAGCACCGCGCGCTTGAGCTCCGCGTCGCTCGAGAAGCGCGCGAGCGCGGGGTCCTCGGGCTCGAGGGCGCTCCGACCGAGGAGCACCGCGCGGGCCCCCGTGCGGCGCACGAGCTCGATCACGCAGCCGGCCGTCACGCCTCGCGCGCCGCCGCTCACCACGACGACGTCGCCGCGCTCGAGGACGCTCGGGCCGTCCTCGACGCGCCGCGCGACGCTCTCGAGCGCGACCCGCTCGCCGCTCGCGCGGAGCCCCACCTCCGGCTCGACGCCGCCCTGGACGAGCTCGTCCGCGAGCCGCTCGGCGAGCTCGGGCGCGCTCGAGCCCGCGCCGCCCTCGAGATCGATCACGCGCACGCTGGCGCGCGGCCACTCCTGGCGGGCGGTCTTCACGAGCCCGCTCGCGCCGCCGAGCCAGGCGCGCGGGCTGCCGGTGAGGCCGAAGTCACCGCCGAGATCCTCGACGACGATGTAAGCGCCCGAGGCGCCCGTCCCCTTCGCGCCGAGCCGGGGCGCGAGCGCGCGGGCCAGCTGGAAGCTCGCCCGGAGCGTCGCGAGCGCCGCCTCGAGCGAGGCGTCGGCCGGGGCGCCGAGCGGCGAGAGATCGATCACCGCGTCGGTGTCGGGGCCGAGCGACGTCGCGGCGCGCGCCGGGAGCCCGCGACGCGCGAGCGCGGCGGCGAGCGGCGAAGCGAGCGGCGAGCCGACGACGACGAGGTCGCGCGCGCCGAGCAGACCCTCGCGGACGAGCCCCGTCGCGGGACGCGCGACGGCGCGCAGCACCCAGCGCAGGCCGTCGGCGGTCTTGGGGACGGGCTCTCGCCCTCGGTCCGATAAAGCGCTCAGCGCGCTCGAGGTGCGCGCGTCGCGCGTCGCGTTCGCGCCGCCGTCTCCGAGCGCGCGGCGCAGCCGCTCCACGATCTCGCCCACCGTCCGGAGCGCGCCCAGCTCCGCCGGATCGATCTCCGCGAGCCCCGGCGCGCGCTCGCGCACCGCGCTCAGGATCTCGACCCGCTTGATCGAGTCGATCCCCAGGTCCGCCTCGAGCTCCATCGACGGCGTGATCATCTCCGCCGGATAGCCCGTCTTCTCCGCCACCACCGCGAGCATCGTCTGCTCGAGATCCACGCTCTTCGCCGCGCTCGCGGCGGGCGCGGGGGCCGACACCGCGGAGGGCGACGCGGAGGGCGACGCCGGCGCGCCTGCGAGCGAGCGGCGCAGCCGCTCCACGATCTCGCCCACCGTCCGCAGCGCGCCCAGCTCCGCCGGATCGATCTCCGCGAGCCCCGGCGCGCGCTCGCGCACCGCGCTCAGGATCTCGACCCGCTTGATCGAGTCGATCCCCAGATCCGCCTCGAGCTCCATCGACGGCGTGATCATCTCCGCCGGATAGCCCGTCTTCTCCGCCACCACGGCGAGCATCGTCTGCTCGAGATCCACGCTCTTCGCCGCGCTCACGGCGGGCGCGGGGGCTGGCGTCGGAGGGGGCGCCACGACCGGCGCCGCCACCGCCCTCGGCGAGGGCGCGGGAGCGGGCGCGACGAAGGACGGCGCGAGCGCGACGAAGGACGGCGCGGGCGGCGCCACGGGCGCGCTCGGCCAGGACGGCGCGCTCACGCTCGGGGCGGGGAGCGACGGCGGGACGCTCGGCGAGAGCGAGACGCTCGCGCTCGCGCCAGCGAGCGAGGCGAGCGAGAGGAAGCTCGCCTCGCTCGCGCGCAGGAAGGCCGCGTGCGCCTCCGCCATCGAGCGGGCGAAGCTCGCGTGCGTCTCCGCCGTCTGCCGCTGCGCCTCGGCGTAGACCCCGAGCCAGGCCGCGGAGGGCGAGACGCCGTGCGAAGAACCGTTCGATCGATCGTCGTTCATGGGTGCTCTCGTGGACATCGGTGTGCGCGGCGACGCGCCATGGGAGGGTTCGCTGGACGCAGCGCGCGCTGGGGCGTGGGGCGCTGGCGCGCTCGACGTCGAGGCCGGGGGCGCCGAGGCGGAGGACGTCACCGCGACGCGCGCGGTGATCGCGGCCGAGGGCGACGAGGGAGCTGGCGATGGCGCCGTGGCGGCGACGCTCGGACGCGGCGCGAGGTTCGGCGCGGGCAGCGCCCGCGCGCCCCCCTTGGGCGGATACGGCTTGCCGTAGTTCGAGCCGTTGAGCGCGAGCGTCATCTTCGGCGCCGCGCGCGAGCGCGGATCGATGGGCCGCTCGAAGCGCTCCCAGAGCGAGGCGAGCGAGAGCGGCAGGCCGAGGACGGCGAGGCGCCCGAGCGCGATGGCCAGCGTCGTCTCGCCGCGCTGCCCGCGCTTGTCGACGGCGACGGCGTGGTGCGCCCGGCCCTCGAGGATCTTCCCCACGAGGCGCGTGAGCACCCCGTTGGCGCCGACCTCGACGAAGGTCCGCACGCCCATGGCGTAGAGCCGCTCGATCGACTCGACGAAGCGGACCGGCGCGCCGAGCTGGCTCGCGAGCAGGCGCTTCGCGCTCGCGGCGTCGCTCGGGTAGGCGTCCGCCGTCGCGTTCGCGATCACGGGGATCGAGGGGGCGCCGAAGGCGATCCCCTCGAGGAAGGCGGCGAAGGGCGCGATCGCGCCCTCGACGATCGGCGAGTGGAAGGCCGTGGCGACCTCGAGGCGCTTCGTCGTGAGGCCCTTCGCGCGGAAGATCGCCTCCGCCTGCTCGATGGCCTGCGTGCTGCCCGAGACGACCACCTGATCGGGGGCGTTGTGGTTCGCGATCACGACGTCGAGCTTCGAGCCCTCGACGAGCGCGGCGACCTCGTCGCGCGAGCCGATGACGGCGCTCATCGAGCCCTGGCTCGTCCGCGCGGCGTCGCGCATCCGCTCGCCGCGAGCGCGCGCGACGCGGAGCGCGTCCTCGGCCGAGAGCGCCCCCGCGGCGTGGAGCGCCATCACCTCGCCGAAGCTGTGACCGGCGACGGCGGCGGGGACGAGCCCGAGCTGCGTGAGCAGCCGATGGATCCCGAGGCTCACCGCCCCGAGCGCCGGCTGCGCCCACTCGGTCGCCTTGATGCGCTCGGCCTGAGCCGCCTGCTCCGCCGCGTCGAACGATCGACGTGGGAAGACCACCTCGTCGAGCCGCGCCGAGGCCTCCATCGGGACGCTCGCGGCCAGCGCCCACGCGCTCTGGACCGCCTCGTAGGTCATCGCGAGGTCCTTGCCCATCGCGAGGTACTGCGAGCCCTGCCCCGGGAAGAGGAACGCGAGCTTCCCCGCCTCGGCGCGCGCCTCGAACGAGGTGCCGTTCGGGAGCGCGAAGGAGCGCTCCCCGCTCGCGATCCGCAGCGCCGCGTCGCGCAGCCGCTCGGCGAGCGCCCGATCGCCGTCGGCGACGACGGCGAGGCGCGCGCCCTCGCCCTCGAGCGAGCGACCTTGGCTCTCGTAGGCGAGCGCGCGGAGCATCGCGCGCTCGCCGAGGCCGAGCGTGCGGCCCTCGCCGAGCGTCCGCTCGATCTCCGAGGCCATCGCCTGCGCGGACGCCGCGAGCTGCTGCGCGTCGGCCGCCTGGAGCAGGACCACCTCCGCCGGGCTCGAGCGCAGGAGCGGCGCGCGATCGGCCGGGCCGGTGTACTCCTCGATGACGGCGTGGAAGTTCGTGCCTCCGAACCCGAACGACGAGACGCCGGCGCGGCGCGGGTGCTCGCCCGTCGTCACCCACGGGCGCGCCTCGGTGTTCAGGTAGAACGGCGAGTCCTCGAGCTCGAGCTTCGGGCTCGGGCGCTCGATCTTGATGGTCGGCGGGAGCACCTTGTGGTGGACCGCGAGCACGGCCTTGATGAGGCTCGCCGCGCCCGCCGCCGACTTCGTGTGGCCGATCTGGCTCTTCACGCTGCCGAGCGCGCACCAGCGCGTGCTCCTGCCCTCGGCCTCACGCCGCTCGCGCGCCTCCGCGAAGGCGATCCGGAGCCCCTCGAATTCGGCGGCGTCGCCCGCCTTCGTGCCCGTGCCGTGGGCCTCGATGAGCTCGACGGTCTCCGGGCCGAAGCCGGCCGACGCGTAGCAGCGCTCGATCGCGCGCGCCTGCCCCTTCGAGAGCGGCGCGTAGACGCTGAGCGCCTTGCCGTCGGAGCTCGAGCCGAGGCCGCGGATCACCGCGTAGATGTGATCCCCGTCGCGCTCGGCGTCCTCGAGGCGCTTGAGCGCGAGCATCCCGAGGCCCTCGCCGAGCATCGTGCCGTCCGCCTGATCGCTGAACGGGCGGCAGTCCCCCGACGGACTGAGCGCCGGGGTCTTCGAGAAGCACATGTACATGAAGATGTCGTTCATCGTGTCGCAGCCGCCCGCGATCACGAGATCCGACTGGCCGAGCGCGAGCTCGTTCACCGCCATCGAGAGGGCGCTCATCGTCGAGGCGCACGCGGCGTCGGTCACGCAGTTCGTGCCGCCGAGATCGAGGCGGTTCGCGATGCGACCGGCGACGACGTTGCCGAGCAGCCCGGGGAACGCGGCCTCCTCCCACTTCGTGTAGCTCGAGGAGATGCGATCGCAGATCGCCTGCACCTCGCCCTCGACGATGCCCGCCTCGCGGAGCGCCTTCACCCAGACCGGGCGCTGCAGGCGCGCCACCATCGAGCCCATCAGCTCCTGCCCGGACGTGACGCCGAGGATGCAGCTCGTGCGGCTCTTGTCCATCGAGGCGAACTGGCCGCGCGAGGCGTCCTCGAGCACCTGCTTCGCGACGATCAGGCCCAGGAGCTGCGTCGTGTCCGTCTGCGGCACGATGGAGGGCGGGATGCCCCACTCCATCGGGTCGAAGGGGACATCGTCGAGGAAGGCGCCCCGCTTGGCGTAGGTCTTGTCGGGCTTCGAGGGGTCGGGATCGAAGTAGTCGTCGATCAGCCAGTGCGTCTCGGGGATGTCGCGCAGGAGATCACGGCCGGCGAGGATGTCCCGCCAGAAGCCCGTCTTCTCGAGTGAGCCCGGGAAGAGCGCCGAGGCGCCGACGACCGCGATGGGGGTGAACGAGCGCGGGCGTCCAGAGGGAGAATCGACGACTTCTTCTTTCACGGAGCTCCTCGGGCAACTTCGGGTCGATGCGGCGGGCTCGAAGCGGGCGAATCGCGAGCGTCACTGGGGGCGCATGGGGCTGGCTCGGCCCGAGGCTCTCGTCCCGAGGCGAGCAGAGCGCTGAGATAGCGCGCGCCTCGGCCCTCGCGCTGTCACAATTCGGTCAAAGGGCCGAAATTGCGGGAATTACCGGCTCGGCGCGGCCACGCGCGCTCCGGCGGCTCAGCGGGTGAACGGGCGCTCCTCGCGGAACGTGGCCGCCTCGCGTCGGATGAGCCCCCGTCGCGCGGCCAGGGCGCGGATCGCGGCGACGAAGCGCTCGAGATCGACGGGCTTCTCGAGGAAATCGCGGACCCCGAGGATGCCGAAGCGCCAGCGCTCGGCGGCGCCCGCCTCGCCGCTCACGACCAGGACATCCGTCTCGTCGCCGCCCGGCAGCGCGCGGATCCGCGAGAGCACCTCGACGCCGTTCAGCTCGGGGAGGTGGTAGTCGAGCAGGACGAGGTGTGGGAGATGCCTCCGCGCCGCGAGCACGGCGTCGCGCCCCGAGTCGACCGTGGTGACCTCGGCCGGGCTCCCGGCGAAGGCGATCTGCGCGCAGCGCTTCGCGAGGCGGGCGAAGACGGGCTCGTCCTCGATGACGAGCAGCCGCACCGCCTCGCCGCTCGAGCGCGCGCTCGGTGCGATCGCGTCCGCCCCGGCGTCGACCGCGAGCGTTCGTCCGAGCGCCTCGAGGCGCGCCGCGAACGCCGCCGCCGTCGGCGGACGATCCGCCGGGCTCTTCGCGAGCGCGCTCGCGAAGAGGGCGTCGAAGGGCGCGAGCGCCGGTCGGATGGACGAGGGCGCGGGCGCCGGCACGTCGCGATGCATCTCGAGGATCGTGAACGCCTCCTTCGCGTCGAACGGGACGCGGCCGGTGAGCAGCTCGAACGCGACGATCGCGAGCGCGTAGATGTCCGACTGCGCCGTCGGCTGCGCGTCGTCGACCCAGTAGAGCTCGGGCGCGAGGTACTGCGGCGTGCCGAGCATCGGCTCGTCGCGGCGCGCGCGGCGCGCGAGCTCGCGCTGGACGTCGTGCGCGAGGCCGAAGTCGACGAGGACCGCGCGGCCGCTCCCGCGCTCGATGACGATGTTCTCCGCCTTGATGTCGCCGTGCAGGACGCCCGCCGCGTGGACGGCGGCGAGCCCGCGGGCCACGTCGCGGATGATCTCGACCGCGCGGTGGAGCGGCGTCTCGGCCTGCGCCCGCCGGTGCATCCCGACGATCGAGGCGAGCTCCTCCCCGTCGATGAATTCCATGACGAAGAAGGGGCTCCCCTCGTGCTCGCCGAAGGCGTGCACGAGCACGACGTGCTCGTTGCGGATCGCCGCGAGCGCCGCCGCCTCGCGCCGAAAGCGCGTGATGGCCCAGGGGAGCTCCGTCCGCGCGAGCTTGATCGCGACCTTGCGCTCGAGCCCGAGGTCCTCGGCGAGGTACACCGCGCCCATCCCGCCGCGCCCGAACTCGCGGGCGACGCGGTAGCGGCCGTCGATCAGCGTGCCCGGCACGATCATCCTGCGACCCGACACGTCTCGATGCTCGCCGAGCACCACGCGGATCGCAAGACGGCCCCTCGACGCCCCGACCGCGCGCCCCGCCGGGCTCGGATCACGCCGCGGACGCGCGCGTCCGCTGGTAGCGCGGAGAGCGACCCGCCTCGAGGAGCTCCTCGACGAGGCCGCGGCGGCGGGCGTCCCAGAGCGCCTCTCGGAGCTCGAGCTCCGAGAGGCCCGAGCCCACCATCAGCGTCGCGAAGCCGGTGGGCCCGCGCGCGCCGAGCCACGCCGCGACGCGGACCGCGTCGGCGCGACGGAAGGCGTACGCCCGCGCGCTCGACTCGAGCGAGGGGATCGCGACGCGCAGGAGCGTGAGCGCGAGGAGGACACCGAACGTCGCCGCGAGGAGGTCGGCGAGCATCGAGAGGCCCGCGAGATCCCGACCGAGAGCCGCTTCCACCCACGCCTCGAACCTCGAACTCACGTAGAAGACGGCGGCGATCGGGGCGACGAGCGCCCCGAGCCGCAGCCAGGTGTCCATCGCGACGTCGCCCTCGTCGGAGGAGACGGCGAGCCGGCGCGAGCGCGTCGGTGTCCTCCACGCTCGTAGGATACCGAGCGGCTCGGCGCGCGGTCGACGGTGCGCCGAGCGATCGCCCGCTGGCGGCGTCGAGGGCGCGCTGCTCGTTGCGGGCGCCCTCGGCTTGCGTCTATGGTCCGCACCTGGAGGTCTCGCGATCATGACCGTCATCGCTCGCTCGCCGTCGCACCCATCCTCGCTCGCGCCCGCGCTCGTCGCGCTCTTCACCGCGCTCCTCGCCGCGTGCGGCCCAGGAGGCGGGCGGGCGAACGTCACGCCCGGAACGCTCCCGGCCGGCGCGACCTTCACCGGCGTCTACCAATCGCCGCAGTACGGCGAGATGCAGATCCTCCAGACCGGCGCGCAGGCCATCGGCGAGTACACGCAGGACGAGCGGCGAGGGCGTATCCAAGGCACGATCCAGGGCGATCTGATGCGCTTCGAGTGGAGCGAGCGCCGCGAGCTCGTGGTCGGTCGGCCGACGACGATGCGAGGTCGCGGCTACTTCCGCTTCGTCCACGGCGACGACGGCTCCGACTACCTCGTCGGCGAGTGGGGCCACGACGACAACGAGGTCGGCGGCGGCCCCTGGCGCGCGGTGCGCCTGCGCAACCGTCGCCCGACGCTGACGGCGTCGAGCGCCTCGAGCGGCGGGACGCGGACCCCCAGCGCGGGCGCGGAGGAGGAAGGCGACGATCTCGACGGCCCCGGCGCGAGCTCGAGCCCGCGCGGGGGGAGCGGCCGGGGAGGCGACGATCTCGGCGACCTCTGAGCGCGCCGCGCCGAGCGGGCGGGCGAGCCTCGGCGCCTCGGGAGCGAGCGGCGGCTTCGACGTCGATCGCTTCCTCCGCGAGCGCGAGCCGCTCTGGCACGAGCTCGAGGCGAGCGTGCAGCGCGTCGAGCGTCGCGGCGTCCGCTCCCTCGAGAGCCAGGGCGCGCGACGGCTGGCGAAGCTCTATCGGATGGCCTGCGCGGATCTCGTCCGCGCGCGCACGGAGCTCGTCGACGCCTCGGTCCAGGACTACCTGAACGATCTCGTCGCCCGCGCCCACCAAGAGGTCTACGCGGGTGAGCGGGGGCGAGGCCGAGGCCTGCTCCGCTTCTTCGGGCTCGAGTTTCCCGCGCTCGTGCGCGCCGAGTGGCGCGCGATCGCGCTCTCGGCGGCGTTCCTCGCGGGCGGGCTCGCCACGGGCGCGAGCGCGATGGCGCTCGATCCGGCGGGCGCGCGCGTGCTCTTGCCGGAGCCTCACCAAGCGCTCACGCCGAGCGAGCGGGTCGCGCGCGACGAGGGCCACGACGAGCACGGCGGGGGAGAGGCCGCCGCGTTCTCGTCGTTCCTCTTCACCCACAACATCCAGGTCTCGTTCCTCGTCTTCGCGCTCGGCCTCACGTTCGGGGTCGGGACCGCCGCGCTCCTCTTCTACAACGGCGTCCCGATCGGGGCGCTGCTCGCCCAGTACCACGCCGACGGGCGCGGCCTCTTCTTCTGGGCCTGGATCCTCCCTCACGGGATCCCCGAGCTCACGCAGATCGTCATCGCCGGCGGCGCCGGCTTCGTGCTCGCGCGGGGGCTGGTCCGCCCGGGTCGACGCGAGCGACGCGCCGCGCTGGTCGCCGCCGCCCGACGAGCCGCGCGGCTGGTCATCGGGGGCATGCCGATCCTCGTGGTCGCCGGGCTCGTCGAGGGCACGATCAGCCAGATGCACGCCCCCGCGATGCCCTACTCGGCGAAGCTCCTCTTCGCGAGCGTCCTCGGGCTCGGTCTCGCGCTCTGGCTCGGGTGGGCCGGGAGAGGCCTCGAGAGAGACGCCCCGAGCGATGCATGAGCGCCTGATCATCCGCACGCCCGAGGGGGTCTCGTTCGAGCACGAGCTGGCCTCGGTCGCGACGCGCGCGATGGCGTGGCTCGTCGACCTCTTCATCACCTCCGTCCTCCTCGTGCTCGTCGTGCTCGGGACGGCCCGCCTGATCACGAGCCTCGGTGGGCTCGGGACGGCGCTCACGATCCTGCTCGCCTTCGTGGTCAACTGGGGCTATGGCGCGGGCCTCGAGTGGGCGTTCCGCGGGCGCACGCCCGGCAAGATGCTGCTCGGGCTGCGGGTCGTCGACGAGCGCGGGCTGCCGATCACCTTCCTCCAGGCGGCGATCCGCAACCTCGTCCGGCTGGTCGATCTGCTCCCGGGCCTCTACGGCGTGGGCGGCGTGAGCGTGCTCCTCGACGCCAAGGCCCGCCGCCTCGGCGATCTCGCGGCGGGGACCCTCGTCGTGCGCGAGCGCCAAGCCCCCCGACCCGCCTCGTTCCTCTTGCCCGGAGAGCGCCACAACAGCCTCGCGTCCGATCCCGCGGTGCAGCTCTCCGCGCGGCGGATCACGCCCCCCGAGCGTGAGATCGTCCTCGCCCTCAGCCTCCGGCGCGAGCAGCTGCCGCTCGCCGTCCGGCGCGAGCTCTTCGAGGCGCTCGCGGATCACCTCTCGAGACGCCTCCGCGTGGAGCGCCCGAGCTTCTTCTCGGGGGAGAAATTCGTCGTGCAGATCGCCGCCCTCGCGGTCAGCTCGGATCCGAGCGACGCGAGACCCCCCTCACCTTGAGGCTTGCGTCCCGGCTCGGGCCAGGAAACACTCGGGGCGTTGCTTGGTTCGTCGGTTCGCTCTCGGAAGAAAGCCCCCACTCCCCTCGCTCACGCCCGTGAGCCTGCCCGAGGAGAGTGACCTCGACCCCTCGACCGCCCGATCTCTCGCGAGCTCGCGCGGCGCGCCTCTGCGGTGCGGGTCTTGGTGGCCACGCGACGTCGTCTGGCAGGAAAGGAGTCGCCAATCAGGAATGGGTCTTTTCTCCATGAGGTCCGGTCGCTCTGCTCGCGAGAGCCGACCTCCGCTTCACGCGCCACACCTCAGCAACGAACTGGACCTGGACGATGATTCCCGACTCGCGTGGTGCGAGATCTGCCAGCACAGCGAGTACCGCGGCCGGTGGGTCGCCCTCGACGCCTGCCGCTACGACGATCACGGCCGCGCGGCCGAGGGCGCCGTGGTCGACTCCGACGAGGATCTCGTCGAGCTCTGCGAGCGGGTGCGCGAGTCGGATCGAAAGAACTGCGCGATCCTGTTCGCCGAAGAGGACTGACGACGCGCCACGCTCGACGGGATCCGAGCTCGCCGGGATCCGCCGAGCGTGAGCGCGCTGGATCGGCGGGATGGGCGGCCTCCGCCGATCCACGCGGCGAAAGCGCCAGCGCCTTCGCGCGCCGTCAGGGAACGGGGCCCTCAGGGAACGGGGCAGTAACGCGGATCGGTGAACTGAGCGCGAGCGTCTCGCTCCGCTCCGACGCTCCGAAGATCGCGATAGAGGCGCTGCGCCTCCGGACAGCGGCCGCGCATGAGGAAGCCGCCGATCTCGCGGCTCCCGCGCGCGGCGATCGCCGAGCGGAGCTCGCGCGCGGTGGGTGAGGTCCTCCCGGTGAGGCGCTGGATCTCCTGAAGCGACGCGATCGCGTTCGCGAAATCCCCTCGCTGGAGCGCCCCCTGCGCGGTCGCGGAGAGCCGGCGGGCGTTCGCCTCGTCGGCGGCGCTCACGCGACGATCGGTCGTCGTCGAGTTGCCCGGCGTGGTCGGCGTGGTCGGCGTGGTCGGCGTCGTCGGCGTGGTCGGCGTCGTCGGCGTGGTCGGCGTGGTCGGCGTGGTCGGCGTCGTCGGCGTGGTCGGCGTCGTCGGCGTGGTCGGCGTGGTCGGCGTCGTCGGGACGCTCGGCGTGGTCGGCGTCGTCGGGACGCTCGGCGTGAGCGGCGTCATGGGTCGTGTGCCGATGGGGTTCATCACGGGCCCAGGCGGCGTCGGGGTCGGCGTCTCCGTGGTCGCGTCGCCGTTGCGGACGAAGATCACGGCGAGCGCCACGGTCGTGAGGCCGCCCAACACGACGATGAGCCCGACGACGGCGGCGATCCACACGAGCGGCCGGCCGCGAGAGGGCTGGGTGGGCGGCGCGATCGCCGCGCCGTGCATCGACGGATAGGGGGCCGGCGTCGGCGCCGCGGCATACGGCATCGGCTCCCCTGGCGAGGGCGAGGGGCCGACGCCGACCATCATCGGCGACGTCGGGTGCGGCACGCTCGGGTTGGGGTACGAGGGCTGTCCGGGGGCGAACGAAGACGCGGAGGGGGCGGGAGACGTCTGCGGGCGCATCCCCCCTCCCGCGGACGTCGCGTTCGTCCATGCCTGTTGGGGATCGGTCTGCCCGGTCACCTCGGACATGAACATCAGGATGTCGGACTGGCGCTGATCGGGAGACTTCGAGAGCGCGCGGAGGATCGCGTCTTTCTTGAACTGCGGGAGGGCCGCGCCGCGCGGGTGCGCCTCGAAGGGCATCGGCTCCGCGGTGAGGTGCTTGGTCGCCCACTCCCAAGGCGTCTTCGCGTCGAAGGGGAGCTGCCCGGTCAGCATCTCGTAGGCGACGATGCCCATCGAGTAGATGTCGGAGCGCGCGTCGAGGGTCTTGCCCGAGAATTGCTCTGGGCTCATGTAGGGCGGCGTCCCGAGCACCATCCCTTGCTTCGTGAGCTTGGCCTTCTGCGGATCCTCGGCGTCGCCCTTCTTCGCGATGCCGAAGTCGAGGACCTTCACGAAGTCGGCCTGGCCGCCCCGATCGGTGAGCAGGATGTTGTCGGGCTTCAGATCGCGGTGGACGATCCCGTGCTGATGCGCCTCGTTCAGCGAGCCGCAGACCTGGATGAGGATCTTGTCGGTGCGCGCAGGGTCGATCGCGCCGAACTTCTCGAGCTCGTCCGCGAGCGCGCGCCCCTGGATCAGCTCCATGACGATGAAGAGCGTTCCGTCGTCGAGCTGACCGAAGTCGAAGAACTGGATCGTGTTGGGGTGCGAGAGCTCGATGACCGTCTCGCACTCGCGGTTGAAGCGCGCGACGATCTGCGGATCCTGCGAGAACTCCGGGTGCAGCGTCTTGATCGCGACCTTGCGCGTCGCGGCGCCCATCTTCTGCTCGGCCTCGTAGACGCGGCCCATGCCGCCCTCGCCGAGGAGGCGGGTCGGGCGATAGCGCCCCTGGATCACCTTGCCGACCATCGGATCGGCCTGATCGGCGACCTCGATCTCGAGCATGCCGCCGCAGGTCAGGCAGAACTTCGCCTCGTCCTGGCAGGGGCTCTGGCAACGCGGACAGGTACGGGCCATGAGGTCTCGGGGGCGGGCGCACCGGCGCCGAAGGGCTGAAACGGCTGAGAGAGAGGAGACGGCGCTGCTCGGACCGCGATTCTAGCGGCGGCCTTGGCTCCTGGCGAGACCCAAGTGCCCCGCGCGTGAGCGAGCGCCCACGCGTTCGCGCTCCGCGCCGGTTCAGCCGATCCCGAAGCCCTTGAGCTTCTTGTGCAGCCCCTCGCGCGTGATGCCCAGCGTCTTCGCCGTCTGGCTCTTGTTGTTGCCGTGCTCTTGGAGGGCCTCGAGCAAGAGGCGCTTCTCGATCTGGTCCATCATCTCGCGGAGCGTACCCTTGGTCGGCTGGACGCGATCGAAGACGTTGTCGACCTGGCGGATCTTGGGGCTCAGGTGCTCGGGCTGGACGAACTCCTGGTCGTCGACCTGGATGACGAGGCGCTGCACCTCGTTCTCGAGCTCGCGGACGTTGCCCGGCCACTTGTAGGCCTGGAGCATCTCCATCGCTTGCTGGCTGAAGCCGGTCACGGCGCGCCCGAAGTCCTGGCAGTACTTGCGGAGGAAGTGCGCGGCGAGGAGCGGGACGTCCTCGCTCCGCTCGCGGAGCGGCGGCACCGAGAGGGGGAAGACCTTGAGCCGATAGAAGAGGTCCTCGCGGAAGCGCCCCTCGGCGACCTCCTTCTCGAGATCGCGGTTCGTCGCGGCGACGATCCGCGTGTCGACCTTGATCGTCTTGCTGTGCCCGATCGGGCGGATCTCCCCCTCTTGGAGCACGCGCAGGAGCTTCGCCTGGAGGTTCAGCGGCATCTCGCCGACCTCGTCGAGAAAGAGCGTGCCGCCGTCGGCCAGCTCGAAGAGCCCCTTCTTGTCCTCCGTCGCCCCCGTGAAGCTGCCCCGCTTGTGCCCGAAGAGCTCGCTCTCGAGGAGGTTCTCCGGCATCGCGGCGCAATTCTGCGCGACGAAGAGCTTGTCCTTGCGATCGGACCAGTAGTGGACCGAGCTCGCGATGAGCTCCTTGCCGGTCCCCGTCTCGCCCTCGACGAGCACGGTCACGCGGGTGTTGACGACCTTGCGGAGCTGCTCGAAGAGGCGGCGCATCGAGGACGCCTCCCCGATGATCGAGCCCTCTCGCCGCGTCTGCTCGCGCTTCTTGAGGTAAGCGTTCTCCTTGCGCTCGCGCTCCTCGGCGACGCGGAGCCGCTGGTAGAGGCGCGCGTGCGAGAACGCCTGGCTCGCGGCCTGCGCGAGCAGCGCCGCGACGTCGAGGTCGTGCTCGCGGAACATGCCGGTGCTCTCGCGGTTGTCGACCTGGAGCACGCCCGTCAGCTCGTCGCCCTGCCAGAGCGGCACGCCGATCGTGCTGTGGATCTGCGCGCCCATGATCGACGCGGTCTCGCCCACGTCGCGGCGGGCGTCGGCGGCGAGCACCGCCGCGCGCTCCGAGGCGACCTTGCGAAAGACGCTGCGCGTGATCGCGATGGCGTCCGAGGTGCGCCCCGTGCGGACGCGCGTCCCGATCGGGACGTAGCGCGCCGAGCGCCGCGAGCCCTCGTCCTCCTCGCGGAGCGCGATGGTGAGGTGGGTCGCGCGGGGCAGGAGCGCGAAGACGCGCTTGGCGACGACGTCGATGAGCTCCTCGAGCTCGAGGGTGCCGGCGATCTCCTTCTGGGCCTCGTAGAGCGAGTGGAGCACCTTCGCGTCCGAGCCGAGGCCCGCCTCGACCCGCTCGAGCTCCTCGAGGCGGCGCACCGTCACGATCCGCGCGTCGTCCACGTCCTCCTCGAGGTGCACCCGCACCCGGACGGGCCGCTCCGCGTCGCCGAGCAGGAGCACGTCCTCGTCGCGGAGCCCCACCTCGCGGCCGGCGCTCTGGCCGACGTCGAGGATCTCGCCCGAGCGCATCACCCGCGTGCCGTTCGTGCTCTTCAGATCCCGGACGACGTAGTGATCGCCGGTCGAGACGATCGAGGCGTGCTCGCCCGAGACGTGCCACTCGGAGAGGACGAGATCGTTGCCCTCCCCGCGGCCGATGTGGAGCGCGTCGGCGCGGCTCTCGATCGAGCGCCCCTTCTCCTGACCTTCGACGACCTCGACTCGGATCATTCGGTTCACAGCTCCGCGGCCGACGCGGCGCGTCGACGCGTTGAGGATCGGGCGTGGGGGCGAGCCGACCTGGCCATCGCTCACCCCACCGTCACGACCCGCGAGCGCGCACAGAGGGCGCGCGTCAGTGGCCCATGCGGCTCTGGAGGCGGGCCTGGATCGCGAGCGCGAGGCTCTCGATGTGCTGCCAGATCGCGCGCCCCTCCTCCTGGCGGCGGAGCTCGTCGATGCGATCGACGGCGGCCTGGCTGCCGTGGGTCGCCGTGAAGTCGAGCGCGTAGAGCACCTCGCCGCGCGTCTCCTCGTCGGGGTTGCCGATCTGCTGAACGAGCGCGTTCACCGCGTCGTCGTTGCCCTGGCCGTAGCGAGCGACCATGTAGCAGGCCTTGCGGGCCGTCCCGGTGCTCGAGTCCCCGAGCTTCTGGATCCAGCACGAGAGGTTCGCGTCGCACTCGGCGATGACGCCGAAGAGCGGCTCGTAGTCGCCGAAGCCGTCGCGCGAGTCACCCTCGGGCTCGGCGTCGTAGATCTGGCGCAGCGGCGGCAGCTCGGAGGCGTTCGCGAGGAGGATGGCGGCGCGGAAGGCGAGGATCCGGACGTTCGGATCGTCGTCCGCCGGCCGCGCGGGGCGCCGCGCGCGCTCGACGAGGAAGGGGAGCAGGCCCGGATCCTGGAAGTGCTGCATCGCCACGAGGATCTGCGGGCGGCTCGCGTGCCCCGCGCGGATCTGCGGGCTCAGGCGGTTGTAGACGGTGATGAGCGCCTCGCGGATGCGGGGCGTGTCCGAGGGATCGCGGTTGATCGAGACGAGCGCGAGCGCGCCCGCGACCATGTGCGCCTCGTCGCTCGCGTCCTCCTCGACCGAGTCGGGGCGCTCGCCGGGATCGATCTGGTTCACCTCGGCGAGCAGGGCATCGAGCGCCTCGCGGAAGCCGAGCTGGCCGAGCGCGTAGCTCGCCTCGCCCGCCACGATCGAGTCCGGCGTCATCTGCGCGGCCGCGTCCGGCGCGCGCTGGCGCACGGCGGCGATGTAGGCCGTCGCGATCTGCGTGGCCTCCGCGTTGTGCCCCTGGAGCGTGTCGATGAGCGGCTGGAGCGCCGGGCGCCCGATGCGAACGAGGGCCTGCGCGGCCACGTCGTTCATCCGCATCATCGGGTTGCTCGGATCGAAGACGTAGAGCGCCTTGATGAGCGCGGGGACCGCGGCCGGATCCGCCGTGAGCCCGATCTGCTCGGCGGCGAGGCGGTTGATGAGGAAGTTCTGGCTCTCCGACTGCCGCAGCATCACCTCCGAGAGCGCCGAGGTCGTGCGCGGATCGCGGAGCGCGCCGAGCGTGCGCAAGAACTCGATGCGCATCCGGTTGTCGACGCCCCGCGCCCCCGACACCCGCCCGAGCGCGCGCGTGAGCGCCTCGATGATCTGCCCCTTCTGGGTGTCGTCGAGCGTGATCTCGCGCATCGTGCGCGCCGCCATGATGGCCTGCTCCTCGGAGACCTCCGCGCGCCAGTCGAGCGCCGCGATGAGCGCCGGCAAGGAGCGCACGTCGCGCATCTCGAAGAAGAGGTTGATGATCTGGCGCGCGTTCGGCACGTCGACGGCGTTGTTGTCGAGGTAACACTGCGTGAGCGGCTCGACGGACAGGTCCGCCACGCCCCGCGGCCCCTCGGCCGAGCGATCGCCGCTCGCGCGCTCGAGCGCGCCCGTGTAGAGGCGCAGGAGGTTCGCGATCGCGTTCTCGCGGCGGAGCGGGTCGGAGAGCTCCCGCGCTTGCCCCGCGACGTCGTCGGGCTCGGCGTGGCAGCCGAGCGCGAGGCCGGAGAGGGCCATCAAGAGGAGCGCGAGAAACGGAACCGTGCGATGGCGAGCGAGCTCCGCTCGGGACTGGCGCAGCATGGGACCTCCAGGGTCGCGCGAGCGACGACCGATGATCGGGCCGGACTTCCGGAGACCGGGGAGAAATTCGAGGATGACCCCGATCGCGGCCGGAGAATAGGGAGATCCTCGCCGCTGCGTCAACGAGAGTCCACACGGGCCCCGCGCGGCCGTGATCGTCCTCATCGGGCGCGCTCGCGCGCCGCGAGCTCGAGCTGCGCCGGCTCCCCCTCGAGCGCGTCGAGGGCTCGGACGAGCTCCGGGCCATCGTGGGTCGGGCGGTTGACCGCGCTCGAGACCCGATCGGCGGCGAGCGGAGGACCCATCGCGCTCGTCATCGCGGCGAGGAGCGGCGCCTCCGCCGTCGTGCCGCGATCGATCCAGCGCTCGGCGAGGCGAGGGGGCACGAGGAGCGGCATGCGATCGTGGAGCGGGAGCACCGGCGGCCGCGCGGGCACGGTGACGAGGACGAAGCGCACCTCGGCGGGCGACTCGCGCGGGGCGAGCTCGTAGAGCCCGGCGAGGAGCAGGAGCTCGGATCCGGCGTGGAAGTGGTAGGGGATCCGCCGCGCCGCTCGGCGCTCCCACTCGTAGAAGCCCGTCGCCGGGACGAGGCAGCGGCGCGTCTCGGAGGCGCGCCGAAAGAGCGGCCGCTCGGTGAGCGTCTCGGCGCGCGCGTTGATGACGGAGCGGCCCGCGCGGGTGACGAAGCCGAAGCGCGCGAGCCCGAGGCGACGCCCGGTCGCGCCCGCGACGAGGATGGGCGCCCGCTCGTCGGGCGCGATGTTGTAGGAGCCGGCGAACGCCTCGGCGCCTGGCGCGAGGTCGGCCTCGAGCTCCTTGGCGAGGCTCGCGCCGTCGCGAGCGTTGGCGAAGCGGCCGCACACCCGCTCGAGCGTACCCTCCGCGAGCGCCGAAGACGATTCTGGACTCGACCGGGGCGGGGGCCGTGTCATCATCGGGCTCGTGAACCGAACCGGGGCAAGCCGAGAACCGACCCGCTCGAAGGGCGCGAAGCCCGCGCGAGGCGTCTTCGGCTCGAAGGGCGCGGCCGCGCCCGCGACGGGCAAGGCCGAGGGCGCGAGCGCACGCTCGCCGAAGCGGCTCACCCCCCCGAAGAAGAACGGCTTTCACGACGACGAGATCGAGCTCATCAGCGCGCGCCCCTCGCGCGCCGAGCGCGCGGACGCCGAGGAGCGGATGCGGCGCATCGACGAGGTCTGCGCCGCGTGGGCCGCGATCATCGCGGAGCGCATGGCGGCCGACCAGCAGTTCGCCGAGCTCTACGAGGCGTATCGCACGCGCTCGAGGGATCTGCGCGGCCTCTTCGCGTGGGACGCGCTCCACGCCGCCGAGGCCCAGCTCGCGCTCATCAACTCGGCGCTCGCGCGCTTCATCGGCGAGGACGGGCGGGCCGATCCGCGCGCCATCCTCGCGGATCTCCGCTGGGAGCAGCGCAAGCTCGCCGCGGTCTACGCGATCAACGCGTTCCTCGCCGTCCTGAACCAGATGTCCCCGCGCAAGGCGCGCTGGCTGAACCTCGAGGAGTTCGATCCCCGGATCGCCGTCCTCTCGCTCGCGCACCAGACGCTCGGCTACGCGCTCGGGTGCCTGCGCCTGCCCGATCCCGGCGACCTGACCGACAAGATCCTCGCCGCGAGCCAGCACGAGTCGGTGTGGGAGGTCGGAGAGGACGATGGCGGGCGAGCCTTCCGCGCGGCGCGCGCGGCGGCGTGGTTCTTCCAGCAGGTCGGCGCCTCCGAGCTGACGACGGCGGAAGAGGTGCTCACGCTCTACACGACCCGCGCACGCGCGCGCTCCTGACAGCGCGCCGCGCTCGACGTGATCTGTCCCGCGCGGGAGCGCGCGTACGTCAAGCGAGGTTCGTGAAGACGTGCTGGACGTCGTCGTCCTGCTCGAGCGCGTCGGCGAGCTCGAGGACGTCCTTGGCCTCGGCGTCGCCCAGCTCGACGCTCGTCACCGGGATGTACTCGAGCTCCGAGGAGACGAGCGGCAGCTTCAGCGCCTCGACGCCCGCCTGGAGGCGCCCGAAGTCCTCGAAGGCGCAGCGGACGACGACCTGCGGCTCGCCCTTGTCGCTCGTCGCCGTGCCCATCTCCTCGAGGCCGTGGTCGATGAGCTCGAGCTCGGCCTCGTCGTGGTCGTAGCCCTCGCTCGCGAGGCGAAAGACGCCCATGTGCTTGAAGAGGAAGCCGACGGAACCCGCCTGGCCCATGCTGCCGTCGTACGACTTGAAGATCGCGCGCACGTTCGCGACGGTGCGCTGCGGGTTGTCGGTCGCCGTGACGACGAGCACCGCGACGCCGTGGGGCGCGTAGCCCTCGTAGACGACGGTCTCGTAGTCCCTCTGGTCCTGACCCGACGCGCGCTTGATCGCCGCCTCGATCTTGTCCTTCGGCATGTTCAGCGCGCGCGCGTTCTGGAGCACGCGCCGGAGCGCCGGGTTCGAGTCGGGGCTCGGCCCGCCGGCCTTCACCGCGATGGCGATGTCGCGCGAGACGCGCGTGAACGCCTTCGCCATCTTGTCCCAGCGGGCGAACATCGTGTGCTTGCGGGTCTCGAAGATGCGTCCCATGGCGCGCTTCTATACCGCGAGCCCCCCTCGCCCGCGCAAGCGCCGGCGCACCGGCCGGAGGATGGCGCGCGTCACGGCTGTCGGTCGTGCGCGAGCGGGTGCGCCTTGTCGTACGCGGCCATCAGGCGATCGATGGAGACGTGCGTGTAGCGCTGGGTCGTCGAGAGGCTCGCGTGCCCGAGGAGCTCTTGGATGCCGCGCAGGTCCGCGCCCGCGTCGAGGAGGTGCGTCGCGTACGAGTGCCGGAGCGCGTGTGGGTGGAGATCGCCGCGCCCCGCGCCGAGCGCGCCGTAGCGGCGCACGACGTTCTGGATCTGCCGCACGGTGAGGCGCGTCCCCCTCTCGCCGAGCCAGAGGGCCTCCTCGAGCGAGGGCGAGCGGCGCTTTCCGCGCGCGAGCAGGAGCGGTCTCACCTCGAGCCACGCGCGGAGCGCCTCGAGGGCCGGGCCGCCGAAGGGCGCGAGGCGCTCCTTGCGTCCCTTGCCGAGCACGCGCGCGCGGCGCTCGTCGAGCTCGAGCGCGGAGAGGGTGAGGCCCGCGAGCTCGCTCACGCGCAGCCCCGCGCCATAGAGCAGCTCGAGGATCGCCCGGTCGCGCAGCCGGAGCGACTCCTCTCGATGCGGATCGTCGCTCGGCGCCTCGACGACGCGGAACGCCTCGTCGACCGTGAGAAAGCGCGGGATCCCCCGCGTGACCTTGGGGCTCTTGAGGGCCGCGGCGACGTTGCGCGAGACGAGGCCCTTGCGATGGAGGAACCGAAAGAACGCGCGCACGGTGGCGAGCTTGCGCGCGATCGTGCTCGCGCCGTCCGTCTCGAAGAGCGCGGCGACCCAGCTTCGGAGCGCGACGAGCGAGAGCCGCTCGGCGTCGAGCGGGAGCCCCCTCGCCTCGAGGTGCGCGTGGAGCGCCGAGAGCGCGCGGCCGTACGTCTCGCGCGTGGACGCGGGGCTCCGCCGCTCGTGCTCGAGCCACGAGAGGTACTGCTCGATCTGCGTCTCGAGCGGCGAGGTCACGCGCCCGATCGTAGGGGGCATCGCGCGCGGCTCGAAGAAAGTGGCGCCGCGCCGGGCTCGGGCGCCCTGCCGCGGTCGTGGACGAGCGGGGTGCGCCCCACGCTGGCGCGTCTCGACGTCGGTGGGAAGCTCGCGCGCGAACGCCATGCTGATCTACGACGCCAAGAGCCCCGCCCCGCGCTGCCTGCGCATGTTCCTGCTCGAGAAGGGGCTCTCGGTCCCCGCCACGCGGATCGACGTCTTCGAGGGCGAGAACCGGCGCGAGCCCTACCTCTCGAAGAACCCGATGGGGCAGACGCCCGCGCTCGAGACGGATGAGGGCGTCGTGCTCGCGGAGGCGGTCGCGATCGCCGAGTACCTCGAGGAGCTCCACCCGAGCCCCCCGCTCGTCGGGGCGAGCCCGCTCGAGCGCGCGGTGACGCGCATGTGGTGGCGCCGCGTCGAGCTGAACGTCACCGAGTTCATCCACAACGCCTACCACTACGCCGAGGGCCTCGCGCGCTTCGAGCCGCGCATCCCCGTCGTGCCCGAGGGCGCGGAGGGCCTCAAGCGCGTCGCTCGGAACCGCCTCGCGTGGCTCGACGGGATCTTCGGCGAGGGCCCCTTCCTCGCGGGCGAAAGGTTCACCGCGGCCGACATCTGGCTCTACGTCTGGCTCGACTTCGGCGCGAGCGTGAACCAGCCCTTCGATCGCGCGCTCCCCAAGATCGGCCCCTGGTTCGAGCGCGTGAGCGCGCGCCCGAGCGCCGAGCGGAGCCGCGCGCTGCTCTGACATCAGCGCGCGACCTCGGGGGAGCGAAGGAGCGTCAGCGCTCCTTCATCAGGCCGAGCGAGCGGAAGAAGCCGCCCTCCTTGAACGCCTGCCAGCCCCACTTCGCGAAGCGGAGCAGGGCCGCGACGAGCCACAGCGCCCACGCGAACATCGCGAGCCGGAAGAACCAGATCGAGACGCTCACGACGCGCGCGACGGGGAAGGCGCCGTCGACCCGATCGACGTAGTAGTGCGCGAGCGACGCGTCGCTGCCCGGCCCCACGAGCTCCATCGCCGGATCGCCGAGCAGCCCCGCCTCGACCGCCCAGACGAGGCACCCGAAGGCGATGAGCGTGTGCAGGACGATGTAGAGCTGGCGCGCGCCGAAGTAGACCGGGTGGACCTCCACGTCGACGCGCCGGTTCGCGAGGAGGAAGAACCACGAGACGACGATCAGGGCGGCGATCGCGGGGATCTGCGTCAAGCCGAGGAGGAGCAGCCCCCAGTCGTGCGGGCGGAGCGGCAGGTCCCTTCGCCGCCCGAGCGCGAGCGCGAGGACGAGCACGAGCGCGAGGTAGGGCCAGAAGAGGATGGCCGGCCCCCACGCTGGCCCCCCCAGCCAGAGCAGCCAGCGGCTCGAGGGGAGCACGACGTCGACGCTGACGTTGGCCGCCTCGTGATCGAAGGCGACCCGGGGCGTCTCGAAGACCGAGCGCAGGCTCGCCTCTTCGCGCCACGCGAGCTCGATCGTGTGAGCGCCCGGCTGGAGCGCGAGGGTCACGCGGGCCCCGTCGCGCTGGATCGGCCGAGCCTGGCCGTCGACGACGAGGCGCTGGACCGTGGCCGCCTCGGGGAGATCGATCCCGAGCGCGCTCGTCACGCTGGAGCGAGCCGAGGCGGTGAGGAGGCTCTCCGTCGCGCGCGCGCCGGGCGTCACGCGGAGGTGGGCCGCGTCGATCGTCATCGACGCGCCCTCCATCGGCGCGGGGCGCGCGAACCGGATCGTGAGCGACTCGCCCGGCCACGGGTGGTAGACGGGCACGAAGCGGTTCTCCGAGTCCGTCCGCGTCGGCGCGAGGCCGAGCGGCGTCGGCGCGGGCGTCTCGCAGCGATAGAGCGGGCTGCACGCGAGGATCCACACCTCGTCGAGCCTCCCCTCGTCCGGCGCGTGCAGCGTCAGCTCCTCGCGCGGCTCGAGCACGGACGTGAATTGCACCTGCGCGACGTCCTGCCCGAGCGCGACGAGCGCGCGACCGTGGTCGACGCTCACGCTCGAGTCCGTCACGCGCTCGCCCTCGAGGAGCGGGACGCGCACGACCGTGGACGTCGTCGCGGGGCTCCGACGTCGAACGATCGTCGTGACCGTCCAGCGCACGCCGATGTCGAGGGTGCGCTCGATCTCGATCCAGGCGGGGAGCTCGACGGAGAGCTCCCGCGCCTGGGTGGGCTCGCCCTGCTCGCTCGCGCGGTTCGTGAGCCGATGGAGCTCGATCGAGTCGTCGAGCTGCCCCTCGCGCCGATCGCCGAGCGACTCCCAGCCGTCGGTCGTGACGTGCAGGAGGTGGGGCGCGCGCCCGAGCGCGAGGTTGAGCGTGTCGCGCGACGTGAGCGAGCCCTCGAGCTCGAGGACGTGGACGCCCGTCGGGATCCGGGCGTAGAGGAAGCCGTCGTCCAAGCGGACGATCGCGCGCGACTCGACGCCATCGAGCCGAACGCTCGAGGGCAGCCAGGCGTCGCTCGGCCCCGGGAGCGGGTACGCGGCGACGTCGGTCGCGGAGAGCTCGACGCGGACCCGAAGCGTGTCGCCCTCCGCGCGCACCGTCATGAGGCTCGCCTCCGCGCACCGCTCGCCACACGCGGGTCGGCGCGCGAGCCGAGCGTGGAGCGCGTCCAGCGTCGCGGAGTCGGGGATCGGCTGCGCGAGCGCGGGGCTCGACGCGAAGGCGAGGCTGGCGACGACGAGGCTGGCGACGACGAGGGCGATGAGCCCGCGGAGCGGCCGCATCGATCGCGAGGAGGCGGGATCGACGCTGGCGCTCGAATCGACGCTGGCGCTCGAATCGACGCGGGCGCTCGGCTCGACGGGGCGGCGCTCCTCGGCCTCGGTCGGCGCCGCGGGCTCCGCGCCCCCGTCGCTCGCCCCCGCCTCGGACGGTGCTGCGTCGGTCGGCGCTGCCTCGGTCGGTGCTGCGTCGGTCGGTGCCGCCACCGGCGACGGCTCCGGCTCGCTCGTCGTCGCCTCGCGCCCTCCCCCCGAGCCACCGCTGGATCGCGGCGCCTCCGTCGGGCTCGGCGGGCTCGCTCGCCGGGGGCGCGCGACGATCGAGATGGCGAGGAGCGCGAGCAGGAGCACGGCACGCAAGAAGGAAGCGAGCCGCGAGGCCCACGGGGGCAAGAGCGTCAGCGTGATCTCGTGCCCGCGCGCGACCGGCCCATCGAAGCCGAGGCGGTAGCTCGACCACGACCACTCGGGGATGCCGAAGCCCGTCTGGACGACCGCGTTCGGATCCGCCCAGCGCGTGAGCGAGCGGTAGTCTTGCTCGCTCTCCGCGAGCGACGAGCGCCGCGGGCCCTCGCCCCCAGACGCCCGCGAGACGAGGCCCTCGAGGGCGGCGGCGGGAGCCTCCGCGGGAGCTATGTCGTAGGTGACCGTCGACCCGTCGATCCGATCGAAGGAGAACGCGCCAGGACCATCCCCGTCGCGCGCCGCGAGCTGCGGATAGAGCGCGTTGCGGAGCTCCGCTCCGGCGAACCACACCACGACGAACGCGAGGACGACCGCCGCCGCGACGTAGGCCCAGCGCACGAAGCGCTCGAAGAAGCGAGCCCCGATCGCGCGATGGAGCGCGAGCAGGACCGCGACGACGAAGACGATCCAGCGCGGCGCGCCGGGCTCGAAGTACGAGAGCCCGACGCCGCCGAGCGTGACGAGCGCCCAGCCCCAGCCGAACGCGCGCCCGAACGCGGCCGCGATGAGCAAGAGCGCGAAGACGTCGAGGAGGCTCCAGCGCTCGACCCACGAGCCGCTCGCTCGATCGACCCCGCTCGCGTGGAGCAGCCGCCAGCCCGGAGGGAGGTGGAGCGTCATCGCGTCCGACGAGGCGTCCATCGCCCAGTTGACGGCCGGAAAGCCGCGACCTTCGCGCTCGAGGCGCCACTCGGCCGAGAGCGCGCGGCGCACGTCGCGGAGCTCGACGCCGGGCCGACCATCGGCGCCGAGCGTGATCAGCTGATCCACCCCATCGAACGCGACGCGGCCGAGGGCGCCTCGCTCGAGCTCGAGGCGATGGTCGTCGTGGAGCTCGAGCCCGAGCTGGTCGCGGACCCAGTAGTCCTCGCCGTCGAGCCCGAGCCACACGTCGCGCTCCAGCGTGAGCTGGCTCGGAGGCGGCGAGGGCTCGCCGCGTCGGATCGTGTGGATCGTGAGCTCGGTGTCGCGATCGACGAGGTAGGCCGAATTCGTCCGCCAATCCGCGGGGAGCGACGTGCGCTGCGGATCGACGCCGCGCGGACCGACGACCTCGGCCTGCCGAAAGGCCTCGTAGGGCACCCAGACCCACACCTCTTGCTCGGGCCAGGGCGCGGGGAGGCTCGGGCGATGGAACGTGGCCAGGGAGTCGGGCGCGAGCGCCCGCACGGTCAGCTCGAAGGTGCCGGGCGTGAGCTGGATCGAAAGCTCGCCCGAGGCGTAGAGGCGCGCAGGGAGCTGACCGGTCACCTCGATCGGCACGAAGCCCGACGGCAGGACGCCGGCGAGGCGCAGCTCGCGCCGCCGCCCCGACGCGTGGACGACGATGCGGCTCTCGAGGGTGAGCGGCGAGCCGTCCTCGAGCCGACGCTGCACCTCGAGGGTCACGTCCTCTTCGTCCGGTTGGACATCGGCGGAGCGACCGAGCCAGACCTCGCCCGCGCTCCCGCGCGACGCGAGCGCGGTCACGCCGTCGCGCGTGACGAAGATCCGCGCGATCCCCGCGGGGATCCGCAGCGTCTCGGGTACGCGCGCCCACGCCCACGATCCCTCGACGTGGTGAGCGCCGGGCTCGAGCCAGAGCGTCGGCTCGCCGCTCACGCCGAGGACCGGGGCCGGCCGCCCGTCGACGCGGACGGACATCGGCCAGGCCTGCTCGAAGCCGGGGAGGCCGATCGGCGCGCGCGCGTCCACGGTCACGTCGAGCGTGAAGCTGCCGCTCGTCTCGCCGATGGCGAGCCGCAGCGTGCTCGGCCAGACGCAGATGGGTCGCGCGTCCGAGGCCGGATCGGCGACCTCGCCCCGCGCGCAGCCGAGCGTCTCGCCGTCGAGCACCCACGGGATCCACGGCCTGAGGGCTGGCGGCACGTCGGCCTCGGGGAACGCCTGCGCGGCCGCGCGGCTCGCCGCCCCGCCGAAGGAGAGCAGCGCCGCGATCGCGACGAGGCCGAAGAGCCGAGTACCCGCCGATCCCATCCCGAGACGCGCCATGGTCGCGATGATACGCGCGAGGGGAGCGGGGGTGTTCCCCGCGCGCCCATTTCGTCCGCGCCGAGACGAACCGACGACGACGACGAGCGCGGGGGCTTGACCCGCCCCTCGGGAGCCGAGAGCTTCGGGCCTGAGATGCCACCCTCGCCCGAGCGACGCTGGCGACACTTCACGATCTCGATCCCAGGCCTCTGTCCGTTCGTGATCGAGTGGCGCTGGCTCGCGCTCCTCGCGCTCACCACCGTCGCGCTGCCCTTCCTCGGCGCGCCGATGGCCGCCTGCACGATCGCGCACGAGCTGGGACACGCGGTCGCTGCGCGCCGAGCGGGCGCGAAGGTGCGCTCCATCGAGCTCCGCGCCGGCCACGGCCTCTGCGTCCACGATCGCGTCGACGATCCGAGAGCCCAGCTCCGCATAGCGCTCGCCGGTCCGATCGCGCACGCGCTCTTCGCGGTGTCGCTCGCCGCCCTCCTCGAGGGGGTGAGGCTCGCGGTCGCCTCGCCGAGCGGGCTCGACACGATGCTCTTTCTCTCCGCGCGCTTCACGGCGACGCTCGGCCCGCTCCACGCCCTCGCCAGCCTCGTCCCCGGCCTCTTCTTCGAGGGCGACTCGGCCCTCGCGAGCGATGGCCACGCGGCTCGGCGCGCCTGGTCGGCCCTCCGAGGGCGCGCCGAGCGCGGGGGGCTCGACGCACGGGCGGGGCTCCTCGTCGTCGAGCGCTTCGATCGCCCCTCGGCTGGACGTGCGGACGGGGGCGCGGCCGTCGATGCAGGCGAGTGGGCGCAGCGCATCGCGGCGCGCGTCGACGGAGAGGTCGAGGTGGGGCGCGCGTGGTCGGGCTCGGGCGCGACGGTGGTGCGGCTTCGCCTTCGGAGGGGGCGCGCGGCGGGCGCGGCCTGCGACGTCGTCGTCCGCGACGCGCGCGTGAGCTGGCCCGCGGGCGTGCCTCTCCTCAGCGTCCGCGTGAGCCCTTGGTCGACCCTCGACGAGCCGCTGATCTGGCTGACGAGCGGCGCCCTCTCCGCGGTGGCCTCGGCCGCCATCGTGATCGCCCTCCCCTCCGACGGGCTCGAGCTCTCCCTGGTCGCCGGGCTCCTCGCGTTCGCGCTCGTGTTCGCGCTGGCGGCGCTCGTCGCAGAGCGCTGGCACGTCGGCGTCGACCTCCGCCGCTCCGAGGAGCCGATGCAGGCGCTCGCGGAGGCTGTCCGGCGAGCCATGGCCGAAGAGCCATGACTGCGCGGCCGGCCGTGCGCGCTACGATGCGCCGTGCTCTTGGAGGTGCGAGCGTGAGCGAAGAGGCGCGGTTTCGATCGACGACCATCGTCGCCGTCCGGCGGGACGGCCGCTCGGCAATGGCGGGAGATGGGCAGGTGTCGCTCGGCAACACCGTGATGAAGGCGAACGCGCGCAAGGTCCGGCGGATCGCCGGCGGGCGCGCGATCGCCGGGTTCGCGGGCGCGAGCGCCGACGCGTTCACGCTCCTCGAGCGCTTCGAGGCGAGGCTCGAGGCCCTGCGCGCGGGCGACGCGAGGAGCGCCCTCGCCCGCGCCGCGGTCGAGCTCGCGAAGGACTGGCGGACCGATCGCTTCCTCCGAAAGCTCGAGGCGATGCTGATCGTGATGGACGCCCACACCATGCTGCTCGTCTCGGGCACGGGCGACGTCATCGAGCCCGACGAGGTGAAGGGCGGCGCGATCCTCACCATCGGCTCGGGCGGCCCCTACGCGCTCGCCGCCGGGCGCGTGCTCCTCGCGCACACGACGCTCGACGCCGCCGCCGTGGCGCGCGAGGCGCTCCGGACGGCGGCTGACATCTGCGTCTACACGAACGGCGAGATCCTCGTCGAGGAGCTCGGCGCATGAGCGCGAGAGCGTTCACGCCGCGCGAGCTCGTCGGCGAGCTGGATCGCTATGTCGTCGGCCAAGAGAAGGCCAAGCGCGCCGTCGCGGTCGCCCTCCGCGACCGCTGGCGGCGCCAGCGGGTCGAGGGCGATCTCCGAGACGAGATCATGCCGAAGAACATCCTCCTGATCGGGCCGACCGGCGTGGGGAAGACCGAGATCGCGCGGCGGCTCGCCAAGCTCGTCAAGGCGCCCTTCGTGAAGGTCGAGGCCTCGAAGTTCACCGAGGTCGGCTACGTCGGGCGCGACGTCGAGTCGATCGTGCGCGACCTCGTCGAGCAGGGCCTGCACCTCGTCCGCGGCGAGGCGCTCGAGGCCGTCCGCGCCCGAGCGCGTGAGGCCGCGGAGGAGCGGCTCGTCCTGCTCCTCGCCGAGAAGCGCGCGCGAGGGCGCGCCCCCGATCCCGCCCCGACGGGCCAGCCCGGCTTCGCGCAGCTCAACCAGCTCTTCGCGGGGATGCAGAAGCCGGCCGCTCCGCCGCCACCCGAGAGCCTCCTCGCGGAGCTGCGCACGAAGCTGCGCGCGGGCTCGCTCGCCGACGAGACGATCGAGCTCGACGTGGCCGACGAGTCGATGCCCTTCCTCCAGATGTTCTCGGGCATGCAGGGCATGGAGGAGCTCGAGCGGGGGCTCCGCGACGCGTTCTCCGGCATGCAAGGCGCGCGCGGTCGCACGAAGCGACGGCGCGTGAAGGTCCCGGAGGCGCTCGCGCTGCTCGAGGTGGAGGAGGGACAGAAGCTCCTCGATCAGGACGCCGTCACGCGCGAGGCGATCGAGCGCACGGAGCGCTCGGGCATCGTGTTCCTCGACGAGATCGACAAGGTCGCCGGTCGGCAGACGGGCGCGCAGGGGCCGGACGTCTCGCGCGAGGGCGTGCAGCGCGATCTCCTCCCGATCGTCGAGGGGAGCACCGTGAACACGAAGTACGGCCCGGTGAAGACGGATCACGTCCTCTTCATCGCGGCGGGCGCGTTCCACGTCGCGAAGGTCCAGGACCTCATCCCCGAGCTCCAGGGGCGCTTCCCCGTGCGCGTCGAGCTCGACTCGCTCGGCAAGGAGGACTTCGTCCGCATCCTCGAGGAGCCGAAGAACGCGCTGACGCGCCAGTACCAGGCGCTCCTTCGCACCGAGGGGGTCGAGGTCACGATCGAGCGCGACGCGATCGAGGCGATCGCGGAGCACGCGAGCCAAGCGAACGAGCGCATGGAGAACATCGGCGCGCGACGCCTGCACACGATCCTGGAGGCGGTCTTCGAGGACCTCTCCTACCGCGCGCCCGAGCTGGGCGGCCAGGCGGTGACGATCGATCGCGCCTACGTCGAGGAGCGCCTGCGGCCCATCCTGAAGGACGAGGACGTCTCCCGCTTCATCCTCTGACGCTCCGCGTCAGGGATCCGGCTCGCGCGGCGGTTGCTCGGACCGAGCGCAAAGCGCAGGCTCGCGCGCGCCATGTCGCAAGAAGAACGGACGGTTCGCCTCGGGGAGGCGTGGACGCTCGAGCTGCTCGAGGACGTCGCGCGAGGGCGCGCGCGCCTGGTCTTGCCGGACGTCGCGCGCGAGCGGATCGATCGGGCCCGCGCGCTCGTCGACGCGCTCGCTTCGCGCGGAGACGCGGCGCCGAACGTCTACGGCGTGAACACCGGCTTCGGCGCGCTCGCCGAGACGCGCATCGCGGCCGACGAGGTGCGCACCCTCCAGAAGAACCTCGTCCGGAGCCACGCGTGCGGCGTCGGACCGCTCCTCTCGCGCGAGGTCGTCCGCGCGATGATGGCGCTCCGCGCGCAGACGATCGCGATCGGCTGCTCGGGAGCGCGAGCGGCGTGCGTCGATCTCCTCGTCTCGATGCTCGATCGCGGCGTCACGCCGGCCGTCCCCTCGAAGGGATCCGTCGGCGCCTCGGGCGACCTCGCGCCGCTCGCGCACCTCGCGCTCGTCCTCATCGGCGAGGGCGAGGCGCGCTTCGAGCCCGACGGCGAGGCGAGCCCGCTCCTCCCCGGCGCGGAGGCGCTCCACAAGGCGGGCCTCACACCGCTCACGCTCGAGGCGAAGGAGGGCCTCGCGCTCATCAACGGCACGCAGCTCATCACGGCCGTCGGCGCGCTCGCGGTGCTCCGGGGCGAGCGCCTCTGCACGACGGCGGATCTCACGGGGGCGATGAGCCTCGAGGCGCTCGAGGGGAGCGTCCGCCCCTTCGATCCGCGCGTCCACGCAGTTCGCCCGCACCCGGGCCAGGCGAAGACGGCGGCGAACCTCCGCGCGCTCCTCCAAGACAGCGCGATCGGCGAGTCCCACAAGGACTGCAAGAAGGTGCAGGACCCCTACTCGCTCCGCTGCATGCCGCAGATCCACGGCGCGAGCCGCGACGCGCTCGCCTGGGCGCGCGAGGTGCTCGAGCGCGAGCTGGTCGCCGCGACGGACAACCCGCTCCTCTTCGTCGACGAGGAGGGCCACGGCGACTTCATCAGCGGCGGCAACTTCCACGGCCAGCCGCTCGCGATCGCGCTCGACACGGCGTGCATCGCGATCGCCGAGCTCGCCAACTGCGCCGAGCGGCGCATCGAGCAGCTCGTCAACCCCGCGATGAGCTCGGGCCTCCCGCCCTTCCTCGCGCCGCACTCCGGGCTCGACTCGGGCTTCATGATCGCGCAGGTCACGGCGGCGGCGCTCGTGAGCGAGAACAAGGTGCTCGCGCACCCCTCGAGCGTCGACTCGATCCCGAGCTCGGCCGGCAAGGAGGACCACGTCTCGATGGGTACGATCTCGGCCCGCAAGTGCGCCGAGGTCGCCGAGCACGTCCGCACCGTCCTCGCGATCGAGGCGATGGTCGCCGCGCAGGGGCTCGATCTGCGCAGGCCCCTCGAGGCGGGCGTGGGCGTGCGCGCGGCGCATCGGCGGCTCCGCGAGGTGATCCCCACGCTCGAGGGCGATCGCGTCCTCTACCCGGACATCCGGCGCGCCGAGGCGCTCGTCGACGACGGAAGCCTCGTCGACGCCGCGGCGGCCGCGGCCGGGGATCTGGCGTGAGCGAGCCGCGCGAGAAGACCTCCTTCGCCGTCCTCGACGCGACCTTCATCGGCCACGCGAAGACGGTTGAGGGCCTCCCGCCGCCGATGCTCGCGGAGGTCGCCTTCGCGGGGAAGTCGAACGTCGGCAAGTCGAGCCTCATCAACAAGCTCGTGAACCGCCGCAAGCTGGTCCGCACGAGCTCGACCCCGGGCGCGACGCGCGGCCTCTCGCTCTTTCGCGTGAGGCTCCGGCTCGAGGGCGGCGCGGGCGCGGAGCTCGATCTCGTCGATCTGCCCGGCTACGGCTTCGCGCAGCGGAGCAAGGACGAGCGCAGGAGCTGGGGCCCGATGATCGAGGGCTACCTCGAGCGCCGCGTGAGCCTGCGGGCCGTGCTCCTGCTCGTCGACGTGCGGCGCGGCGTCGCAGAGGAGGACGCGCAGCTCCTCGCGTACCTCGCGCACCTCGAGCGCCCCGCGATCCTCGTCGTCACCAAGTGCGACAAGGTGAGCCGCCGCGAGCGCGACGCGAGCCTCCGCGCGATCACGCGGGACGCGCGCGCCGCCTACCCGACGCTCCCGATCGTCGCGACGAGCGCCGAGAGCGGCGAGGGGATCCCCGAGCTGTGGAAAGCGACCCGCCGCGCGACGTTCCTCGAAGGGGCCGCGCCGCCCGCTCACGGCATGAATCAATTGCCCTGATTCGTGCTGCCCCTTCCTCGTCGGAGGGTCTGCCCCCGGACCCTGCCTCACGCCGAGTCCATCGGCGTGAGCTTCCCTCCCGCCGAGCCAGCGTGCCTCGACTCGACGGATCACGTCGAGTGAGGCGCGCCGTCAGAGCTCCGCGTAGCCGACCATGTCGTGCGCGAGCTTGCCGAAGGCGAGCACCTTCGAGCGCCGGAGCTCGAGGTGGACGGCGCTCACGAAGCGAGCGTCGATCCGCTTCTCGTTCGCCCACGCTCCCGAGGCGAGCTCGAGGCGGTTCGCGGCGAGCGCGCCGCTCGTGCTCGGGTACGCGACGACCACGGCAGCGCCCGAGACGAGGACGCCGGGCCGCGAGGGGACGAGGGGCCTCGACGCGCCCGGGTTCGAGAGCGGCGTGAGCGCGAGCGGGGCTGTCCCGCGCAGGCCGGCCGGGAGCGCCGCGAAGGCGCGGAGCACGCCGCCTTGGAAGTAGACGACGACCAGCCCCGTCGGGGTCCACGCGAGGCTCGGCGTGCCGTCCGCGGCCTCGCTCATCGTGTGGAACACGAAGGGCGCGTCGAGCGCCGCGCTCGCCTGGCTGCCGAGCACGATCTTCCCCGACGGATCGCGACCCGCGAGGACGAGACCGTCGGCCCAGAGCGCGGCGAGATCGCCCACGAGCTTTGGCGCTCCGCCGACGTCGCTCCAGCCCTTCCACGTCCCGCCAGGGCTCGACTGGCGACGCCACGCGAGCACGCCCCGCGTGTCGATCGCGAAGAGCGTGAGCCGCCCGGTGCCGTCGAGCAGCGTCGCGGGCGAGCTCGCGAAGCGCTGCGCGCCATCAAACGCTTGGAGCGTGGTCATCCACTCGTCGCGCCCCCTGCGCGCCCACGCGTGGACGATCCGGCCATCACCGAGGCGGCCGACGAGCTCGATCCGGCCGTCGTGGTTCGCCACGATCTCGAAGGCGCTCGCGACGTGGGACGCGCCCTCGAGCGAGAGCGTCTCGAAGGGCAAGGAGCGCACGCCCGAGGCGCGCGAGAGGGAGGGCACGCCGTCACCGCTCGTCGCGGCCACCCAGAGCCGATCGGCCGCGAGGTGCACGCCCGGCGCGTGCTCGCGGATCGCCCTCGTGTCGAAGGGCGCCGAGGTCCTCCGAGAGGGGAGGAAGCCGTCGGCCAAGAGGCGCGCCGCCCCGAGCGGCGTGAGGCCGGCGCCGATCGCGTAGCGGCTGTCGAAGGTCGTGAGCGGCCCGTGCTCGGCGAGCTTGCGCTTCGCGGCGAGGAAGACCTCGCGGCGCGGGTACGCCTCGATGGTGAGGGGGTGATCGGGGTGCGCCCACTGCCCCCAGTGCGCGCGCCCTCCCCGACGCTCGGACGCGCCGAACATCGCGCCGACGTAGTCCTCGTTCCTGCCCTCGAGCTCGTGAGGCTTCGCGACGCCCCAGAAGATCTCCTGGAGCGCGAAGACCTCGACGTGGCAGAAGCGCTCGTGCGGATCGCTCGAGCTCTGCATCGCGAGCGCGGCGCGGCTCGAGCGCGTGAAGCGCGCCGAGATGAAGCCCGAGTACTCGTAGGGCGTGTCGCGGCGCAGCCGATCGATCTGCGCGAGCATGTCGTCGAGCGCGGCGACGTGCGCGTTCCCGCTCGTCGTGACGACGAGCTCGGACGAGTACACGGGCTGGGACTCGTAGTTCTTCGTGTCCTGGACGCTCTGGTAGCGGTGGACGGCGGGGGTGTCCTCGCGCCCCATCGTGATGAGGTCGCGCAGCGTCTCGTAGTAGCGAGCCGGATTCCCCGACTCGACCGCCGCGAAGAGGCCGACCTCGTCGATGTCGATCTTGGCGCGCGCGTAGTCGTCCGTGGACCAGCTCGGGTGCTCGACGCGCGTCGCGACGAGCGCGTGCCGCACGCCGTGCGGGTCGGGGTACGGGTTGATCAGGATCTCGACGTGCCGGTAGCCGTCCGCGCGGAGCGGCGCCGCGCCGGATCCGCCGCTCGGGTGCGGCTTGGCGGGATCGGTGAGCCCCGCGACGTCGGTGAAGATGGTGCCGTCGAGGAGCTTCGCCCGCACGTCGAGCCAGGGCATCCAGCGCGAGCGCTCGGAGAGGCCGTACATCCCGCGCGTCTCGAAGACGAGCGAGGCGACGACGCCGAGCGAGCCCACCGAGACGAGCGCGGCGTCGAAGAGGTCATCGTCCGCGTGGAGCGCCGCGTCGGCCCCGACCCCCTCGAGCGCGGGCGGTGACGCACCCTTCGTGAGCCGCGCCGAGGCGCGCTCGATCCAGAGCTCACGCCCGCCGAACGTGACGAGCTGGATCGCGCGGACGAAGTCCACCATCGGAGGCAGATCGAAGTCCCCCGCGTGCGAGCTGGTCATGCACGCGCCGACGACGCGCTGGCCCGCGCGCGAGCCCATCGCGATGAAGCCGAGGTCCTCCTTCGCGAGCGCCGCGAGCGCCTCACCGACCGAGACGAGCGCGCCGACGCGCACGAACGATCGCCCGCCTTGCTTCAGGCTCGCCTCGAGCGCCGCGCCGAGCGCGCCGTCGTAGCTCGGCCCCTTCGTCACCTCGATGAGCTTGAGCCCGCTCGGCGGCTTGTAGCTCGGAGGATCCTTGTGCTTGCCCGCCGCCGGGCCGATCGAGACGTCCGTGCAGGCCGGCCCGTCGTTGAAGGACCAGAACGAGCCCGCCGCGCGCACGTGACGCCCGGCGTTCGAGGCCTCGGTCACGAGCGCGCGCAGCCTCGCGAAGCTCTCGGGGTGGAGCTCCGAGTGTTCGGGCCAATTCGGGGTGAAGTCGTGGGTCTTCGCCCAGCTCTTGCGTGTTCCGTCCGCCATGCGTGGGAGGCTCGCGCATCCGCGCCTCGGAGCGCAACGACCTCGAGCGGGGCGCACGCCTTTCGCGTGGCCCTTCGCACAGCCCGCCGCGGCGCGCTGGGACCGCACACACGCGCGAGGCCGCGCCCCTCGACGAGCGCGGCCTCTCACCCCCGCGCAGCGCGAGCGGCGGCTCGATCAACGTTGCTCGATCAACGTTGCTCGATCAGCGGCGGATCGATCGACGTTGCTCGATCAGCGGTTTCCGATGTGGATCGCCTCGCCGAGCGCGTGCTTGAAGCTCTCCATCATCGCCTCGCCGAGCGTCGGGTGCGGGTGGATGGTGAGCGCGACGTCCTCGGCGTAGGCGCACATCTCGAGCGCCAGCGCGGCCTCGCTGATGAGGTCGGAGGCCTCCGGGCCGACGATGCCGACGCCGAGGACCTCGTGCGTCTCGGCGTCGATGATCGACTTGATGAAGCCGTCGGTCTGGCTCACGGCCATGGCGCGGCCCGACGCGGCGAAGGGGAACTTGCCGATCCGCACCTTCTTGCCCTGCGCCGCGGCCTCCTTCTCGGAGAGGCCGACCGTCGCGATCTCGGGCTCGGTGAAGATCGCGGCCGGCATGCCGCGCCAGTCGCGCACGGACTTGTGCCCCGCGATGACCTCCGCCGCGATCTCGCCCTCCTTGCTCGCCTTGTGCGCGAGGTAGCCGCCGCCGATGACGTCGCCGATCGCGTAGATGCCCGGCACGTTCGCCTTGAACTGGTCGTCGGTGACGATGTGGCCGCGCGGATCGAGCGCGACGCCCAGCGCCTCGAGGCCGAGGTCCTTCGAGTTCGGCTTGAAGCCGATCGAGACGAGCACGCGCTCGGCCACGATCTCGCGGACCTTGCCGTCCGGCCCCTCGAGGACGACCTTGGCCTTCTCGCCCTGGCGCTCGACCTTCTGCGCCTTGTGCTTGAGCAGCACCTCGCCGCCCGCCTTCGTGAAGGTGCGCTCGACGACCTTCACGAGGTCGAGATCGGTCGCGCCGAGGAGCTGGTCCGCGAGCTCGACGACGATCACCTTCGCGCCGAGCTTCTGGTAGACCATCCCGAGCTCCATCCCGATCACGCCGCCGCCGATGATGACCATCGTGCCCTCGGCGCTCGTGAGCGAGACGGCCTCCTTCGCGGTGATGACGACCTCGCCGTCGAGCGGGATCGTCGGGATGCGGATCACCTCGGCGCCCGTCGCGACGATGATGCCCTTCTTCGCCTCGAAGACCTCCTTCGAGCCGTCGGGCGCCGTCACCTCGACCGAGCGGTTCGAGAGGAGCTTCGCCTTGCCCTTCACGATCGCGCCGCCCGAGCCCTTGACCAGCGAGGAGACGCCGCCGGTGAGCTTCTTGACGATGCCGTTCTTCCACGCCTGCATCTTCACGAGATCGACGCTCACGCCGCTCACCGTGATGCCCATCGCGGAGGCCTTGTGCGCCTTCTCGACGAAGCCCGAGGCCGCGATGAGCGCCTTCGACGGGATGCAGCCCCAGTTGAGGCAGACGCCGCCCATCTCCTCCTTCTCGACGCAGAGGGTCGAGAGGCCGAGCTGGCCAGCTCGAATCGAGGCCACGTACCCGCCGGGGCCGCCGCCGATCACGATCACGTCGTAGCTCTTGTTCGCCATGTCCTCTTCTCGCTTTGGATCCCGCCGCGCGCGGCGGCGTCGCCTCGTGTCACGAACGCTCCGCGCGCGGATCGACGCGCGTCAGTGGCTCCCCTCGTGGCCGATCGTGGCCGGCGCGAGCGCGAGGAGCGCCGCGCGCTGCTCCGCGAGGTGCCACGGGAGCGCCCCCGCGTACACGTCGTCGAAGAGCGTCTCGCGCGCGGGCGGAGGGAGCGCCTCGATCGCGCCGATCGCGGCGTCGAATTCCGCCTCGAGCGCGCCCTCGATCGCGGCCCTCTTCACGTCGTCGAGCAGGCCGGCCCGCTCGAGGTAGCGCTCGAAGCGCATGATCGGATCGCGCGCCCTCCACGCCTCGACCTCCTCGCTCGAGCGATAGCGCGTCGGATCGTCGCTCGAGCTGTGCGGCCCGATGCGGTACGTCACCGACTCGACGAAGCTCGGCCCCTCGCCGCGGCGGGCGCGATCGACCGCCTCCTTCACGACGCGGTGGACGGCGAGGACGTCGTTGCCGTCGACGCGCACGCCACGCACGCCGTAGGCGCGCGCCTTGATCGCGAGCGTCCTCGACGCGGTCTGCTTCGCGGTCGGCACGCTGATCGACCAGTGGTTGTTCTGGCAGACGAGGACGACGGGCGCCCGATCGATCGCCGCGAACGTCATCGCCGTGTGGAAGTCCGGCTCGCTCGTCGCGCCGTCCCCGAGGAAGCCCACGGTGACGACGTCGTCGCCGCGCCGCTTGGCGGCCATGGCCGCGCCGACGGCCTGCGGGAGCTGGGGCCCGATGCACGAGCTCCAGCCGACCTGGTTCACCGAGCGGCTCGACTGGTGGCTCGGCATCTGGCGCCCCTTCATCGGGTCGGCCTCGTTGCCGTAGACCTGCGCGAGCCACTGCTCGAGCGGGAAGCCGCGCGCGAGCAGGATCGAGCTCTCGCGGAGCGCCGGGAAGACCCAGTCGCGCGCCTCGAGCGCGAAGGCGGTCGCGATGGGCGTCGCCTCCTGGCCCGTGATCGTCCCGAAGAAGCCGATCTTCCCCTGGCGCTGCTTGGCGAGCATGCGCTCGTCGATGCGGCGGATGCGAAGCATCTCGCGGTACATCGCGACGAGGAGCGCCTCGTCGAGGAAGGGGTCGCGCGACGGGTCGGCCGAGCCGTCGTCGCGCAAGACCTGGTCGAGGCCGAGATCCTGATCGTCCCGAGCGTGCGTCATCGCCGCGCATCCTACCCGTCGCTAGGGCCGCATCAACCGGCGTCTTCGCCGCGGCTCACATCGAGGATCCGCCGAGCGGACTCACGGCACGAATCAGTTGCCCAGGTTCGTACCGGCCATTCCGCGTCGGAGGGGCTGCCCAGAGCCCCTCGGTCACGCCCAGAGAGCGCGACCACCCCCGCGCGGCCACGTCGAGCGAGGCGCGCCGTCACTCGGGCGCGAGCGCGCGCACGGCCCAGGCGGGGCCGCTCACGCTCGCGACGCACGCGGGGTCGACCCCGCGGCGCTCGGCCGCGGCTTGGACGAGCGCCGCGCCGAGCGCCGCGCTCCCCCGCGGGACCACGAGCTCGAGGCGCGAGCGCGCGAAGACCCCCGCGACGAAGGCGAGCCGATCGACGGCCTCCTCCGGGACCTCCTCGCCGCGCGCGAGGGCGCGCGGGAGCGTCAGCGGGAAGCGCACGAGCGCGCGAGGCGTGCGCGAGCTCGTGCACCCGAGCGAGGGCTCCGCTGGCGGCGCCTCCGCTCGCGCGATCGTCGCGACGACGGCCGTCGCGAGGGGCGCGGGATCGGGCGCGGGGCTCGAGACCCGTCCGGCCGCGCGCTCGGCCTCCCACGCTCGGCGAAAAAGCCCCGCGAGCGTCACCCGCGCGCGCGGCGCGAGCCCCAAGAGCTCGACCTGCTCGCTCAGGCCGACGCGACCGATGCGGCCGAGGCGACCGAGCAGCTCGAGCAGGGGCGGCGCGCCCGCCATCTCCGCGATCCGACGCGCGGCCGAGGGGACGTCCCGATCGAGCAGCGCGGCGCCCTCGAGCCACGAGCGCGACCACGCGACGAGGCGCGCTCGCTCTTGGCGCACGATCGCCCGAGGAGCGACCACGACCCAAGGCGAGAGGCGCGGCGCATCCGCGCTCGAGAACCAGAACACGCGCCCCGCGGGCGGCGGCGCGAGCGCGCGGCCCTCGCGCTCGATGGCGAGGAAGCTCGCGCGGGCGTCCTCGACGCCGACGGCGCGAACGCGCGCGGGATCGACGCCCATCTCCCTGAGCACGACGAGGAGCGGGAGCGACGCGCTCGAGCCCGCCGAGGAGGCGAGCGCGATCGACGCGGGCGGCGGATCGGCGCCGAGGGCCTCTGGCGAGGCGTAGAAGAGCGTGTCGCCGCGCGACCAGCCGGCGACGAGGAAGGCCTCGAGATCGAGCGCCGCGAGCCGCTCGTGGCTCTCGACCCAGCTCCCGAGCGTGAGGATCGCCACGTCCGCTCCGGACGGCGCGTCGCCGCCCCGCGCGAGGGCCTCCTCGACCGCGTCCACGTCGGCGAGCGCCGCGAACACCGCGTCCGAGCTCTCGGGCGCCGCGGGCGAGGCGCCGTCCGCGCCCACGACGAGCATCGGCGCCGCGACCTCCCAGCTCGTCGCGACCACGCGGAGCGGCCTCGTCGCGCGATCCTCGGCGGCTCGCCGCTCGCGCTCGTCGAGGGGGGGCTCGCTCGGTCGTGCCGACGCCGCCGAGGGCACCGTCGAGGGATCGTCCCCCGCCGCGCCCGGGACCGCGGGCGCGAGCGCGTCCGTCGGGCTCGCCTCGACGGAGCTCGCCTCGACGGAGCTCGCCTCGACGGAGCTCGCCTCGACGGGGTGCGGATCGAGCGGCGCGGATCCCTCGACCTCGGGCTCGAGAGCCGCGCGCGGCTCGTCCCGCTCGGGAAGAGGCGCGTCGAGCGCGCTCACCCCCGCGTCGCGCGGCTCGCCCGGCCCGCTCGCCTCGGTGGCGGGCTCCGGGCGTGGCGGCGCGGTCTCGGCGACGCGTCGATGCGCGACGTAGCCGACGAGGAGCGCCAAGAGCACGCCGATCAGCGCCGAGACGGCCGAGCGTCGCATGTCAGCGGGCCCCTTCCGCGTCGGCCGGCTCCGCGGCGCTGGCGCCGCCATCGCGGTCGGCTCCGCGGGCCGCCTCCGCGTCGGCCGGCTCCGCGAGCGCGTCCCGCTCGACGACGCCTCCCGCGTCCACGGGCGCCTCGGGCGCGCCCGTCAGGAAGTCCGCGACGGCCGCGAGCCCGGGGCCGCCGGCCCGCTCCGAGAACGTGACGAGCGGGTCGTGCAGCCAGCCCGCGAGCGGGCCGAAGAAGAGCGTCGCGAGCGAGAGCCAGCCGATCGCGAGCACGTCGACGACGAGCGCCGGCCGATCGCGGAGCCGCACGGTGAGGAGCCCTGGCAAGAGGACCAAGGCCGCGCCGAGCGCGAGCGCGATCCGCGCGTCCTCGACGAAGACGCCGAGCCACGCGGCGATCGCCGTCGCCGCGAGGACGAGCCCGAGCGCGATCGCGAGCCCCCGCAGCACGCCGTGGGCGCGCGCCGAGGGAGCGCCGGGCTGGGCCGCGGCGGCCTTGACCTTGGGTGAGTCCTGGGTTCGCTCGGTGGTCGGCATGGGCCCCGTCGGCCGAGGTGGCGTACCACGCTCACGCCGCGACGGGAACGAAACGACGAGAGTGACGCGCCGACGCGCGCTCGCGGCGTGAGCCCGTCGAGCCGGCTCGAGCTGCTCCTCGGTCACCTGAGCCAAGCTCGAGCGGGGCCCCGAGTCGAACGCGCGATGACGGCCCTCTCTTGCGCCACGTCGCCGCGGGGGACGCGCTCGGAGCGCGGGCGGCGAGCCGTCGTGAGCCTCTGCGTCCTCGCCGCGACGACGCTGGCCGCGCCCGTCGTCTCGAGCGGCCTCGCGCCGCCGCTCACGCCGAGCGAACCCCTCGCGCGCGCCGCAAGGACGCCGCCCGAGCCCTCGAGCGCGCGGACGGCGATCGCGTGGAGGCCGAGCCCCTCGCTCGCGCTCGCCCCCGATCACCTCGGGGCGAGCGTCCCCGTCCCCCACGCACCCGCGCTCTTGGGGTGGGGGAACATCCAGCTCTACGCGCGCCCGCTCGACGACGAGCTCTTCGTGCGGGTCGTCGTCGGCTCGCCCACGCGAGAGCAGCGCTGGAGCCGCCCCTGCGACGTCGTGCTCCGCATCGACGGGGACACGATCGTCCAGGCCGCCGAGCCCGTCGGGGCCCGCGTCGACGACACCCTCTTCCACGACGCGCTCCGCTTCGAGCTCCGGATCGACGTCGTGCGGCGGCTCGCGCGGGCGTCCCACGCGGAGAGCTCGTTCTGCGGCGATCGGATCGGGCTCGGCCCCGAGGATCGCGCGATCTTGCGGCGCTTCGTCGAGGAATTCGACGCGCGCGCGCTCGCGCTCCCGCCCCAGCGCGAGACGCCGGTCGCGCGGATGCCGACGGATCCCGACGCGATCGTCGACGATCCCGACCTCTTCCTCGAGCCGACTTGAGCGAGCGAGCCGCGGCGCTATCACGGCGCGATGCCCTCTCTCCGCTCGCTCCGCCGCCTCCTCGTCCGAGCGTGCGTGGGCGCAGCGGTCTCGAGCCTCGGCGCACTCGGCTGCGGGGGCTCGCCCGTCGACGCGACCCCCAGCTCGGCCGCCCGCGCGTTCGTCGAGAGCGCGCAGCGCGACGACGCGCGTGGGAGGGAAGAGGTGTATCGCTTGATGTGCCCCGAGGCCCAGGTCGCGCTCGCGGAGCTCGCGCGTGGCTCCGCGGCGCTCGGATCGCGGGGGTTCGAGCCCTGGGAGATGCTCGCCGAGGGGCGGGTCGTCGTGCTCAACCCACCGCGCCGCGCGAGCGCCTACCACGAGCGGAGCGGCGACGGCGAGGCGGATCGGCGGATCGTCGACGTCTTCGACGAGGGCGGCGCCGCCCACCCGCTCACGCTCCTCCGGGTCGAGGGGAGCTGGTGCGTCAGCGTCGAGATCCCCCCACCCGAGCGCGGGTGACAGCGCGCCCCACTCGGCGCGGGTGAGCGTGCGCTCCTCACGAGGGGCGCACGCGAGGCGGCGAGCGTGCTACGCCTGAGCCCCGAGGTGTTTCGATGACCGACGTCGTGATCGCAGAGGCCGTTCGTTCGGCCGTGGGCCGTGGCCACAAGGGTTCGCTCGCCGAGCGCCGCCCGGATGAGTTCGCAGCGGAGGTGGTGAAGGGGCTGCTCGCGCGCGTCCCCTCGCTCGACCCGAAGGACGTCGAGGACGTCGTGATGGGCTGCGCGATGCCCGAGGGCGAGCAGGGCCTGAACGTCGCGCGCGTCGTCGGCATGCTCGCCGGCCTGCCCGAGACGACGCCCGCCATGACGATCAACCGCTTCTGCTCGAGCGGCCTGCAGGCCATCGCGATCGCGGCGGGCGAGATCCTGCTCGGCACCTCCGACGTCGTCGTCGCCGGTGGGCTCGAGTCGATGAGCATGGTGCCGATGACGGGCAACAAGCTCTCGGCCTCCTCGGAGGCGATGGAGAAGGTCGCCGCCGTCTACACGCCGATGGGCATCACGGCCGAGAACGTCGTCAAGCGCTTCGGCATCTCGCGCACCGAGCAGGACGAGTTCGCGCTCGGCTCGCAGCAGAAGGCCGCCGCCGCGATCAAGGAGGGCAAGTTCAAGGACGAGATCGTGACGGTGCACGGCGTCCGCTACGAGGGGCAGAACCGCCACCTCTTCGACTTCACCGTCGACGAGCTCCCGCGCCCCGACACGACGATGGAGGGCCTCGCCGCGCTCCGCCCCGCGTTCGCGAAGGACGGCTCGGTCACGGCGGGCAACAGCTCGCCCATCTCGGACGGCGCGGCCGCCGCGCTCGTGATGAGCAAGGCGAAGGCGGAGGCGCTCGGCGTGAAGCCCCTCGGCTACTTCCGGCACTTCGTCTCGGTCGGCGTCGACCCCTCGGTGATGGGGATCGGGCCCGTCCCGGCGGTGCGCAAGCTGCTCCACAAGACCGGGCTCAAGATCGATCAGATCGACGTCATCGAGCTGAACGAGGCGTTCGCGTGCCAGTCGGTCTACTGCGCGAGGGAGCTCGGGCTGCCCAAGGATCGGCTGAACATCAACGGCGGCGCGATCGCCCTCGGCCACCCGCTCGGCTGCACGGGCGCGAAGCTCGTCGCGACGGCGCTCCACGAGCTCAAGCGCCGCGGCGGCCGCTACGCGATCGTCACGATGTGCATCGGCGGCGGGATGGGCGCGGCGGGCCTGCTCGAGCGGGCGTGAGCGGCGAGGAGCCTCCGAGGCTCGAGCGACGTATCCTACGAGGATGAGCGGCGCTCGAGCCTCGACGAATTGGACGGCTCGCCTCCTCGGGGTCGGCGCGCTCGTCTCGCTCGCGCTCGGCGGCGCGGCGCTCGCCGACGCGGTCGTGCTCCACGAGTACGTCCCGAACCTCGGGGCGGACGAGGGCTCCTCGCTCGTCTCGAACCGGAGCGCCGAGCCCGCGGCGATCGTCTACGCGGGCGAGCTCCTGCACGCGCCGAGCGACGGCCCCCCGACGTCGAGCGAGCGCGTGATCGAGGCGAGCCCGGCCTCGAGCGAGAGCTCCCCCGACGACGCCTCGTCGCTCGCGTCCTTCGCGCCCGATCGCGTGACGGCGCTCCACGGCGCCGTGCCCTACTTCGAGGTGTTCACGCCGGCGATCGCCCCCTACAAGCGGGTGAGCGCGCTCGACGCCGTCTCGCTCGGCCCGGGCTCGGTGCCGATCCTCGTCGTGGGCCACCCGCACCGCGAGCGCGTGGCGATCGAGGGGCCCGGGACCGCGCCGCCCGATGGGCGGATGCGCGATCGCTTCTGGGGCTCGGTCGTCCTCGACTTCACGTCGGGCCGCGAGGTGCCCTTCCCGTCCGTCTCGCCCGAGTCGCGGCTGCTCTCGCTCCGCACCAACCCCGAGGTCCCGCTCCACCTCGAGCGCGACGGGTCCGGCAATTTCTTCGCGGTGCTCGAGCCCCGCGCGAGCGCGACGCAGACGCGGGTCGTCTTTCTGACCGACGCGCCGCGGTCCTACTTCGGCTTCCAAGCGAACCAGCGCTTCCCAGCCGTCCGCGCCGACGCGCTCGGCGGCGAGGTCGCTCCGCTCCCGCCCTCGGTGCTGCGCGATGCGAACCTCTTCGCGCGCGAGCTCGGCCTCTCTCGCGAGAGCCGCTTCGGCGAGGCGCTCGGCACGCTCGTGCGTCACTTCCGCTCGTTCGTCGAGAGCGACACGCCGCCCTCGGACACGGGGAACGTCTACCTCGACCTCGCGCGCGGGATGCTCGGCGTCTGTCGGCATCGCGCCTACGCGTTCGTCATCACCGCGAGCGCGCTCGGCATCTCGTCGCGCTTCGTGAGCAACGAGGCGCACGCGTGGGTCGAGGTCCACCTCCCCGAGCACGGGGGCTGGCTGCGGATCGACCTCGGCGGCTCGGCCGGCGGGCTCGATCCGCGCAACGTCGAGCAGGGGCCGAGCTACGACGCCCACCTCGCGGATCCCTTCCCCCGCCCCCCCGAGTACCAGGAGGCCCTCGCGCGGGCGGCGGCCTCGAACCCATCGAGCGGAGGCGGCGCGAGCGGAGGCGGCGCGAGCGGAGGCGGCGCGGGCGGAGGCGGCGCCAGCGGGGGCGGCGCGAGCCCTCGATCCTCCGGAGCGACGGGCGCGTCGGGCCCTCCGGCCGGCGCGACCTCCGCCGACGAGGCGAGCGTCGAGCGCGACGACGGCTCGCCCAGCCGCCCCGAGCACCTGACCGACGATCCGAGCGGCTCGGGCCCTCGGAGCGCGGTCCGGCTCGCGGTGGCGCACGCCTCGGCCGAGGTCTTCCGCGGGCAGACCCTCGAGGTGAGCGGGAGCGCGACGAGCGAGGGCCACCCCGCCGCGGGCCTGCGCGTCGAGATCGTCCTCGTCGAGGAGGCCCGCGAGCGGCTGCTCGGCGCGAGCGTGACGAGCGAGGGCGGCGTGTTCCATGGCGTCTTCGGCGTGCCGCCCGACGTCGCCACCGGGCCCCACCACCTCGTCGTCCGCACGCCCGGCGACGCGCGCTACCTCGCCGCCGTCGCGGACTGATCCGCGCCTCTCCAGCTCGCCCGCGGAGCGCGTGGACCGCGCCGATCCGTGCTACCCCTCGCGCGCTCGCGCGCTCCTCGCGTCCCGCACCGGCGAGGGCCCGCGCTTCGACGAGAGAGGTCTCCATGTCGCGCATCCATCGCTCGCTCCCCCCTGCCGGCACCCGCATCGGCCTCGCGTTCTCGGGCGGCCTCGACACACGCTGCGCCGTCGCGTGGATGCAGAAGAAGGGCCTCGAGGTCTACGCGTACACGGCCGATCTCGCGCAGCCGGACGAGAAGGATCCCGCGGAGATCCCGCCCGTCGCGCTCCAGCACGGCGCGAAGGTGGCGCGCCTGCTCGACTGCCGCGAGGCGATGGTGCGCGAGGGCCTCATCGCGATCCAGTGCGGCGCCTTCCACCTCGGCGTGGGCGGTAAGAAGTACTTCAACACGACGCCACTCGGCCGCGCCGTGACGACGACGGCCATCGTGCGCGCGATGAAGAGCGACGACGTGCACGTCTTCGGCGACGGCTCGACGCACAAGGGCAACGACATTCAGCGCTTCTACCGCTACGGGATCTTCGTGAACCCCGCGCTCAAGATCTACAAGCCCTGGCTCGATCGCGCGTTCGTCGAGGAGCTCGGGGGCCGCAAGGAGATGAGCGAATTCCTCGAGGCGGCGGGCCTCCCCTACAAGATGGGCAAGGAGAAGGCGTACTCGACGGACTCGAACGTCCTCGGCGCGACGCACGAGGCGAAGGATCTCGAGCGCCTCGACGTCGGCATGAAGATCGTCGAGCCGATCATGGGCGTCGCGCACTGGAAGAAGGACGTCGCGATCGAGCCGGAGGTCGTCGAGCTCGAGTTCGCCGAGGGCGTGCCCGTGAAGATCGGCGGCAAGACGTTCCCCTCGATCGTCGAGCTCTTCCTCGAGTGCAACGCCATCGGCGGCCGCCACGGCCTCGGGATGAGCGATCAGATCGAGAACCGCGTCATCGACGCGAAGAGCCGCGGCATCTACGAGGCGCCCGGCATGGCTCTCCTCCACGTCGCCTACGAGCGCCTGCTCTCGGCGATCCACAACGAGGCGACGACCGACCAGTACTTCACCCTGGGCCGCCGCCTCGGGCGCCTCCTCTACGAGGGGAAGTGGTTCGACCCCGAGGCCATGATGCTCAAGGACGCGCTCAGCCGCTGGGTCGCGACCAGCATCACCGGCAGCGTGACGCTCGAGCTGCGCCGCGGCGACGACTACACGATCCTCGAGACGCACGCCGCGTACATGAGCTACGGCCCCGACAAGCTCTCGATGGAGCGCGTCGAGGATCCCGCCTTCACGCCCGAGGACCGCATCGGCGCGCTCGAGCTCTTGAACCTCCCCGTGAGCGACAACCGCGCGCTCTTGCTCCACCACCTCGACGGCGTGAAGCGGCTCGCGCGGGGCGAGGACGTGAAGGCGCTCCCGATGACGCTCCCGATCGAGGAGTGACGGCGCCCCTCGCTCGAGCCCGCACGCCCCTCGCCCGAGGCCTAGGCCGGCTCGCGGAGCGCCCGGCCCGAGTGGTATCCTCGAGGGATGACGCGGTCGTGGCGATGGATCCCGGCGACGCTCGCGAGCTTGATCATCGCGCTCGGGCTCGGGTCGTGTGACGAGCCCGACGCGCCCGGCCCCACGCCCTCGATGCGCTTCGAGCTCGCGGGCGTGCCCTTCGCGGCCCCCTTCCCGAGCGAGCACCTGCGCCGCGACGACGGATCGATCGATCTCTCGGCGTACCGGCGCGAGCGCCCGACCATCGTGCGACAGGTCTTCGACGCGCTCACGCCGATGCGAGGCTTCGGGACGACGAGCGGCGTCGAGCTCGCCTTCGAGGACGCGATCGACAGGGCGGATCTGCCCACGGGCGTGGTCCAGAGCGACGACGCGCTCGTCCAGCTCGTCGTCGTCGATCCGCGCGACCCATCGCGGCTCGGCGAGCGCGCGCCGATCCGCCTCTTCTTCCAAGAGGACGGAGGGCCCTTCGGCGGGACGAACGTCCTCACCGCGCTCCCGGTCCAAGGGATCCCGCTCCGCGCCGAGACGCTCTACGCCCTCGTCGTCCTGCGCGGGATCCGAACGACGAGCGGCGCGCTCTTCGGGCGCGCTCCCGCCCTCGACGCGCTCGAGCGCCACGCGCGCCCCGACGGGCTCGGCGACGACGCCTGGCTCGCGTACCAGAGCGCCTACGAAGCGCTCGGCTCGGTCGGGATCGAGGCCCGCGCGGTGATCGGCATGGCCGTCTTTCGGACGCAGGATCCCGTCGCCGGGATGCGCCGCGCCGTCGAGACGACCGATCGCGCCCTCGACCCGAGCGGGCCCTTCGAGCCGGCCGAGGTCTTCGACGACTACTGCGTCTTTCGCACGACGATCGCGATGCCCGTCTACCAAGAGGGCGAGCCGCCGTACGCGAGCGCGGGCGGCGAGTGGCGCTGGGGTGAGCGCGGGCTCGAGCTCGATCACGAGGAGCAGGCGAACCTCGTCGTCACGCTGCCGCGGCGCCCCATGCCGGCGAGCGGGTTCCCGCTGACGGTGCTCATCCGCACCGGCGCCGGGGGCGATCGACCGCTCGTCGACCGCGGTCGCCACGCCGTCGCGCACGGGGAGGCCATCGAGCCCGGGACGGGGCCCGCGCGGGACTTCGCGCGGGTCGGGTGGGCGGGGCTCTCCGTCGATGGGCCGCACGGGGGCCTGCGCAACGTGACGGGCGGCGACGAACAGTTCCTCGTCTTCAACATCCAGAACCCCACCGCGCTCCGCGACAACCTGCGACAGTCGGCGCTCGAGCTCGTGCTCCTCGCGCGCTCGCTCGATCGCTTCCGCGTCGACGCGACGAGCTGCCCGGGCCTCGAGGCGAGCGAGGTCCGCTTCGACGCCTCGCGCGTCGCCTTGCTCGGGCACTCGATGGGCGCGAGCATCGCGCCGCTCGCGGCCGCGTTCGAGCCGATCTACCGGGGGCTCATCCTCTCGGGCGCCGGGGCGAGCTGGATCGAGAACATCCTCCACAAGGAGAGCCCGATCGCGACGCGGCCGCTCGCCGAGTCGCTGCTCGGCTACGGCCGGAGCGGGACGACCTTGACCGACGCGGATCCCATCCTGAACCGGCTCCAGTGGGCGGGTGAAGAGGCCGACGCGGCCGTCTACGCCGCGCTCCTCGGGCGCGACGCCGCCCCCGGCGACGCGCGCCATGTCCTCATGTTCCAGGGCATCGTCGACACCTACATCCCGCCTCAGGTCGCGAACGCGCTCACGATCGCGCTCGGCATCGACGTCGCGGGGGACGTCATCGATCGGAGCGCGCCGCGGCTCACGGGGATCGAGTCGGTGCTCGACGTGCTCCCGCTGAGCGGCCGAGCCGACATCCCCTACCCGGCGCACGCGAACCTCGCGCTGCCCCTCCAGCGCGTGACGGCGATCCTCGCCCAGCACCCCGGCGACGACGTCGAGGACGGGCACGAGGTGATGTGGCAGACCGAGCCACCGCGGGCGCAGATCCGCTGCTTCCTCGAGTCGTTCGACGACGACGCGCCCACCGTCGAGGCCCCGAGCCTGGCCGCCGCCCTGTGCCCTTGAGAGGGATCGACCTTGACGCCGCGAAGAGCGCGTGCTTGATTGCGCGCCCTTTCCGCAGTCTGCCCTCGCAGCTGCCGTCCTCGGAGGCTCCTCGTGAAGCGCACCTACCAACCCCACCGCACGCGCCGCATCCGCACGCACGGCTTTCGCGCGCGCATGGCGTCGGCCAACGGCCGCAAGGTCCTCTCTCGCCGTCGCGCGAAGGGGCGCCATCGCCTGGCGCCGACGACCTACAAGAAGTGATCCTCGCCGCTGCCTCGGCGTGAGCTCGGCCCGCGCGCGCAAGCGCCGCGGGCCTTTCTTCGTTCGAGGCGGCGACCGATCCGCCTCGCGCCGCGTCCTCGCCATGGTCGCTCGCCTCACCCTCCGCCCCCACGATCGGCTCAAGCGACGCGCCGACTACCTCCGCGCGCAGGCGAGCGGGCGCAAGCACCACACGCGGCACTTCCTCATCGTGGTGCTCGCCCGCGAGCCCGGCGCGGGCGCCCGGATCGGCGTCACCGTGACGAAGAGGGTCGGCAACGCGGTCGCGCGAAATCGCGTGAAGCGGCTCGTCCGGGAGCTCTTCCGCCGCGAGCGGGAGCGCTTCCCGCCGGACGCGGACATCGTCTTCATCGCCAAGGACGGCGCCCCCGAATTGCGCTACGACGACCTCCTCGCCGAGGTCGCCGCCCGCTTCAGCCCCCCGAGCCGTCCGCGCCCTCGAGCGGAGCAGCCATGATCGCGAAGCTCCTCGTCCTGCTCATCCGAGGCTACTGGTGGACGCTCTCGCCGCTCATCGGCCAGGTGTGCCGCTTCGAGCCGAGCTGCTCGCGCTACACCGCCATCGCGATCGAGCGCCACGGCGCGCTCCGCGGCTCCTGGCTCGGCTTCACGCGCGTCTGCAGGTGTCACCCCTTCCACGCGGGAGGCTACGATCCGCCGCCGCCGCGACGCGGGATGGAGGCGAGCGCGCGAGGCGGGCTCCCGCTCGCGCTCCCGGGGCTCTCGCTCGGCGAAGCGAGGGAAAATCACGAGGTGGGCGTGCATCCGCCCCGAGTTTCGGCCAATCTCGCGCCGCCCGATCGGGCCGAGCCCCGATCCCACCGCCAAGCTCCGTGACGCTCGGCTCGTCGCCGCGCGAGCCCCCCGATCGATCCAAGGACCGCATGCCCGAGCCCCAGGGACAGCCCCCCGAGAATCGCTCGTCGCTCTCATCCATCCTCCTCATCGCGAGCGCGATGTTCGCGGTGTACTACGGCTTCACCCACTTCTTTCGGGAGACGCCGCCACCCGAGGAGCACCCCGAGAGCGCGAGCGCCGAGGGGCCACCGTCCGCAGCGGAGCAAGCGAGGATCGAGGAGCGCCGGCGCAGCAGAGCGGATCGCGGGCGCACGGGGACGATCCACACCGATCACTTCGAGGCGACGATCGACAACCTCGGCGCGGGCATCGTCTCGCTCCGGCTCCTCGATCCGCGCTTCCGCAGCGAGCAGACGGGCGAGCAAGAGGAGCTGGTCACGACCGAGCTCGAGGACTACCGCCCGCTGCGCGTCTCGGTGCCGGGCGTCGAGATCCCGCCCGACGCCGTCTGGTCGCTCACCCAGGAGAGCGAGCGCTCCGTCGTGCTCTCGCTCGAGGCGGATCACCTGGAGATCCGCCGCCGCATCGCGGCGGGCGCGGGCCCCTATCAGCTCTGGCAGACGGTCGTGCTGCGCAACCACGACGCGCGCGCCCGCCGCCTGCGGCTCGAGGAGCACGCGTTCCACTACGTGACGCGGGCCCAGGAGCACGGCCCGCTGCCCTTCGGGCTCGGGGGGCGCTCGACCTTCATCGGGCAGGGGATCTGTCGGCACGACGGCGAGGTCGTCCGCAAGGCGCGCGCCGATCTCGCGACGGCGCACGGGTTCGGCGGCGCGATCGACTTCGTCGGCGTCGAGAACCAGTACTTCGCGCAGGTGCTCGCGCCCTCCGACGAGGCGGCCGAGCGCTGCGGGCTCTGGGCGCAAGATCGCTACCTCGGCACGGAGATCGACGGCACCCTCTTCGAGGCGCGCCTGCGCTACCCGGTCATCGAGATCCCGCCCGGCGGCGAGCACATGACCCGCACGCTCGCCTTCTTCGGGCCCAAGGAGTGGGACGCGCTCCAGGTGGCCGGCCACTCGCTCCCGGAGGTCGTGAACCTCGGCACCTTCGCCGTCATCGCGCGGCAGTTCTCGCTCCTGCTCGCGTTCATCCAGCGCTACGTGGGCAACTGGGGCCTCGCGATCATCATCCTCACGATGCTGGTCCGGCTCGCGCTCTATCCGGTCATGGCGCGCCAGTTCCGCGCGTTCGCGCCGATGCGCAAGCTCAAGCCCGAGATGGACGCGATCAACGCGAAGTTCCCTGGCGACATGGAGAAGCGCCAGGCCGCGATCATGGAGCTCTACAAGAAGCACGGCATCAACCCGGCCGCGCAGATGCTCGGCTGCCTGCCGGTGCTGCTCCAGATGCCCGTCTTCTTCGCGCTCTACACGTCGCTCCAGACGAACATCGAACTCTACCACCAGCCCTTCTACCTCTGGTGGCACGACCTCTCCGCGCCCGATCCCTACTTCAGCCTGCCGATCGGGCTCGCCGCGCTGATGCACGTGCAGCAGCGGCTCACGCCGACGCAGATGGAGCCGACGCAGCAGCGCGTGATGCTCTGGATGATGCCCATCATGATGGGCGTCTTCATGCTCTTTCTCCCGTCGGGGCTCTGCCTCTACATGTTGACGAACAGCTCGCTCAGCATCACGCAGCAGCGCTTCAACGAGTGGCGTTGGCAACGCGAAGAGGAAGAGAAGGCCGCTCGCGCGAGCGGCGCGACCGAGGGCAAGATCGACGACGCGCCATCCGCCGCGACGCGAGCGGAGAGCGCGCCAACCAAGAAGCCGAGCGTGAGGAGGCCGCCCCGTGGGTGACGACCGCAAGCAGAACGAGATGGAGGGCGCCCTGCTCTTCGACGACGAAGACGAGGGCGGACAGGGACGTGAGGACGTCGGCGAGCCGGGCGACGGACGCGCCGAGGAGGCGATGGAGTTCCTCTCCGGCGTACTCCGGCGGATGGGGCTCGACGCGCGCGTGACCGTCCGCGAGGACGCGGAGCGGGTCGTCCTCGACGTCTCCGGCGAGGACTCGGGGCGCGTCATCGGCAAGAAGGGGATGACCCTCGACGCGCTCCAATTCCTCGCGAACAAGGTCGTCAACCGCTTCCCCGAGCGGCGCCGCTACATCATCGTGGACTCCGGCGACTACCGGGAGCGGCACGATCAGGGCCTCGTCAACCTCGCCAAGCGCGAGGCCAAGCGCGCGATCGACACTGGCCGCGTCGTCACGCTCGAGCCCATGCCCGCGCGCGACCGTCGGCTCATCCACCTCTCGCTCGCGAAGCTCACCGGCGTCTCGACGCGATCGAACGGCGAGGGCCTCGCGCGACGCATCCAGATCATCCCGGCCCGACAGGGCTCGGGGGAAGGACAGGCCGAGCGTCGTGATCGAGGTCGCGGGCGGCGCTCGGGGCCGCGACGCGGCGACGACCACTGAGCCTCGATCCACGGAGAACGCAGTGAAGCACACCATCCAGACCGGTCTCGACTTCGCCCGCTCGAAGAAGGCGATCGACAAGGCGATGGAGGCCTACAAGGCCCGGTTCGCCGACTACAACCCTCGCTTCGATTGGACGAGCGAGTCGAGCGGATCGTTCGGCTTCAAGGCGAAGGGCATCGCGCTCGGGGGCTCGATCGTCGTGCGCGAGCAGGCGGTCGACGTCGACATGGACGTCCCGTTCCTCTTCCGCGTCTTCCAGGGGCGCGCGATGGCCGTCATCGAGGAGCAGGTGAACCTCTGGGTCGACAAGGCGAAGAAGGGCGAGCTCGACTGAGCGCGCGCGTGGGATCGAGGCGCGCGCGGCGGCCCTCGATCGTCTTCGTGACGGGCCGCGCCCCAAAGACCCGAGAAGCGAGGCAAAGATGATGTTCCGAGGAACCCTCCCCGCGCTCGTCACGCCGTTTCGAGGCGACGCGATCGACGAAGAGGCGCTGCGCCGCGTCGTCGAGCACGCGATCGAGGGCGGCGTCGACGGACTCGTGCCGTGTGGCACGACGGGCGAGAGCGTCACGCTCAGCGAGGCGGAGCACCTGCGCGTCGTCCGCGTCGTCGTCGAGCAGGCTCGAGGCCGCGTCCCCGTCGTCGCGGGCGCGGGGACGGTGTCGACGCGCCACACGATCGAGCTCGCGAAGGGGTGCGAGCGCGCCGGGGCCGATGGAGTGCTCCTCGTCTGCCCCTACTACAACCGACCCACCCAGGAGGGGCTCGAGGCTCACTTCCGAGCCGTGGCGAAGGCCTGCTCGCTCCCCTCGATCCTCTACAACATCCCCGGCCGCACGGGCGTCGACCTGAGCCTCGAGACGCTCGCTCGCCTCGCCGACGTCCCCTCGATCGTCGCCGTGAAGGAGGCGACCGGCAACGTCGCTCGGAGCCAGGAGATCCTCGCGCGGCTCGGTGATCGCTTCACCGTCCTCTCCGGCGACGACGCGCTCACCCTCCCGATCCTCGCCGTCGGCGGCAAGGGCGTGATCAGCGTCACGGCCAACCTCTTCCCGCGCGAGACCTCGGAGATCGTCCGGCTCTTCGAGGCCGGAAAGCTCGCGGAGGCCCGCGCCCTCCACCTCCGGCTCCTCGGCGTCCACGCCTCGATGTTCATCGAGGCCAACCCCGGCCCGATCAAGGCGGCGATGGCCGCGCGCGGCCTCGTCGCGCGCGAGCTCCGCCTCCCCCTCGTCTGGCCGAAGCCCGAGACGTGCGAGCGGATCGAGCGCGCGATCGCGCAGGCCGGCCTCGCCGCGTGACGCGAGCATGACGAGCGCACCGACGACGCGCGTCGCGATCCACGGCGCGGCGGGCCGGATGGGCCGAGCGCTCGTCCACGCCCTCTCGGACGCCGACGATCTCCGCCTCGTGGCCGCGCTCGGCCGCGTCGGAGGGAGCGGGATCGGGAGCGACGCGGGCCTGCTCGCGGGCGTCGGGGCGATCGGCGTCCTCGTCTCGAGCAGCGAGGGCGACGCGCTCCTCGCCGACGTACTCGTCGACTTCTCGAGGAGCGAGGCAACCGAGCGGATCGCCGCGAGGGCCGCGGACCAAGGGATCGCGCTCGTCGTCGGCACGACCGGGCTCGAGCCGAGCGCTCGCGCCGCGCTCGATCGAGCCGCGCGCGCCGTGCCCGTCGTGCTCGCGGCCAACACGAGCGTGGGCGTCGCGGTGCTCACCCACCTCGCGGCGCTCGCCACGCGGCTGCTCGGCCCGGGCTGGGACGCGGAGATCGTCGAGATGCACCACCGGCAGAAGGCCGACGCGCCGAGCGGGACGGCGCTCCGGCTCGCCGACGCCGTGCTCGGGGAGCGCGGGCTCGATCGCGGCGCGCTCGTCACCGGCCGAAGCGGCCGCCCCGGCGCGCGATCGCGCGAGGAGGTCGGCGTGCTCGCGCTCCGCGGCGGCGACGTGATCGGAGACCACACGCTGATCCTCGCGGGCGCGGGTGAGCGCCTCGAACTCTCGCACAAGGCGACCGACCGCGCCCTCTTCGCGCGAGGAGCGCTGCGCGCCGCGCGCTGGGTACGGGCCCGCGCGGCGGGCCTCTACGAGATGGCCGACGTGCTCGGCCTGCGCTGACCGATCCAGCCTCGCTCGGCCTTCAAGGGCGCCTCGGCGCGAGCGTGATCGCGCAGGATCCGCAGTCGATCGAGAACCCACTCTCGTACGCCTGCGGCGCGACGCTGCAGATGCGCCCCACCATCGCGTCGGCGAAGGAGAGATTTCCCTGGAACCCGCCCGACTCGTCGAGGGTGAAGGTCCCGACGAGGTCCTCGCGCAGGTCGGACGAGGTGACGTACGCGCAGCGCGCGACGTCGTCGCGCACGAAGAACATGACGCTCGCGCGCGACTCGCAGCCCGGCGACGTGTCGACGACCCCGTACTCGGGGAGGAGCGCCGGGCACCCATCGGTCGCGTCCGGGGCCGCCCACGCGTCGATGGGTGCGGCCGCGTCCGTCGGCGCCGCCCCATCGGTCGAGGTCCCGCCGTCGCGTGTCGCCGTCGAGGCGTCGCGCTCCTCACCGCCGCGTGTGACGCATCGATGCTCCGCGTTGCAGCGCAGGCCGAGCGCGCAGTCGGAGTCGAGCGCGCACTCGGCGCCGTCGCAGCCGGCGAGCCCGAGGAGGCAGGCGAACGTCGCGAGGAGCGCGAGCGCTCGGGGGGACGACGAGGGGCGAAGCAGGGAGGACGGCATCGACCGCGATTCTACCGCAAGGCGTGCCGGAACACGAAGAGCCCGGAGAGGATCTTGGGCGCGAAGAAGGTGCTCTTCTCCGGCATGACGATCTCCGGATCCGAGAGCCCGGCGTCCGCCACCGCCACGAGCTCGTCGATCGACACGGGGTGGAGCGCGATGGCGAGCTCGTAGTCGCCTCGATCCACGGCCTCCTTCATCGCGTCGAGCTGCGACTCCGGGTAGTAGTCGAAGTGCCTCGGGTCCGCGATCATCGAGTGATCGAGGCCGAGCGCCGGGTAGAGCTCGCGCTCGAGGATCGAGCAGTCGAGGCGCCCGACGACGTCCGACGGCACCTCCTTCGCGTCGAGCTGGAAGCACCCTCCGCGCGTGTAGATGGCGAAGGTGTGCTTGGGCGGCGTCGCGAACGTGTCGCTCGCTCGGAGCGCGAGCGAGGCGCGCGCCTCGTCGAAGCGCCTCGTGCCGCGGACGACGCGATCGTAGGCCTGGATGCGCGCGTTCTCCGTGACGTAGACGAGCATGTGCGTCTGCCCGTTCCGGAGCGACGCGTGGTAGCGGTGGTGTCCATCGGCGATGTAGAAGGGCTCCCGCGCGAGCACCTCGCGGATCGCCGCGCCCTCCGCGCTCGCCTCCGTCACGCGAAAGACCCGCGAGCGGATGCCGTGGAGATCGTTGAGGCCCCCGAGGTCGGTCGTGAAGTCGTAGAGCGGCTGGCTCACGCGGCTCACGCGGGCGAGCACCTCGAGCAGCGGCGCGCGCGTCAGCGCGAAGACGGGCCCGAACGTGTGCCCGGTGGCGCGCGCGAGCGCGACGCGGCCCTTCACCTTGTCGTCGAAGGTCTTCTCGTGGCGGATGATCTGGTGGGCCTCGTAGGGCGTGACCTCGGCGGCGACGAAGACCCCCACGCGCGTCTCGTCCGCGCCCGTCGGCCCCCGATAGCGCTGCTCATAGACGTAGTAGGCCGGCTCCTCGTCGGGGACGAGCGCCCCCTCGCGCCGGAGCCGCTCGAACGCGCCGACGGGATCGCTCCCGAGCGTGACGTGGAAGAGCGAGAGCGGCTCCGCCTCGAGGCGCGCGTGGAGCGCGCTGCCCGGCTTGATGACGTCGTAGGGGGGCGCGGTCACCCGCGCGACGAGCGATGGAGCGGGGCGCAAGCCCACGAGACCTTGCGTAGCGACCATGGGGCTTCGTACCACGCCCCCGCGCCGTTCAGGCGAAGGCTTCGACCTGCTCCTCGCGGAGGCCACCGACCGCCATCCGGATCCAGGGCGTGAGGCTCGGGAGCTGGCCCTCGCGCGCCTCGAGCGAGGCGCCCTCGTCCGTGCGCCGGAACGCGTCGAGGGCGCCGAGCGCGCGGGCGGCGAGCGCCCACCGCGAGCGCGCGGCCTCGAGGGCCTCCCGCTCGCGGGCGCTCCGCTCCCGCGCGAACCACGCGTCGAGCACCCGCTGGCGTCGCCGCCGCTCGGCGACCCGCCGCGCGAGCGCCGCGACGAGCGCCGTCGCGGCGAGCGCGAGCAGCGCGAGGACGATCGCGCTCCGCGCCACCCCCGCCGCGACCACGGCGATCGCGGTGATCGCGAAGAACCAAGCGAGGAACCCACCGCCGAGCAGCGCCCACGCAGACGGCGCGCGCTCGACGCGCCCCCTCCGCGCGCTCTCCTCGAGGAGGGGGCGGAGGGGAGCGCCCTCGGGCGGCGCGGCGGCCTCGGCCGGCTCGTAGTCGGGGTGCGCCGAGCGTAGCCGCGCGACCAGCGCGTCGAGGCCGTCGGGGAAGGGCTCCGCGAGCGTGCGGTCCAGCGCCTCGAGCCGGCGCTCCACATCGAGCAGGCGCTCCGCGAGCTCCGCGCGGCTCGAGACGCGCTCCGGCGCCTCGTGGGAGGCCGCGAGGAACGCCTCCTCGAGCGCGGCGCGGCGGCGCGCGAGCGCGATCCACGCCTCGAGCCCCGCGAGCTCATGGCTCGAGGCCCGCTCCTCGCCCTCGCGCCTCATCTGCTCCGCGCGCCGACGAAGCGCGAGCGCCTCGGGGCTCCTCAGCCCAGCCCGATCGAGCGCGGCGAGCGCCGCGAGCCCCGCGAGCCAGAGCCCTCCAGGGGCGTGCGCGAAGGAGCGCGCCGCGAACGCGAGCGCCCGCTCGAGCTCCGCGAGCGTCTCCTCGGGCTCACGTCGGCGCATGGGGGACGGGGTCCTCGCGCGCCGCCAGGTAGGCCTCGATCGCGTCGATCCCCTTCGGGATGGCGCGCGTGAGCACCTCGACGCCGCCCTCGGTGACGAGCACGTCGTCCTCGATGCGGATCCCGATCCCGCGGTAGCGCTCCGCCTCGGGCGCGAGCGCGACGCCGCTCCCCACGTAGAGCCCAGGCTCGATCGTCAGCACCATCCCGGGCTCGAGCACGCGCGCTCTCCGCTCGACGCTCGTCGCGTCCTCGCGCTCGAACACGAAGTACGCGCCGACGTCGTGGACGTCCATGCCGAGCCAGTGCGAGGTGCGGTGCATGTAGATCGGCTTGTAGCGCTCCTCGCGGAGCGCCTCCTCGATCGGCCCCTCGATGAGCCCGAGCGCGATGGCTCCCTCGGTCAAGGCGCGGAGCGCGACGCGGTGGATCGCCTCGATCGTCGTCCCCGGTCGCACGGCGGCGATCGCCTGCTCCTCGGCGGCGAGCACCACCTCGTAGAGCTGCCGCTGCGCGTCGCTGAAGCGCCCCGAGATCGGGAAGGTCCGCGTCACGTCGGCGGCGTAACCGTCGAGCTCGGCGCCCGCGTCGATGAGGAGCAGCTCGTCCGCCTCCATGCGACGATCGTTCGCGACGTAGTGGAGGATCGTCGCGTTCGGGCCCGAGCCGACGATCGACTCGTAGGCGGGGCGACGCGCGCCGTGTCGCCGAAAGGCGCGATCGAGCTCCGCCTCGACCTCATACTCGTGGACGCCCGGGCGCGCGACGCGCATCGCCGCGAGGTGCGCCTCGCGCGTCGCCTCGATCGCGCGACGCATCGCGTCGAGCTCGAAGGGGCTCTTCACGAGCCGCATCGGGTGCACCGCCTCCGCGAGATCGACGATCGCGGTGGGAGCGAGGACGCCGAGGCGCTGCCTGCGGCGCGTCGTCTCGCGCGCGCCGAGCACGATCGCGTCGATCTCCGGATCGCGCCCGAGCGCGAAGTGCAGGCGACGCGCGTTCTCGAGGTAGGAGGGGAGCCGCGCGCCGAGCTCCGCGATGGGGAAGACCGCGTCCGCGTCGAAGCACGCCTTCGCGCCCTCGATCCCCGAGCGCGGTCCGTCCCACGTCTCGCGCTCCGGATCCCTCGGGCGCACGAAGAGCACGAAGCGATGCTCGGGGTGGACGCTCGAGAGGATCGCGAGCGCCGACGGCTCCTCGAAGCCCGTCAGGTAGAAGAAGTCGGAGTCCTGCCGGTAGGGGTGCTCGACGTCGTTGTTCCGCACGTGGGTCGGCGCCGCGGCCACGACCAGCACGTCCCCCGGGATCGACGCGAGGAGCGCGGCGCGCCGCCGCCGCAGCTCGTCGCGGTGGGCCGCGGTCTTCGCCAGCCGTCTCACGCTCTCGGGGAGCTCCGTCTGCGTCGTCATCGCGGCCATTCGACCAAAGCGGCGCGCCTCACGCAACCGCGCGATCGGCGAGGCGCTCACGGTAGAACGCGCTCGCCACCCGCGCGCTCGGCGCGGGCTCGCTCTCCCCCCCGAGCTCCTCGATCCACGCCTCGGCGCCGAGGCTCGCGCCGCGCGCGGCCGCGCCGTCGATGACCGCCGCGGTGCGCGGGTTTCGGAAGAAGTCCTCGTCGTACCGATCGCGGAGCGCGAGGTAGAGGGTCGGCGCGAGCGTCGCGGCGCGCGCGAGGCGCGCGAGGTGAGGGGTCGGGTCGAACGAGAGGAGGCTCGACCTCGCGCCCGGGAAGGGCTCGGCCCCGAGCGCACGCGCGCCGAGGGCGTCGAGCGCCTCGTCGCCCGGCGCCTGCCCCCTGAGCGCGAGGCGCGCGAGCGTGAGCCGAGCGCCCGCGAGGACGAGGTAGCTCGCGACGGCGCGGAGCGTCCGCGCCTCGCTCGCCTCGAGGCCGAGCGAGGCGCGAAGGAAGGTCGGCGAGGTCATGAAGAGCGTCGTGAGCGCGCCGATGAGCGGTGGACACGAGGCGAAGGGCGCGAAGCGGTGCTCGGCGCCGAGCGCCGGCGAGCTCCGCGCGAACGCGAGCCCGCGCCCGAGCCCCTCGATCGTCGCGAGGGACGAGGCGAGGCCGAGATCGAGCCGAGAGAGCCCGAGGAGGACCCGGCGGGGCGGATCGAGCAGCAGGATCCGGGCGCCGACGCGGAGCTCGTCGTGCCGCGCGAGCCCGAGCCGCGCGCCCACCATGGCGTCGAAGCCGATCGGGCCGAGCGCTCGCGCCAGCAGGGGGACGCGATCCCGCTCTCGGAGGAGGCGATCGAGGCTCGACGCGCGCAGGACGGCGAGCGGCGTCGTGGGCGATGAGGACGTCCCGCGACCCCGAGCGCGGAGCCCGAGCGCGTGGCTCGCGCGCGCATACGCCTCGCGCGCGGCGTCGTCGGTCGCCTCGAGCCACCCCTCGACGTCGACGGAGGCGGCCTCGGGGCGCGTCGCCCGCGCGAGGATCCCGCTCGCGAGCAGGTCCGCCTCTCCCGACACCTCGGCCGCCGCCCGCGCGCGCGCCTCGATCGCGGCGCCGAGAGGTCCGAGCCGCGCTGGCCAGCGCGCCTCGTCGCTCACGAGCTCGAGGAGCGAGCGCGTCTCGCCGTCGATCACGAGCCGCTCATCGACGCGCGGCGCGGAGCCTGCGCGTCGGCGCGCCGCGAGCTCCTCGCGCGCGGCGTCCGCGAGGTGGGTGAGGAAGGCGCGCTCGTCGGCGGGCTCGATCGCGCCGGCCTCGACGAGCGTGGCGAGGAGCTCACGCGCCTCCCCCGTGCCGAGCGCGGCGCGCTCGCGCGACGACGAGGGCGGCGCGTCCTCGCCCGCCCAGCGCGCCCGCTCGGCCTGCGCCGCGGCGCGACGCCAGGCGATGACGAGGTGGCGAAGCCTCGCGAGGGGCACCATGAGCGCGACCATAGCGAAGAGCGCCTCGCGCGCCACGCGATCCGCGCCGCGGGCCGCTCGGCGGCGGCGCGCGCGGGGCACCTGGAATTTGCGTCGCCATGCGGTGCGCCCGCTACGATCGGGCCGTGCTCCCCGCGCCGCGGCTCAAGCCCCCGATGCCCGTCCGACCCCGCGCCCTCGTCGCTCGACGCGCGCGGGCCGTGCTCGCGCCGCTCGCCGACGACGCGCTCTTCGTCTTCGCGGAGGTGCTCGGCGAGGGCCGCGCGAGCGGCTCGACGTACTTCGGCACGACGCTGATCACGATCGATCTCGCTCGCCTCGGCGTGCGCACGAGCGAGGACGCGCGCGACGTCCTCGAGGCAGCGGAGCGATCGGTGCGCGTGCGCCTGCGCGCGATGCGCCTCGGGCTGAGCGACGCCCTGCGCCGGATCCCGAGGCCGCCGCGGGGCGCGGCGCGCATCTCCACGTCGATCCGCCTCGACGGCGGACGGCTGCTCCTCGATGTCGACCTCGAGCTGCCGATCGAGCTACCTTCCTCGGCCGTCGGTGAGTGACGAGCGCATGGATCGACCCATGGGAGCGGCCCGCGACAAGACCAACGTGATCCACGTCGACTTCGGGCGCGGCGCGCGACGCGCGCGCGACGGTGCGTCGAGCTCGAGCGCGGCGAGCCCGCCCGATCGCGGCTCGACCGAGCCCGAGGCGAGCGCGAGGGAGCCCGCGGCGACCGCGCGACGTCGCGATCCGACCGCCGACCTCTTCACGCGCGCCGAGGTCTCCCGCCTCTTCGCGCTCCCGGAGAGCCGCCTCCGGTACTGGGAGAAGACAGGCTTCCTCTCCCCCTCGGGTGGCACGGCGCGCAAGCTCTACACCTTCCAGGATCTCATCGGCCTCCGCGCCGCGAAGTCGCTGATCGAGCGGGGCACCCCGCTCCGGCGCGTGCGCCGATCGATCGACTCGCTCCGCACGACGCTCCCGCACGTGATCCGCCCGCTCGCCGAGCTCCGGATCTCGTCCGAGGGGGATCGGCTCGTCGTCCAGACCGATCGCACGAAGTGGGAGCCGACGAGCGGCCAGCTCGTCCTCGACTTCGACGTGCGCGATCTGCGCGACGAGGTCGTCCGCGTGCTGCGACCCCACCAGCGCGACTCGGCGCGCCGCCGCGGGGCCTACGAGGCCTACCTCGAGGGCTCTCGCCTCGACGGCGATCCCGCGACGATCGATCGCGCGGAGGCGTGCTATCGACGCGCCGTCGAGCTCGACCCGAGCTTCGGCCACGCGCTCACGAACCTCGGCAACCTGCGCTTTCGGCGCGGCGCCACGGCGGAGGCGATCGCGCTCTATCGGCGCGCCCTCGAGGCCGATCCCGCCCAGCCCGAGGCCCACTACAACCTCGGCTTCATCGCGTCCGAGCGGGGCGATCACGCGAGCGCCGCCCGGTCGTTCGAGGCGGCGCTCGAGAGCGACCCCGCCTTCGCGGACGCCCACTTCAACCTCGCGATGACGCTCGACGCGCTCGGTCGAGCCGCCGAGGCGCGCGCGCACTGGTCGAGCTACCTCGCCCTCGATCCGACGGGCGAGTGGGCCGAGGTCGCGCGGAAGCGGCTCGCCCGCGAGCGCGACTGAGAGCCCGACTGACAGCGCGCCTCACGCGACGTGATCCGCCCCGCGGAGGCAGTCGCGTCAGGCGCCCCCGGGCGCGGGCGCCGTGGGCACGCCGGCGTCGGGGCTCGGGAGCGCGGTGGGCGTCATCCGCCCTTGGCGCGAGATCGTGACCGCGGAGCCGTCCGGCAGGACGTACGCGCCGACGCTCGGGTCGAAGCGCGGGAGCGGCTCCTCGATCGGCGTCGAGCGCTCACCGCGGATGCGCCCCTCGAGGACGTTCACGGGGATCGGCGAGGCGAGCTGATAGACGTAGCCGCCCTGGGTCAGATCCATCCCGTAGGTGTTGCCGTCGATCTCCACGTCGCGATGGAAGGCGATGCGCTGCTGGCCGACGCGCGTGTGAGGGCGATGCGCGAGCATGAACGACATGAGCCGCACCGCGATGTGGTTGTGCAGGCGATGGCAGCCGTGGGAGTGCCTGCGCATGATGCTCATGTAGTCGACGGAACCGTGGGTGCGGATCCCCTCGTCGCCGCGCAGGCTGAGCGAGCCGTCGTCGCGCTCGCGGTAGTTGATGTGGTAGGCGGCGACGAGCCCGTACGCCGACGCGTAGCTCGGCCCCGTCTCGTGGTAGTTCGGGCGATAGGCGTCGCGGCCGCCGCGCCCCGTCCGCCGAAAGAGCGAGCGCGGCGGCGTCGACTCGGGGGGGATCCAGACGGGCGCGGCGACGATCTGGTGCCAGACGACCGGCCCGACGGGCGAGTTCTTGTAGCGCCACCAGATCCGCCCATCGATCTGCTCGGACCGCCACCCGCCGATCGTCGTCCCGTAGCGCGCGAGGCGGATGCGCTGGCCGTTCCAGGTCGTGAGGATCGTGATCCGCGGACGACGCTCCACCGGCTGCGGGCGCTCGCGCCCCTGCTCGTCGAACGGGAATTCGTACCAGACGTCGCCACGGTCGATCTCGACCGAGAGGTCCATGTCGGCCGTGTAGTAGTCGGGGAGCGTGGGCATCGTGAGCGCGACGGGGTGCGCCGCCTCGGGCCCGAGCTCGCCGAGGCTCTCGAGGAACGCGAGCGTCGACTCGGGCGTCTCGAGCCCGAACGCGCGGATCACGATGGCGCGGAGCTCCGCCTCGAGGTTCGGGAGGTCCCGCTCGGTCCCCGACGCGTCGCGGTAGCGGCCCGTCACGCTCCCGTCCTCGAGGACGCCCGCCGCGTGCATCGCCCGCTCGGTCAGGACGCGGATCACGCCCTCTCGATCGCCCTCGAGCGGCGTCCGGCGGAGCTCCTCGAGCGTCTCGCGCCCGAGCGCGCCCCAGCCATACACCCGATGTCGACGCTCGAATTCCGCGAGCGCCTCGTGCGTCGCCCAGTCGAAGCCGCCGCGCGACCACTCGCCCTTGCCCTCGAAGTAGCCCTCGCACTCGAGGCGCGCCTGGAGCGCGCGGATCGCGCTCGCTTGCGGGGCGAGGCGGCGATACTCGGCGAGCCGCCGCGCCACGCGATCGTCGCGGATGCGCGAGGCGTCGATGTCCTCCATGCGCTCGACGCCCTGCGCGCGCGCGAGCTCGCTCATCGCGCTCTCGAGCCCTCGGAACCGCCGCGCGAAGTCGCGGCCCGCGTTGCGGCTCTCGTACGCGACGAACCCCGTGAAGGATCGGAGCGGCTCGAGATCGAGCGTCGCCTCGCAGGCGAGGTCGCGGGTGCGCTCCATGCGCGCGCGGAGCAGGCCGAGCGTCGGCATGATGCCGTAGATCTCGAGGTACTTGTCCTCCCGCGCGCGCTCGCCGTGGTAGTCGTTCGGGAACTCGCCGCGCGCGAGCGCGAGGTAGGTGCGGCGGTAGTCGTTCGGGCTCGGCGCCTCGGACTCCTGGTCGCGCTCGGAGAAGAGGTAGGGCGTCCACTCCTCGCCGAGATCGAGGACCATGAGCCCGTTCTCGCGCGCCGTCGCCGCGTCGACCTGACGCTCGGATCGGCCGTCCTCGTAGAGCGGCACGGGCGCGTGCATCGGCGGCGGTCGCGTGTCGACGACGCTCGCGTGCCCCTCGCCGCTCGGGGCGAGCGCCGCGTCGCCCTCCCCCTGCGCCTCGGGCTCGGCGCGCCCCGTCCCGGGCGCGGGCGAGGAGCGTTCGGTCGCGCCGCCCATCGCGTCGCGGCTCCCACAGCCACCGCCGACTGCGGCCGCGACGACGACGAAGAGCGCGGCGAGGCTCGTGAGCCCACGCGGCGCGCGCGAGGAGGAGGAGAGGTGGCTCGGCATGGGGGCGGTCATCGTCACACCTCGCTCGCCCCGCGGAGCGGAGGCCACTGAAGGTGCGTCCAGCACTCTTGAGGCAGCCGGACGAGCCACGCAAGTTTTCGGTCGGGCACGCACGCCCGACGCTTTGCACGGTCGGTGCCGCTAGCGCGATCGCGACGCCTCACGCGGCGCGTGGAGGCCCTCGGCTCGCGCCTCGACGCGACGCGTGGGCGGCTGGCGACGCGAGCGTGGGCCAGGAGAGACGCCCACGCTCGTCACGCGCGCGTCGTCACGTCACTCGAGCGTCGGCTCGTCGCGCGGCTCGCCCGAGGCGCCCTCGGTCGGAGCCGCGCCAGGCGGATCGGCCGTGTCGCTCGGCGCGCTCGACGGATCGGGCGGGCTCGGCGTGTCCTCGGCAGGCGTGCAGCGCGCCTCGAAGTCCGCGAACGACTCGTTCTCCCGCGGCACGTCGCAGTCGGCTCGATCCACCGAGGGACGCGCGGCGCCCTCGCCCCCTCCACCCCCCGAGCAGCGCGCCTCGAAGTCGTCGAACGACTCGTTCTCTCGCGGCACGTCGCAGTCCGCGGTGTCTGCCGCGCCGCCGCCGCCGCCGCCACCGCCGGAGCAGCGCGCCTCGAATTCCTCGAAGGTCTCGCCCTCGTGCGGGACGTCGCAGTCGCCCGAGTCCGCCGCCCCACCGCCCGAGTCGCCCTCGTGACCCTCGTGACCTTCGTCGCCTCCTGGGCCGCCCTCGGGGGCCTCGACCGCGTGCTCCTGGGCGGCGAGCGACTGATAGCCGGGGATGAGCGCGGTCGTGAGCCACGGGACGTAGGTGATCACCATCAGCGCGACGACGAAGACGCCGATGAAGGGCAAGACGACCCGATAGAGGTCGGGCACGGGCCGCTCGAACCGGAACCCCGCGATGAAGAGGTTGAGCCCCATCGGCGGCATCAGGTAGCCGATCTCGAGGTTGATGAGGAAGACGATGCCGAGGTGATAGGGGTCGATGTTGAAGTGGACCGCGATCCCCATGATCAAGGGGACGATGACGACGATCGCCGAGAAGATGTCCATCAACATCCCGACGATGAGGAGGAACACGTTGAGCGCGAGGAGGAACGAGAGCGGCGAGTCGATGAGCCCGCCCGCGCTCTCGCCGCGCTGCCCGAGCGCCGCCACCGCCTCGCGGCAGTTCACCATCACGTCGGCGTGGTTCGCGAGGAACTGCTGCGCCGGCGCGCCGCAGGTGAGCGCCTCGAAGAGCTGATCGGCCGTCTGCGCCTGGACGAAGTAGAAGGTGAGCACGGTCGCCGCGCAGAGCTTCACGAAGATCGCGCCGACGAGGACCATCGAGTCGGGGACGATGCGCGGGATGTCGTGGAAGAGGGAGAGGTCCTTGTAGATGAAGACCTCGATCACGAAGATGTACGCGGCCGTGAGCGACGCCGCGCCGATGGGGCCCGAGAAGCGCAGGCCGACGAGAACGACGAGCGGCAGGGCGAGCTCCCACTTCGCCTCCCAGAGCGCCGCGCCGATCTCCGCGGCGTCGAAGCTCGAGCGCGGGATCCGCTTCACGACGCCGACGACCATCGAGTAGATCGCCATGAGGCCCACGATGAGGAGGCCCGGGAGGATGCCCGCGTAGATCATCTTGCCGAGCTCGAGGTGCTCGACGCCCGGCGGCATCTCCTGGAGCCCGGCGACGATGCCGTACACGATGAGGGGCAGCGCCGGGAAGATCGTGATCCCGAGCGCGCCGCCGCTCGTGACGAGGCCGAGCGAGAATTTCTCGGGGTACTTGTCCTTGAGGAGCGCCGGGAAGAGCAGGCCGCCGATCGCCACGATCGTGATGCCGCTCGCGCCGGAGAAGACGGTGAAGCCCGCCGACGCGAGCACGCACACGACGGCGAGCCCGCCCGGCAGCCAGCCGAGGAGCGCGCGCGCCACGCGCACGAGGCGCTTGGGCGTGTTCGCCTCGCTCATCAGGTAGCCCGCGAGCGTGAAGATCGGGATCGTCGGCAGCACGCTCATCCGCGCGAAGTGGTTGCCGAGGACGTCCTCGACGGCGGAGGCGAGCTCCGTCGGGGGGACGACGTCCGAGCCGTGCGCCCAGAGAAAGAGCGCCATGCCGCCAAGGAACGTGAAGAGCGGCGCGCCCATCAGCGCCATGATCGCGAAGAAGACGATGCCCGCCGTGATGGAGACCTGCGAGATGTGCTGGACGCCGAAGGCGGCGACGGCGAGCACGGCGAGCGTCCCGCCGAGCGCGAGGAGCGGCTCGAGCGGGCGCGAGATCGTCGCGTGCTCCTCGGGGATGGGCGCCGTCGCCGCGAGCGACCGGGTCGCGCGGTGGCGGACGTAGAGGGGCCCGAGGAGCGTGGTGAGCGTGGCGAGGACCGCGACGACGATCGGCCCGAACGTCGAGGTGCCGATCGACGCGACGAGCGGGATCGCGAGCGCGGCCGCCCCGATCAGCACCTCGCGCCCGCTCGCCTGCTCGAAGGGCGCGACCCGCGACGCGTCGCCCGGCGTCGAGGGCGCGCCGTCGGGCTCCTCGTGGGGGATCCTGTGCTCGCCGGAGGCGGGCGCCGGCGGAGGGCTCGTCGTCCGCTTCGCCGACGGCGCGTCGTACCTCGAGAAGACCGCGAGCAGCTCGTGGAAGCCGTGGAGCAGGAGCCGGATCGCGATGAGCCCGAACCCGGCCGGGATCATGTACTGGTACTCGTAGCTGCGATCGACGGACGCGTCGGCGATCCCCGCCGAGACCATGCTCGCGAGCTGCTGGTCGGCCGCGTGCCCCTGCTCGACGAGCGCGGCGTAGACGCCATACGCGAGCGCCGCGGCGACCACGGCGCCGAGCGTGCTCGCGATCGAGACGACGACGCGACGCGCGCGGTCGGGGAGCAGCCGCCCGAGCGCGTCGATGGCGAGGTGCTTGCGCCCGCGCGTGGCGAAGCTCGCCCCGAGGAAGGCGGCCCAGATCGTGCCGTTCATCAGGACGTCGTCGACCGCGTGGGTGAGCGCGTTCTGAACGGAGAAGGCCGATCCGATCGCCCCGACCACGCCCATCGCCACCATGACGGCGACGACGACGATGGAGAGGGAGCTCTCGGCGAGGAGCAGACCCCGATCGACGACGTCGAGGGGCGCGAGGAAGGGTGCGGGTTTCGCGGAGGGGGCAGCGCCAGCCATGCGGCCGGCAGCGTAACAAGTTCCCGCGCGCGAGCGGCAGCTTTCGGGCCTCGGCGGCCCGAGCCCCGGCGACCGCCGAGGCGACGCCCGCCCGCTCGCCAGCTCGAGGGCGACCGCTTCGAGCCACGCGACGCGCTCGCCCGGCGCGAGCGGTGCAGAGGGCGAGCGTGATGCCCTCCCCGACGCCCCCACCCGGTCCCTCGCTCGGCCTCGAGCACGCGCCCGGTCCCGAGCCGAGCACCGATCGAGCCCCGAGCGCCGCGGAGGCGGGCTCGGAGCGAGGGGGCCCTCGCGAGGCGCTCGTGCGCGGCGGCGCGCGCGCCCTCGGCGACGCGGAGCTCGTGGCGATCCTCCTCGGCACCGGCGCGCAGAAGGAGCCGGTCCTCCGGCTTTCGGCGCGGCTGCTCGCGCTCCACGGCGGCCTCGGCGCGCTCGCGGGCCTCGGCGCGGACGAGCTGGCCCGCACGCGCGGCATCGGCGCGGCGGAGGCGGCGCGGCTGCTCGCCGCGTTCGAGCTCGGCCGTCGCGTCGTTCACGCGCGGCCGCCGCCCACGCACATCCGATCCGCCGCGGACGTCGATCGGCTCCTGCGCCCCAAGCTCGCGGAGCTCGAGGTGGAGCACTTCCTCGCGCTCGCGCTCGACGCGCGCCACCGCGTCCTCCGCGAGCTCTGGATCCACAAGGGGACCATGACGGCCTGCCAGGTCTCCATCGCCGACGTCTTTCGCGCGATCCTGCGCGAGGCGAGCCCCGCCGTCGTCTTCGTCCACAACCACCCGAGCGGCGACGCGGAGCCGAGCCGAGACGACGTCGCGCTCACGAGGCAGCTCGTCGCGGCGGCGAAGCTCCTCGGTGTCGCGGTCGTCGATCACGTCGTCGTCGCGCGCGAGGGATACCGCTCGCTCCGCGACGAGGGGCTCATGTCCGAGCGGCTCGAGCGCGAGCCCCCGCCCCTCGGCGCGAAGGGCGCGCGCGGCTGACAGCGCGCCTCACTCGACGTGATCGGTCGAGCGGAGGCGCGCTGGCTCGGCGGGAGGGAGGCTCACGCCGATTCACTCGGCGTGAGGGAGGGTCTGGGGGCAGACCCTCCGACAAGGAAGAAACAGCACGAATCAGGGCAACTGATTCGTGCTGTGACAGCGCGCCTCACTCGACGTGATCCGCCCCGCGGAGGCGCGCGCGGGCCGCTCGACGCTCGCCCCACGTCGCGATACGAGCAGCGCTCCGATGCGCAAGGACTGGCTGATCTATGCAGCGATGTGGTCGGTCGCCCTCGTGATCGTGGCCCTGCTCTACCTGCACGAGGCGAGCGAGCGGGGGGCCTCGCGAGAGCGCGAGGGGCGAGACGCGCCGGTGCGCCTCGCGAGCGACGGCCCCGCCCAGCTCCCGCGGCGTGAGGCGAGCTTCGACGAGCCGCCCATCGAGCGCGGAGCCCCGCGCATGCACCGAGGCGATCGGCGACACACCGGGCGCTCGAGCTTCACGGGGCCAGCCCACGCCGAGCGCGCGTGGAGGACCGAGACCCGAGGCCCCATCGTCGGCCAAGCCGTGGTGGGCGACGATGGCAGCATCTACGTCGGCTCGCGCGATCACCACGTCTACGCGCTCTCGCCCGAGGACGGCGCGATCCGCTGGCAGCGCGACCTCGGCGACGACGTCTACGCGACGCCCGCGCTCCACACCGAGCCTGGCGGGCGCACCCTGCTCTACGTCGGCTCGGACGCCGATCGCTTCTTCATCCTCGACGCGGTGAGCGGCGAGGTCCTCGTCGACGTCCGCACCGACGGCGACGTCGACACGGGCATCGCCGTCGCCCCGGACGGCGTCGCGTACTTCGGCTCCGGCACGGATCTCTGGGCGATCACGAAGGACGGCGAGGTCGAGTTCCGGTTTCGGACGGGCGACAAGGTCTTCAGCTCGCCCGCGATCGACGCGGACGGCACGATCTACTTCGGCTCCGAGGACGACCGCCTCTACGCGATCGACCGCACGGGGGCCCTCCGCTGGGCGTACCGCACGGGCGGAGACGTCGACTCCGGGCCCGCCATCGGCGACGACGGCACGATCTACTTCGGCTCGGACGATCGCTACGTCTACGCGCTCGATCGCAACGGCGAGCTGCGCTTTCGGACGAACGTCGACGGATACGTGCGAGCGCCCGTCGGCCTCGGCCTCGACGGCACGATCCTCGTCCCCGTCCTCGGCCGACGCGCGAGGCTCGCCGCGCTCGATCCCACGACCGGCGAGGAGCGCTGGTCCTTCGGCGTGAGCGGCCGCTTCGGCAACGAGCTCGGCGTCGGCTCGAGCCCCCTCGTCGATTCGGCGGGCGACGTCTACTTCGGCGCGGACGATCACTACCTCTACGCGATCGCGCGGGACGGCGGGCTCCGCTGGGTCTACGAGACGGGCGCCAACGTGGTCGCGCCGCCCATCCTCGCGCGGGACGGCCTCCTCGTCGTCGGGAGCGACGATCATGGGCTCTACGCGATCCGCTCGGGGAGCGCGCCCTCGCCAGCCGCGGACGCGGGCGGCGCGCCGGCCGCCTCGGAGCCGGCGACGGAGCGCGAGCCCCCTCCCTGACGGCGCGCCGTCAGCTCGCGCGCGCCTCCATCCGGAGCCTCCGGCCGAAGACCTCCTCGAAGTAGGCGCCCTTGCGCTCGGCGGCCCAGACCTCGAGCGAGAGGTCCTCGACGCCGCGCAGCCCGACGACGACCTCCTTCGCCTCGACGGTGATCTCGAGGCCCCGCACCTTGCTGCGGTGGCCGCGGTCGAGCGCGTCCGCGAGGCGGAGGATCGCCGCGAGGCGCCGGACCTTGAGCTGGTTCGCGCTCGACAGGGTCCGGTAGCGCTCGTGCCTGCCCGAGGGCGGCGAGCGCCGATGGTAGCGGGCGACGCAGCCGACGATGACGCGGTGCTCGGCCGAGAGCCCGAGCAGCTCGGAGTGCTCGAGGATGTACTGCGAGTGCTTGTGGTGCCCGGCGTAGTCGATGAAGTCGCCCACGTCGTGGGCGATGGCCGCGACGCGCAGGAGCACCCGATCGTCGCTCGGGAGCGCGTGGACCTCGGCGAGGCGATCGAAGAGCTCGCTCGCGAGGCGATCGACCTGCGTCGCGTGCGGCTCATCGAAGTGGAAGCGGCGCCCCAGGAGGACCGCCGCGCGCGTGGCGAGGTGCTCGTCGAGCTTCGCGCCCCACACGCCGAAGTGGCGCCCGGCGAGGTCGCGGACGAGGCCCTCCTTGAGCCCGACCTCGGGCGTCACGATCGCGTCCGTCCGGGCGAGCGTCGAGACCGCGTCGAGGACGAAGAGCGCCGGGACGACGACGTCCGCGCGATCGTCGCGGAGCCCGTACGCCTCGCGCCGCTCGTCCTTCGTCATCGAGAGCATGCGCTCGCGGAGGCGGCGCGCCGCGCGCATGTCGATCGTCGGGATGGGCGCCCCCTCGAGCGGGCAGAGCCCGGCGATCACCCCGAAATTGCCGCCCGTCCCGGCGACGAGATCGTAGCTGCGCCTCCGGAAATCCGCCGCGAACGGCTCGAGCATCCGCTCGACGTGCTCGACGAGGATCCGCTCGCGGCCTGGTCCGAGCCGCGCGTCCGCGTCGAAGAAGGACTCGAGCAGGCGCACGGTCCCGAGCTCGATGCTCGTCGAGAAGCGGACCTCGTCGTGGTGGACGTCCGAGAGCTCGAGGCTCCCGCCGCCGAGGTCGACGAGCAGCGCGCGCCGCCCCGAGAGGCCGAGGCGCGCGTCGACCGCGAGCCGGATGAGCCGCGCCTCCTCCGTCCCGTCGATGACCTCGAGCCGCACCCCGACCTGGCGAGCGCGATCGAGCAGCTCGTCGGCGTTGTCCGCGCCGCGCGCCGACGCGGTCACGACCGCGCGGTGGCGATCGACGCCGAGCTCGTCGAGCTGGCGCGCGAAGGCGTCGAGGGCCTCGGCGCACGCGTCGAGCACGCTCGGCGCGAGCCGCCCCGTCAGGAAGACCTCGTGCCCCATCCGCACCGAGCGACGCTCGCGGTGGATCACGCGCAGATCGTCGAGGCTCTTGCCCTCGACGATGAACAAGCGCGTCGCGTTGGAACCGATGTCGATCGCTCCGAACCTCGGCATCGGTCCGGCTCCTCAGCGACGTCCCAGGCTCGGCTCGAGCGCGCGCCGAGGCGCGCTCGGACACCCTCGGGTTCGCGCCCTCCACGCGTGGAGGCGAGGCGCGCTCACCTGGGCCCCCAGCCGAGCGTGAGGAGGAACTCGCTCTCTTCGGTCGCCTCGACGTCGTGGGTGAGCCCCGGATCGAGCGCCACGAGGCGCCCGGCGCCGAGCTCGACGGCGCGCGCGCCGATCGTCACGCGGATGTGGCCGCGCAGGGCGTGGATCGACACGGTGTTCTTCGCGCGGTGCTCGGCGATCTTCGCGCCCGCGCGCATCGCCACGAGGACGATCCGCAGATCGGACGTTCGGATCAGCGTGCGCGCCGTGTGCCCCTCGCGAGCGTAGACGTCCTCGCCGCGCATCTCGGCGGCGATCGCGTCCAGATCGAATTCCGCCCCGTCGACGGGCTCCTCCGGCTTGGTCATCCTCGGCCCTCCTCTCGCATCGAAACGCTCGAATCCATCGGGATCGCTGGGGTCGCGGGCGCTTCACCCGCGTCGCTCGTCGGGCTCGGGGAGAGCATCCGGATCGCGGCCCAGACCTGGGTGATCCACGTCGCGCCGCCGCCGATCGCCGCGCCGACGAGACCGACCGAAGGGTAGCCGAACGCGGCGACGCCGAGGGAGGTAATCATCACGAGCGCTGCCCCCTGGTGCAGGAGCGGGACCAGGCTCGATGGCCTCGCGCGGCGGCGCTCGAAGAACCAGAGGATCCCCGTCGTGACGACGCCGAGGGTCTGGAGGTGAACGACGGCGATGACGGCGTGGTGCTGCATGGGCAAGCTGGGGATGAGCCCGATCGCGTAGAGCGCGAGCCCGATCACGGAGAGCCACCAGGCGAGCGCGATGCTCCGCTGGACCCAGTCGAGGCGGCGCGCGTAGAGGCACCACGCCGAGGCCGGCACGAGCATCGCGACCGCCGCGATGCGCGAGAGGGGCCCGAGGATCGTCAGGTCGATGTTCGGCACCACGACGAGGGGCGCGATCGGCATGAGCGGCGTGAACGAGAGCACCCAGCGCAGGATCGGGTCGGGGCGCGCGGCGGTCTCGCGCAGCGTGAGCCCGAGGATCGTGACGACGAAGAACGCGCCGAACGCGCCGAGGAACATGTGGACCGCGATCCCACCGACCACGACCGTGTTCAGGCCCTGGAGCTTCAGCACGACGCGCGAGAGCGCCCCGACGTACGAGATCGCGACGAAGGTCGCGCCGAGCCGCAGGTAGGGGAGATCCACCCCGCGCGCCGAGCGCGCCGAGCGGAAGAAGAGCCAGACGGCCGCCGTGAACGGCACGAGCGAGGACGCCGAGACGGCGACGCCGACCCGACCGTAGCCGTCGAAGTAGAAGACGAAGAGCGTGACGAGCCCCAGCACCGCCAGGCTCGAGAGGACGATCGCGCTCGCGCGACGCGGCGCACGCACGCGCGCGAGCATCAGCGCGAAGAGCGAGAGCGCCGCCCACCCGAAGTAGAGCGTGTGCGAGTGGGCGTGGATCGCGTTGGCGCCGCGCAGGCCCTCGATCGGCTCGACCTGGGCGATCCGCAGCGTGACCCCGAGCCCGGCGCCGAGGAGCAAGAGCACGGCGGCCGCGCGCAGCGCCGTCGCGGTGAGCCGGTCCTCCGCGCCGTGGCGGGCCGACCCGCGCGCGTCGATCGACGCGCCCTCCGCCGAGCCCGCCGAGCGAGCGGGCGCGCGGGAGCTCGTCGACGAGAGGGAGGGCTGCGCGCTCATGGGGGTCGCTCCGCGATGCGGCGTTGCGACGCTTGTCATGCTCCGCGGGGCGCGCGGAGGCCAGCGCGTCGTGGCGTTCCATCCTGGAACGCCGGCGGCGCTCGACCTCGCGAGCCCGCTCGTCCTCGGGGCGAGGCCGCGCCAAGCTTCGCGAGCGCGCGAAGGAGCGCCGGCCCGAGCGATGTGGACGACGAGACGTGAAGAGCAGGTGCGAGCCTTGTACGACGAGGCGCTCGAGGCCCTCGGCCGCGGAGCGCTGCGCGACGCGGAGGAGAAGGCCGATCAGCTCGAGGCGCTCGGCTGGTCGCGCGCCTACGAGATCCGCGCGATGGCGCTTCACCGCGCCGGTCGACTCGCCGACGCGATCGCGGCGCTCGATCACGGGATCGGGGCCGCCCCGGGGGACGGCTCGCTCCACCTCCTGCGCGCCAACCTGCTCGACGCGAGCGGGCGGAGCGACGAGGCGCTCGAGGCCTACGAGGAGGCGCTCCGCGTCGGCAGCGTCGCCTCGATCGACGTCCACTACAACCGCGCGGTCGCGCGCTTGCGGCGCGGCGACGCGGGCGGGGCGCTCGCCGACGCGGAGCGCGTCGTGACCGAGGCGCCCGAGGCGACCGTCGCGCCGCTCGCGCTCCGGGTCGCCGTCGACGCCCTGATCACGCTCAATCGCCATGAGGACGCGGTCGCCATCGTCGAGCACCTCCTCGCGAGCGTCGACGCGAGGAGCGCGGAGGCGTCGCTCCTCCACGGCGTCCTCGCCAAGGCGCTCCTCGCCGCCGAGCGGCCGCTCGAGGAGGTGCTCCGGGTCGCCGCGCGCGCGATCGACGCGGGCGCCGCGAGCGATGAGCTCCTCGACGTCCTCGCGCGGCTCGCCACGCCAGACGAGCGCCCTCGCTCGCGCTACCGCGTCGTCCTCGACGTGCCCCTCGACGCGAGCGCCCCGCGGGATCCACGGATCGGCGCCGAGGCCGCGGGCTACCTCCGCGTCGCGCTCGTCGCCGCGCTCGACGAGGAGGAGGCGCGCGCGCTCGCGATCCGCCTCGAGCCGAGCGGGCTCCGCGATCGCGTGCGCGTCGAGTCGCTCACGCGCGAGGGCGCGAGCGAGCTTCGGCGCTCCTGCGTCGTCCCGCCGCTCCAGCGCGCGTTCTACGGCGCGTGAAGGCTGGCGCCGACCCCCGTCAGAACATCGCCGAGACGATCGGGATGTTCACGTCGTGGTGCTGGCGAAGCGGCAGACGCTCGAGCTCCTCGGCGGCGTAGGTGGCGACCTCGGTCGGGACCGGCACGCCGAGCAGGAGCTGACCGCGATAGACCCGCAAGAGCCCGGGGCCGCCGAGCGTGAGCGCCCGCAGGCGCCCCTCGAGGCGCGCTTGGTCGCCGCTGCCTCCGTCGGGCGCGGCCTCCGAGCCGGCCGGGGCGTCGTCCTGCGTCGCATCGACGCTGTCGCCGCTCGAGGGCTGGTAGTCCATGTCGGTGTCGGCCTGTCCCGCGTCCTCTGGAGGCGTGTAGGCCGTGAGCGCGAGCGTCCCGATGATCGTCGGGACGAGCAGCGCCACGCCGACCGCGAAGAGCGTCACGCCGACCTCGGGCTGGTTGTTCGTCTCGACGTCGAGGAAGTAGCCTCCGACCGCGCCGCCCGCGCCGCCGATCAGCGGGAAGACGAGGTAAGGCCACCAGTCGCGCGCCCCAGCCGCCGCCGGGATGATGAGCCCCAGCTCGACGCCCACGAGGCCGAGCCCGATCGTGCCCTTCGGCAGCGAATGGACGGTCGAGACCTGAGCCTCGGCGTGCTTCGGCGCGACCGAAGCCGACGCCACGGCGAGCGTCGCACCGACGAGGACGATCGCGGCGCTCCGCAACAACACTGCACGGGCCATCTCGAACAAGGCACCCTCCCAGGCAAGAACGGAGCGGAGCGTGACACGAGCGCGCGCCGTCCCGCAACCGAGCGCGCGTGAGGGCCTCCGGGGCGTGGACCGCGAGCCGGTGGCGGAGCGGACGGACGCCGCTCCCCCTCCGTGGCGTGGCACCCTCCGAGGGTTCAGACCCCTCGCCCCGGCCTCGGTGGGTCGCCGCGAGGGCGGCTCGGCTCGGCGTCGCCTCGGAGAGCCGATCGACGTCGAAGGAGGAGGACGGAATGTCTTTCGAGGACAAAGTGGTCATCACCTGCGCCGTCACGGGCGTGCTCGCGAACCGCAAGCAGTGCCCGCACATCCCCTACACGCCGAGGGAGATCGCGGCCGAGTGCAAGCGCGCCTACGACGCGGGCGCGGCGGTCGTGCACATCCACGCGCGGAGCGACGACGGCTCGCCGACCTTCTCGCCGGAGGTCTTCCGCGCGATCAAGGAGGAGACGCGCGCCCTCTGCCCGATCATCCTCAACTTCTCGACGGGCACGATCCTCGACGACGTCTCCGACCAGGAGCGCTACCTCCGCGAGAGCCGCCCGGAGATCGGCGCCCTCAACATGGGGACGATGAACTACGCGAAGTACTCGAAGAAGCAGAAGCGCTTCGTCTTCGACATGATCTTCCCGAACCCCTACGAGAAGATCCTGAAGCTGCTCACGGCGATGAACGAGGCGGGCGTCAAGCCCGAGCTCGAGTGCTTCGACACGGGCCACACGGCGGGCATCGCGCCGCTCCTCGACATGGGCGCGCTCCGGCCGCCCTTCCAGTTCTCGTTCATCGTGAACGTGCTCGGCGGCATCCCCCCGATGCTCGAGTCGCTCCAGCTGCAGACGAAGATCATGCCGCCCGGCGCCGACTGGGAGGTCATCGGCATCTCGCACTGCCACTGGCGGATGCTCGCGGCGGGGCTCGTCCTCGGCGGGAACATCCGCACGGGCCTCGAGGATCACCTCTACCTCCCGGGCGGCGAGATGGCCGCGGGGAACGGGCCGATGGTCGAGGTCGCCGCGCGCATGGCCCGCGACGTCGGCCGGGAGCCCGCCACGGTGGAGGAGGCGCGCGAGCTCCTTCACCTCTACGACTGCGCCGCCGGGCGCGACGCCGCCAAGGACGTCGGCCACGCGCCCCGCGCGAGCGAGCCCGCATGATGGAGGCGCGGCCCTATCGCACGATCGTCACCGCCCTCGAGCGTGGGATCCTCACGATCACGCTGAACGTGCCCGAGCGGAAGAACCCGCTCGGCCCCGGGATGGTGAACGAGCTGCTCTACGCGCTCGACGACGCGAAGGAGGATCCGGCCGCGCGCGTCGTCGTCCTCACGGGCGCGGGCGCGGCCTTCTCGGCGGGCGGCGACCTCAAGCAGATGGCGGGCGACGCCGAGGCGCCCCCGCTCGCGCCGAGGGGCGACTACGTCGATCTGCTCCTCCGCTTCCGCGCGCTCGGCAAGCCGACGATCGCGAAGGTGAACGGCGTCGCGTACGGGGGCGGCCTCGGCCTCGTCGCCTCGGCGGACTTCGCCCTCGCGAAGAGGAGCGCGCGCCTGGGCACGCCGGAGATCGATCGCGGCCTCTTCCCGATGATGATCATGGCGGTCCTCCGCCGCGTCGTGAGCCGCCGGCGCCTCATGGAGCTGATGCTGACGGGCGAGCGGATCGACGCCGACGAGGCCGCGCGGATCGAGCTCGTCAACCGCGCGGTCGACGACGACGCGCTCGACCTGGAGGTCCAGGCCCTCGCGGAGAAGCTCGCGGCGAAGAGCCCGACGGCGATGCGCCTCGGCCTCGCCGCCTTCCACGAGCAGGCCGATCGCTCGCTCGAGGAAGCCCTCCCCGTGCTCCGCGATCGGCTCTTCGAGATCCTCGGCACCGAGGACGCGCGCGAGGGCCTCAGCGCCTTCTTCGAGAAGCGCGCGCCGCGCTGGACCGGGCGCTGAGGCGCGCGCGAAAGGCTGACCGATCAGCCCGCGTCGCGAGGCAGCGCCGCCACCCGCTCGGAGCGCGCGATCTGGCGGCCGAGGAGGGTGAGCGCCGCGGCGCCGAGGACGAGCAGCGGGCCCGCGAAGAAGCCGCCCGCGAGCGAGACGCTCGGATCGAGGGCCTCGACGACGAGGCTCGCCGCGACGGCCGCCCCGAGGCCCACGAGGAAGGGACGCAGAGCGCGGTGCTGGAGGAAGACCAGCGAGAGCGCCACCGGCAGCAGGAACGCGGCGAGCACAGCGACGGTACCGAAGGGGAAGAGCGCCGCGACGCCGTCGCCCACCCACGCGTCGAGGCTCGAGAGACCGAGGAGATCGAGCGGGAGGAAGGCGAAGCCGCCGGCGAGCGTGAAGGCGAGGACGCCCGTGAGCCACGGGCGCGAGAGCCCGAGCACGCCGCGGCGCAAGAGCAGGAGGATGACGGCGAGCACGAGGAGCGCCGCGAGGACGCCGCGCATCATGCCGCGGCCGTCGAGCTGGCGCTCGAGCGCGCGGTCGGCGCGCACGAGGCCCGCGCCGTAGAGGGAGGCCTCGCCGATGGGCTCCGCCGTCTCGAGGAGCACGCGCTCGATCGCGTCGGGATCCGTCACGCCGCTCGCGCGCACGAGCGCCGCCACGCCCGCGACGTGAGGCGCGGCCATCGAGGTGCCCTGCCACGCGAGGTAGTCGAAGCGGCGCGGGTCGCGCTGGACGAGCGTGTTCTGGAGCACGCCGTCGGGCAGGCCGTCGCCGTTCTGATCGACGCGCAGATCGCCGCCCGGCGCCGAGATGTCGAGGCCGCCGCCGCGCGAGCTGTAGGGGGCGAGCTCGCGATCGAGGCGCACGGAGCCCACGGCGATGACGTGCGGGTGGCGCGCCGGGTACTCGACCGGGGCGCGCCCCGTGTTGCCCGCCGCCGCGACGACGACCACGCCGCGCTCGTGCGCGTAGGCGATCGCCCGCTCGATCGTCAGCGACCGCGAGCCGCCGCCGAGCGACATGTTGATGACGTGCGCGCCGTGATCCGCGGCCCAGCGGATCGCCGCGGCGATCGCGCCCCACGTCCCCGCGCCGCTCCGATCGAGCACGCGGAGCGGCATGATCGACGCGCCCGGCGCGACGCCCGCGACCCCGAGCCCGTTGTCCGTGCTCTGCGCGATCGTGCCCGCGACGTGCGTCCCGTGGCCGTGCTCGTCCTCGGGGCTCTCGTCGCCGTCGACGAAGTCATAGCCCGGCACGAAGCGCGTCTCTGCAAGGTCGGGCGCCTGGAGGAAGCGCCCCGCGCTCCGGAACGCGACGCCCGTGTCGATGACGGCGACGACGACGCCGTCGCCGCGCGAGCGCTGCCACGCGCGCGGCATCCCGATGAGATCGAGGTGCCACTGGTGGCGGTAGTAGGGATCGTTCGGTCGAAAGCCGCCCTCCCCCTCGGCGGGCGCCACCTCGTCGGGCGCGTCGCTCACGCTCGCGCTCGCGTCGTCCGCCCCCTCGGGGATCGACCAGATCCGCTCGCGCTCGGCGCCCTCGACGTCCGAGAGGCCGCGCAGCGCCTCGAGCACGTCGCCCACCTCGGAGGCGGGCACCTCGAGGCGGTAGAGCTCCGCCTCGTCCGAGAGGAGCGCTCCGAGCTTGTCGCGCGGCGAGTCGTCGACCGTGAACGGGAGCGGCGCCACCCCGCGCGCGATCGCGTCCCGCACCCGCGCCCACGCGGGCTGCCCCGCCGAGTCGTCCAGATCGACGAGGATCGCCCCCGTCGCCGGGTCCGCCTCCCCCGCAGCCGTCGACGCCGCCGGCTCGATCCGCGAAGGCGCCACCCGCGCGCGCGTCGCGAGGCCCGCGAGGACGAGGAGCCCGCCCGCGACGGCGAGCACGCGGAGCCAGAGAGCGCGTGCCTTCATCGGACCTCCTCCTCGGATCGACACGGGAGAGGATGGGCCGCGCGGGGGGCGATGTCACCCAGACCGCGCGCGCGAGCGGCCCCGCCCCATGCTTGACCGCCCCGAGCCACGAGACTAGGAACGCGCCCTCCCCCTTTCGCGCTCCGAAACCCGCCGAGGAAGCCAAGCATGCAGTCAGAGGTCTCGTCGATCGATCCCGTCACGGTCGAGCTCCACGTCCAGGTCCCCTGGGATCGCTTCCACAAGGGCGTCGAGCTCGAGTACGGCAAGCTCCAGAAGAGCGCGCGGATCAAGGGCTTCCGGCAGGGCAAGGCGCCGCGCAGCGTGATCGTGCGCCTCTTCGCGAAGAGCGTGCGCGACGAGGTCGCGTCGAACCTCGTGAACGAGAGCGTCGTCGAGGCGGTGCAGAAGCATGAGCTGCCCGTCGTCTCGACGCCCGTCCTCAAGGAGACGCCGAAGGTCGTCGACGGCACGGGGCTCAGCTTCACCGTGAAGCTCGAGGTGCGCCCCACGATCGAGGCGCTCGACAAGGGGCTCGAGCTCGTCCGACGCACCAAGGCCGTCACCGACGCCGACGTCGAGGCCGACCTCGAGAAGAAGCGCGAGACCCACGCGACGCTCGAGCCCGTCGAGAGCCCGCGGCCCGCGAAGAAGAGCGACGTCCTCACGGTCGACTACGACGTCACGATCGACGGCGAGGCGAAGCCGGAGATGGCGGGCGAGGCCCGCTCGGTCGAGCTCGGCAACGGGCAGCTCCTCGCCGAGATCGAGGAGGGGCTCACGGGCGCCACGCTCGGCGAGACCAAGACGATCACGCTGAGCCGCGCGGCGGACGACGAGAACAAGGAGCTCGCCGGCAAGACCGTCGTGTTCGCGATGACCGTGAAGGCGATGAAGGAGCGCCGCGTGCCCGCGCTCGACGACGAGTTCGCGAAGGACGTGGGCGACTACGCGAGCCTCGCCGAGCTCCGCGCGAAGACGCGCAAGGATCTGGAGGAGAGCGCCGCGGCCGAGGCCGAGCGGACGCTCCGCGACCTCGCGATCGAGCAATTCGTCGAGAAGAACCCGATCCCCGTGCCTCCCTCCTTGCTCGAGCAGCAGGTTCGCGCGATGGCGGGCGAATTCCTCCAGCTCTTCCGGATGATGGGGCAGAAGCCGACGCTCACGCAGGCCATGCTCGACGAGATGAAGCCGCGGGCCGAGGCGAAGGTGCGCGCCGCGCTCCTGCTCGGCGAGCTCGCGCGCAAGGAGAACATCACCGTCTCTCCGGCGGAGCTCGAGGCCAAGCTCGAGGAGCTCGCCAAGAAGAGCGGCAAGCACATCGCCAAGCTCCGCGTCGAGTACACGGGCGAGAAGCGCGAGCAGCTCGAGACGCAGCTCCTCGAGGAGAAGCTCCTCCAGAACCTCCTCGGCGGCGCGACGATCACCGACGGGCCGTGGCAGGATCCGAGCGCGAAGACCGAGGCGGACGCCGAGGGCTCGAGCGACGAGGGCGCCGCGAAGCCCCAGGCGAAGAAGGCCGCGAAGAAGGCCGCGAAGAAGGAGGAGGCATGACGGACCGCATCGATCGCCCGTACCGCGAGGCGATGACCTTCATCCCGACGGTCATCGAGACGACCCACCGCGGCGAGCGCGAGATGGGCATCGGCTCGCGCCTCCTGCGCGACCGCATCGTCTTCCTCGGCTCCGAGGTGAACGACGACGTCTCGAACTACATCGTGGCTCAGCTCCTCATCCTCGAGGGCGAGGATCCCGACAAGGAGATCACGATGTACATCAACAGCCCCGGCGGCGTGATCACCGCGGGCCTCGCGATCTACGACACGATGCAGTACGTGCGCTGCCCCGTCTCGACGGTGTGCATCGGGCAGGCGGCCTCGATGGGCGCCGTCCTCCTCGCGGCGGGCTCGAAGGGCCGCAGGCGCTGCCTCCCGAACAGCCGCGTGATGATCCACCAGCCCCACGGCGGCGCGCGCGGTCAGGCGACCGACATCGAGATCCAGGCGCGCGAGATCGTCCACATGCGCGAGACGCTGAACGAGATCCTCTCGCGGCACACGGGGCAGCCCGTGGAGAAGATCAAGGCCGACACCGAGCGCGATCGCTTCCTCTCCGCCAAAGAGGCCCTCGACTACGGCATCGTCGACGAGGTGATCGCGTTCCGCAAGAGCACGTGAGCCGGGGGCTCGCTCGACGGTGAGGTCGCTCGTTTGCGGCCTCGCGCGCCGAAGCCTATTCTCTTTTTCCGCGCGGACGCGATCGCCCGTGAGCCGCGCAGAGGAGCTCGAGAGCCATGGCGCCCTCCGATAGACGACGCGACGATGGGCACGGGAACCTCCAGTGCTCGTTCTGCGGGAAGTCGCAGAAAGAGGTCAAGAAGCTCATCGCCGGACCGACGGTGTACATCTGCGACGAGTGCATCGCGCTCTGCGACGACATCATCGCGGAGGAGGTCAACAACGAGGAGGCGCAGCCCGAGGGCGCGCCGCTCCCGAAGCCCTCCGAGATCAAGGCCGTCCTCGACGAGTACGTGATCGGCCAGGATCGGGCGAAGAAGGTCCTCTCGGTCGCGGTCCACAACCACTACAAGCGCATCGACGCGCCGCGCACCGGGCAGGACGACGTCGAGCTCCAGAAGTCGAACATCCTGCTCATCGGCCCGACCGGCACGGGCAAGACGCTCCTCGCGCAGACGCTCGCGCGCGTGCTCAACGTGCCCTTCGCGATCGCCGACGCGACGACGCTCACGGAGGCCGGCTACGTCGGCGAGGACGTCGAGAACATCATCGTCCAGCTCCTGCAGAACGCCGACCACGACGTCGAGCGCGCGCAGCGCGGGATCGTCTACATCGACGAGATCGACAAGATCGCGCGCAAGGGCGACAACCCCTCCATCACGCGCGACGTGAGCGGCGAGGGCGTGCAGCAGGCGCTCCTCAAGATCATCGAGGGCACCGTCGCGAACGTGCCGCCCAAGGGCGGCCGCAAGCACCCGCAGCAGGAGTTCCTCCAGGTCGACACCTCGAACATCCTCTTCATCTGCGGCGGCGCCTTCGTCGGCCTCGAGCAGGTGATCGAGCGGCGCATCGGCCAGAAGACGCTCGGCTTCGGCGCCGAGATGCCCAGCAAGAAGGAGCGCAAGCTCGGCGAGGTGCTCGAGCGCGTGCAGCCCGAGGATCTGATCCGCGCGGGCCTCATCCCCGAATTCATCGGCCGCCTGCCCGTCGTCGCGACGCTCCACGAGCTGAACGAGGAGGCGCTGATCGACATCCTCACGCAGCCGAAGAACGCGCTCGTGAAGCAGTACCAGAAGCTGCTCGACCTCGACGGGGTGCGCATCAAGTTCTCGCGCGGCGCGCTCTCCGCGGTCGCGAAGGAGGCGCTCAAGCGCAACGCCGGCGCGCGCGGCCTGCGCGCGATCCTCGAGAACGCGATGCTCGACATCATGTACGAGATCCCGTCTCGCACCGGCGTGAAGGAGGTGCACGTCAACGAGGACGTGATCCTCCACGGGGAGAAGCCGCTCCTCGTCTTCGAGAAGGAAGCCGGCACCGGCTGAGCTCGAGGCTCGCCCGCGAGCCGTCTCGGCGAGGGCGCCTTGGGGGCGCGCTCGCGAAGCGTAAGGGGTCCATGTTCTTCAATCGCTCCGACGACGACGACCCGAAGCCCGAGTCCGCGGCCAAGCGGCGCGCGATCCCGCTCTTGCCGCTCCGGGACATCATCGTCTTCCCGTACATGGTCGTGCCGCTCTTCGTCGGCCGAGAGAAGTCCGTGCGCGCGCTCGAGGAGGCGATGGCGGACGACAAGGAGATCCTCCTCGCGGCGCAGAAGACGGCGAAGACGAACGAGCCGAGCCCCGAGGACATCTTCGGCGTCGGCACGGTCGGGACGATCGTGCGGCTCCTGCGCCTGCCCGACGGCACCGTGAAGGTGCTCGTCGAGGGCAAGCGGCGCGCGCGGATCCGACGCTTCCTCGCGAACGACGAGCTCTTCCTCGTCGAGCACGAGCCGATCGAGGACGAGGCGACGGCGACGAGCCCCGAGCTCGAGGCGATCGCGCGCACCGTCCAGTCCACGTTCGACGGCTACGCGAAGCTCCAGAAGCGCATCGCGCCCGAGGTCATCGCGCAGGTGCAGGGGATCACCGACCCCTCGCGCCTCGCCGACTCCGTCGTCGTCCACCTCACGGCGATGAAGCTGCAGGATCGCCAGGAGCTCCTCGAGACGCTCGACGTGAAGCGGCGGCTCGAGCGCCTCTTCGAGCTGATGAACGCCGAGATCGAGATCCTCAATGTCGAGAAGAAGATCCGCTCGCGCGTCAAGAAGCAGATGGAGAAGACGCAGAAGGAGTACTACCTGAGCGAGCAGATGTCCGCGATCCAGAAGGAGCTGGGGGAGCGGGACGAGTTCAAGAACGAGATCCAGGAGCTCGAGGACAAGCTCGCGAAGAAGCCGATGAGCGTCGAGGCGCTCGACAAGACGAAGAAGGAGCTCCGCAAGCTCAAGATGATGCAGCCGATGAGCGCGGAGGCGACGGTCGTCCGCAACTACATCGACTGGGTGCTCGCCCTCCCCTGGTCGGAGAAGAGCGAGGAGAACCACGACATCGAGCAGGCGGAGCGGATCCTCGACGAGGACCACTACGGGCTCAAGCGCATCAAGGAGCGCGTGCTCGAGTACCTCGCGGTCCAGGCGCTCGTCCGCAAGCTGAAGGGCCCCGTGCTCTGCCTCGTCGGCCCCCCCGGCGTCGGCAAGACCTCGCTCGCGCGGAGCGTCGCGCGCGCGACGGGGCGGAAGTTCGTGCGCCTCTCGCTCGGCGGCGTGCGCGACGAGGCGGAGATCCGCGGCCACCGGCGCACGTACATCGGCGCGCTCCCCGGCCGCATCATCCAGTCGCTCCGCAAGGCCGGCACGAACAACCCCGTCTTCCTCCTCGACGAGATCGACAAGATGTCGAGCGACTTCCGCGGCGACCCGGCCGCCGCGCTCCTCGAGGTGCTCGACCCCGAGCAGAACAAGGCGTTCAACGATCACTACCTCGACCTCGACTACGACCTCTCCGACGTGATGTTCATCACGACGGCGAATTCGCTCTCCGGCATCCCGGCGCCGCTCCGCGATCGGATGGAGCTGATCGAGCTCTCCGGCTACACGGAATTCGAGAAGCTCAACATCGCCGTGCGCTACCTCGTCCCGCGGCAGCGCGAGGACGCGGGGCTCGCGAGCGTCGACGTCGACATCACCGAGAACGCGATCCGCACGATCATCCACCACTACACGAAGGAGAGCGGCGTCCGCAACCTCGAGCGCGAGATCGGCTCGATCTGCCGCAAGATCGCGCGGCAGGTGCTCGTCGATCAGAAGGACGAGGCGAAGAAGGAGAGGACCTACCGCGTCGCCGCGAAGAACGTCCCGCAGTACCTCGGCGTGCCGAAATTCCAGGCGACCAAGGCGAGCGATCACGACGAAATCGGCCTCACGAACGGGCTCGCGTACACGCAGTACGGCGGCACGATCCTCGAGTGCGAGGTGGTCGTCGTGCCGGGCAAGGGCAAGCTCGTCATCACGGGGCTCCTCGAGAAGGGCATGCAGGAGTCCGCGCAGGCCGCGCTCAGCTACATCCGCTCGCGCGAGGAGATGCTCGGCCTCGACGCGGACTTCCACGCGAAGTTCGACGTCCACGTCCACTTCCCCGAGTTCGTCCCGAAGGACGGGCCGAGCGCCGGCGTCACGATCGCCACGTCGATCGCGAGCGCCTTCATGCGCATCCCCGTGCGACGCACGGTCGCGATGACGGGCGAGATCACGCTGCGCGGCCGCGTGATGCCGATCGGTGGCCTCAAGGAGAAGATCCTCGCGGCGCACCGGGCCGGGATCACGACGCTCGTGATCCCCAAGGAGAACCGGAAGGATCTGCGCGAGATCCCGCGGCGGGTGCTCGCGGCGACGCGCGTCGTGCTCGTCGAGCACATGGACGAGGTGCTCCGCGAGGCGCTCGTGCTCTCGGATCCGGAGAGCGTCTTCGGCAAGCGGGTGCCGCCGATGGAGGTGGTGAACGGTCGGCTCATCGATCACGCCGCGGCGCACGACGGCTCGGACGTCCCGACGAGCGTCCCGGCGCCCGGCGCGGAGCAGTAGCGAGGAGCGCGCGCGTCGGCGAGCGCCCTGCCGACGTCGCCAGGGCGGATAGCTCAGCGGTAGAGCTGCGCCTTTACACGGCGCTGGTCGTCGGTTCGATCCCGGCTCCGCCCATCCCCAGACGATGACGTCAGAGATCCGCCTTTCAGGTACAGTCCCCCCGATGTCCTCGCCTCAGCTTCGTCGCCTCCTCCCCGCCCTCCTCGCGCTCGGCGCGAGCCTCGCTGGATGCCCAGGACCGACCGAAGAGGTCGTCGACGCGAGCGTCGCGCCGAGCGACGGCGCGTCCGTCGACGCGCGCGCGAGCGACGACGCGTTCGTGCCCGAGCCGTTCCCCGCGGCGTGCGAGAACGTCAACGCGCTCCACTGCCTCGCGCCCTGGCCATCGAACCGCTACCTCGTCGACGATCCCTCGACGCGGACGGGCCATCGCCTCGCGCTGCCCCAGGCCGCGATGCCGCGAAACCGCCGCGCCATCCAGGTCGATCCGGCCGAGTGGAACCAGATGGACGGCTTCAGCCCGGCGACCTCGATGGTCACCGTCTTCCGAGGGCCGCTCGACACGAGCGTGCTGGCCGATGAGCGCCACATCGGCGACTCGCTCGCGGCCTCGTCGCCGACCGTGCTGCTCGAGGTCCGAGACGACGGAACGACGGCGCGCGTCGCGCACTACGCCGAGGTCGACTCCTGGGCGGACGTCGACCCGAGCGAGACGCCCTTCTACATCCGGCCCGCCGCGCGCCTCGAGCCGCGGACCCGCTACGTCGTCGCGATCCGCGGGCTCACCCGCGCGAGCGGCGAGGCCGTCGAGCCCTCCGACTACTTCCGCGCGCTCCGCGACGGAACGCCGCTCGCCGAGGCGGCGGATCTGGAGGCGCGCCGAGCGCACTTCGAGGACATCTTCGGGCTCCTCGAGGCGGCCGGCGTCGAGCGCTCGAGCCTGATCGAGGCGTGGGACTTCGACACGGCGAGCGACGAGAGCCTCTACGCCGACGTCGTCACCCTGCGCGACGAGGCGATCCGCCTGAACGACGTCGCCGGCAACTGCCGCATCACGGTGAACGAGGTGGAGCAGGCGCCCGCGGACGACGTGTGGCGGCGGCTGCGCGGGACGGTCCGGGTCGCGCTCTTTCTGAACGACGCCGATCCAGGCGGCACGACGCCGGAGAGCGTGAACCTCGCGCGCATCCACCGCGACGCGTCCGGCCGCCCCACGCAGAACGAGACGACGCCGTTCGCCGAGGTGCCGTTCACGGCGACGATCCCCACGAGCGTCTACGCGCGCCTGCGCGCGGGCGGCGCGCCCGTCCGGCTCCTCACCTATGGCCACGGCCTCTTCGGGGATCGCAACGAGGTGGAGGCCGGCTGGTTCCGCGCGACGACCGAGGAGCTCGAGATGATCGGCGTCGCGGTCGACTGGTGGGGGATGTCCACCGACGACGTCGTGCGGGTCACGCGCTCGCTCGGCGAGTTCTCGTCCTTCATCGCGACGCCCGAGCGCCTCGGGCAGGGGATGACCAACTTCCTCGTCCTCACGCACTCCTTCATCAACGCCGGGCTCGGGCGCTGCGAGATCGTCGGGACCTCCGAGGTCGACGAGCCCTTCCACGTGGCGCCGGAGGCCGGCGGCGACCCGGTCCTCGCCTACGATCCCGCCGAACGCTACTACTACGGCAACAGCCAGGGGGGCATCATGGGGCTCGCGCTCGCGGGGCTCTCGACCGACATCGTCCGCTTCGTGAGCGGCGTGGGCGGGATGAGCTACTCGACGATGATCCCACGCTCGACCAACTGGCAGGTCTACGGCGCGATCATGCGAAACAGCTATCGGCGCCAGGCCGATCGCGCGTTCCTCATGACGATGGCGCAGTCCCAGTGGGATCTGGGTGAGCCCTCCACCTACGCGCGCTTCATCCACGACACGCTCCCCTGCTCGCTCGGCGACGACGTCTGCCCCGGCGGCCGCACGCCCGATCACCACGTCCTCATGATGATCGGCCAAGACGACGCGCAGGTCGCGAACATCACGGCCGACACCGCCGCTCGCACGATCGGCTCGATGCCCGTGCTCCTGCCGCCCGCCTACATGCCCTGGGGCCTCGAGACGACGACCGGGAGCGATGGCTCGACGAGCGTGCTCGACGCGATGGCGATCTTCGCGATCCCCGGCACGCCGGCGCTCCCGCTCGGGACGCGCGATCCGATCGCGGACAACCCCGCCCACGAGGGCGTGCGACGCTCCGCGGCGGGCCACCGCATGATGGACGGCTTCCTCCGCCCCGATGGCCGGATCACGCAGAGCTGCGACGGCGTCTGCGATCCGGACTGAGGCCCCGCATGGCCGGCAAAGTCCTCGGAATCGATCTCGGGACGACGAACTCGGCCGTCGCCGTCGCCAACGGGCACGAGGTCCGCGTGCTCGCCGACGCGGGAGGCCACCGCCTCGTCCCCTCGGTGGTCTCGTTCCACCCCGACGGCTCGATCCTCGTCGGCCACGAGGCGCGCGAGCGCCGCCTCGTCGACGCACCGAACACCATCTACTCGACGAAGCGCCTGATCGGTCGCCCGTACTCGAGCGTCGAGGTGCAGCGCGCGAAGGAGCGCTTCGCGTTCGAGATCGAGCCCACGAAGGTCGGTGGGGTCCAGGTGCGCGTGCGCCGCGGCACCTTCGCCCTCCCGGAGATCAGCGCGATGGTGCTCAGGCACCTGCGCCGGGTCGCCGAGGACGCGGTCGGAGAGCCGTGCGAGCGGGCGGTGATCACGGTCCCGGCGAATTTCAACGAGCTCCAGCGCTCGGCGACCCAGGCCGCGGGCCGCGTGGCGGGGCTCGACGTCCTCCGGATCCTCAACGAGCCGACCGCCGCGACGCTCGCGTACGGGATCTCCAAGGGTCAGGCCGAGCGGATCGCGGTCTACGATCTCGGCGGCGGTACGTTCGACTTCACCCTCCTCGATCTCGACACGAGCGCCTTCGAGGTGATCTCGACCGCGGGGGACACGTTCCTCGGCGGCGACGACATCGACCTCCTGATCGCGGAGAAGATGACGGACGCCTGCCTGCGCGAGCACCGCTTCGACGCGCGCACGGATCCGCAGGCGTTCGAGCGCTTCCGCGCCGCGGCCGAGTGGGCCAAGTGCCAGCTCTCGAGCGTGACCGAGGTCGACGTCACGCTCGAGGAGCTCTTCGTCGACGGGGCCGGGGCGACGCGCGACTACACGTTCCACTACGCGCGCCAGGAGCTCGAGGACGCGATCCGGCCGCTCATGGGCCGAACGTTCGACGTCGTCAACGACGCGCTCCGCTCGGCGGGGCGCCGCCCCAAGGAGATCGACTCCGTCGTCCTGGTCGGCGGCTCGACGCGGATCCCGCTCGTCCGCGAGATGGTCGCGGAATTCTTCGGGAAGCCTGGGCGGATCGACATCGATCCCGATCTCGTGGTCGCGCAAGGCGCGGCGATCCACGGCTTCGCCATCGCGGGAGGGGCGCGAGCCGCCGACCCGCCGAAGGCCGTGGCGAAGGTCGCGCTCCGGCGCGCCGCCGTGCCGCGCGCGACGCTGACGCGCGCGCCCAAGCAGCCCGCCTTCGCGCCCGAGGAGCGAGACGATCGTCCGGCGCACGTCATCGCGCGGAGCGACGGTCCCATCGCGCCAGGCGGTGCGCCGCCGGCGAGCCCCGAGGGAGGGGTTCGCTCGCGACCGGTGACCGGGATGGGGAGGCCCGCCACGGGCGAGCGAGCGCGGCCCCCGACGCCCGCGCCGCGCGCCGCGACGCCCGCTCCCGCGCCGATGTCGGCGACGCTCGACGACGACTTCACGCTCGCCGACGAGCCGACCAACGTCGGCACCCGACCCGACATCGAGCGCCTGCTCGCCCAAGACGCGGAGGCGCGCCGACGCGAGGGCGGGGGAGGCGCCGCGGCGCGCGCGGGCGCCCCGCCGAAGAGCGTGGCCATCGCTCCGGTCGCGCTCATCCGAAGCGTCGGGATCGGCGCGCCGACGATCGACGAGCCCTTCGACGAGGCCCCGACCCGGATCTCCGAGCCCCCACCTCGCGAGGGCTCGCGCGGGGTCCGCAAGCCCACGCTCCAACAGCCGTTCACCGGCTCGCTCGGCGCCTTCGGCGATCGCCCCGCGCGCCCGAGCTCGGCCGTGAAGCTCGAGCCCTCGGCCGCCTTCCGCGTCGACGAGCTCGAAGGCGCCGAGGCCTCGCGCGGCGCGCTCCGTCCCCACGAGCCGACGGCGCCGTTTCGCACCTCGAAGCGCGAGCGTGAGTCGACCGGGAAATTCGAGCTCGACGATCCGCTCGTCTCGCCCTTCGGGGCGGCGACCCCCGCGCCGAGGGCGCCGACGCCATGGCCCCCTACACCATCACCGAGCGCAGAGCGCGCGATCGAGCCGATCCCGCACGCGGCTCCTCCTCCGCCTCCTCCTCCGCCTCCTCCTCCGCCTCCTCCTCCGCCGCCTCCTCCGCCTCCTCCTCCGCCGCCGCTCGCTGCGCCGCCAGCGCCCCTAGCGGCTCCTCCGCCCCCGTTCCCGCGGCCCCTCGCGAGCGAGCCTGGGGTGGCGCACGGCGCGTTCGACCTCCCGCGCGAGGCGCCCAGCGTCCCCGCCTTCGCCGCTCCGCTCGCCGCACCCTCGGCGCCGGAGCCCGCTTTCCCTGGGGTGGCGCCGGCTCCGCTCGCGCCGCGCAGGTCCGTCCTCCCCATGCCGGAGGGCGCGCCGCCGTTGCTCATGGACATCACGCCGCTCTCGCTCGGGGTCGAGACGGCGGGCGGCTTCTGCCAGCACATCGTGCGTCGCAACGCGCCGATCCCGACGGAGAGCTCGCGCCTCTTCGCGACGGCTCGGGACGGCCAGACCGAGGTCGAGCTCAAGATCTGCCAGGGCGAGTCGAATAGGTTCTCCGAGAACCAATCGCTCGGGGCGCTGCTCATCGGGCCGATCCGCCAGGCCAAGCGCGGAGACGTGCGCCTCGAGGTCACGTTCATGATCGATCAGAGCGGCATCCTCGACGTGCGCGCGAAGGATCTGGACGCCCAGCGTGAGCAGGCGATCCGCATCGCGCTCCGCGGCGGCATGAGCGCGAGCGACGTCGACGCGATGCGACAGCGGCAGGAGGGGCTCTTCCCCGGATCCTGATCGAGCGTCATCCTCCCGAGCGCATGGCCCAAGACCGTCTCGACGAGCTCGACTACTACACCTTGCTCGAGGTGGAGCCGAGCGCGAGCGCCGAGACGATCCGCGCCGCGTGGCGGAGGTTCGCCCTCAAGTTCCATCCCGATCGCCACGCGGACGCCGAGGCCGAGAAGGCCGCGCGGGCCGCGCGGATCTACCGTCGAGGGAGCGAAGCGTTCGCGGTGCTCTCGGATCCGATCAAGCGCCGAGCCTACGACGTCGTCCTCGCGCGCGGCGAGCTGCGGCTCACCTCGGACGCGCAGGCCACCGCGCTCTGGCGCGGCGAGGATCGTGGCCCCGCGGCGCGGCCGACGCGCTCTTCGGCGACGGGGGCGCGGCGGGCGAGCCGCCGCTCGCTCCGCCCCGGGGGCCGAGCGCGCGCGAACCCTCGACCCTTCACGAGCCCGATCGCGCGCGCGCACTACGCGCGAGCCCTCGAGGCGACGAAGCTCGGCCAGCACGAGGTCGCGCTCCGGTTCGTCGACGCCGCGCTCCGAGAGGAGCCCGATCATCCGACGCTCCTCGAGGCTCGGCGTCGCCTCCACGAGCACCTCGGCCGCTGACGGCCGGCGCGCGGTGGCCGGGATCGACCGGGGCGTCGTCGCCTCGCGCGAAGCGCCGAGCCCGCTCGCCCGCTAGCGCTTCTCGCGCGTGCGCCACGCGAACGCGGCGCCGAGCCCGCGGCTCACGGCGCGCGGAGCCAGCCGATGCGCGAGCACGGTGACGCGCGCGTCCATCCCGATCAGCACCTCGCCCTCGTCGCGTCGGACGGCGGTGACGATGCGCTCGGCGACCGCGCCTGGAGGCATGCCTCGCGCGAGCATGAGCTCGGCGAGCTTCGTCGACGCGACCGCGTCGTGGCTCGCCGCGCGATCGAGGAAGCGCGTCGCGATCGTGCCCGGCATCACGCAGCTCACGCCGACCCCCGCCTGCCTCAGCTCGATGCGCAGCGCCGCGCTGAAGCCGCGGACCGCGTACTTCGTCGCGCAGTAGGTCGTCTGGTAGGGGAACGGCGCCTGCCCAGCCAGGCTCGAGACGTTCACGATGTGCCCGCGACGCTCGCGAAGGAGCGGGATCGCCGCGTGACAGCCGTGGAGGACGCCTCGGAGGTTCACGTCCACGATGCGATCGATCTCGTCGCTCGACTGCTCCTCGAAGGCCCCCACGATCGTGAGCCCCGCGTTGTTCACGAGCAGATCGAGGCCCCCGTGGAGGTGCCGGACGCGCTCGAGCAGCTCCGGCCAGGCGTCGCGGCGGGTCACGTCCATGGGGTGCGCGCTGGTGCGTGGGAGCGCCTTGGCGAGACGCTCGATGGCCTCCGCGTCGCGATCGACGAGCGCGAGCTGCGCGCCCTCCCGCACGAGGCGGCGCGCGAGCGCCTCACCGAGCCCCGCGCCCGCTCCGGTGACGATCGCGACCCGTCCGATCAGATCCTTCATGGACACGCCTCCGGTCGCTCGCCCGTGTCGGCGCGAGCGCGACACGATCCCCCATCCGCCCCGCGACGTCGAGCGCCTCGCGCCCCTCGAGCGAGCCCTCGGGAGCCTCCCTCCCGGCGAGCCTGCGCGACCGCGCGCGCCGCGTCGCGTCGAGCCGAGCGCGCCGTCACTCCCGAAGGAGCACGTCGCAGTAGTAGCGCAGGCGCTTCACCACCTTGCCGTGCGGCCGCTGGTGGATGTCCTTCTTCAGCGCCAGCATGATCTTGCGCTGGAGCGTGTACGCGTTGATCACCGGCTTGGGCGCCTCGGCGCCCCCCGCCTCGCGGAGCGCGTCGAAGACCCGCTCCCGCGGCCAGCCCCACGTCTCGAGGTCCTCGTCCGAGACCCGCGCGATCATCGCCTCCGCGAGCGCGCGCTTGCGATCGCTCGCGCGGAGCTCCGCCGCCCACTTGTGGAGCGAGTCGGTGACCGGGCGCGAGTGCTGGCTGACCGAGATGGGATCCCCCGGGCCCGCCTTGCCGTGGAAGCGCTCGCCGTAGTTCACCGCCTCCGGCTCGTCCTCGAGCCCCGCGTACGCGAAGACGCGCGAGAGGTGCTGCTCGGGGGAGGCGACGAGCTCCTCGTACCGGACGTGGACGAGGGGCGAGGGGCGCTCGCGGAGCATCCTCGCGATCGCCGGCACGTAGCGCTCGACGAGCGGGTTGAACGCGTGCGCGCGCTCCCAGTCGCCGTCGAAGAAGCTGTTGGCGAAGCTCGAGAAGATCGCGAGCGGGTGGCGCGTGAGCACGACGTACTTCGCCCGCGGATAGAGCCGCGTGAGGAAGGGGAGGACGAGCGCGTACGCGGGCGTCTTGTCCATGAAGAGGCGCTTGTCCGGCGCGGTCTCGAGCATGCGGCCGTAGAGCGTGTCGGCGTAGGCGCGCGCGGCGTCGAGGTAGTCCGCCTCCCCGCGGGGGAGATCGGAGACGAAGAGGCGGATCGCCTCCGCGCTGTTGATGTGGTCGTAGGGCGCCTTGTCGACGGTGTCGTAGTAGCCGAGGTAGGCGAGCGGCGTGATCAGGTGCGGCTCGGGGTGCGTGAGCACCCGCGAGTGCGAGCCGATCATCCGCTGAAGGAGCGTCGAGCCGCTGCGCGGAGGCGAGACGACGAAGAGCAACCGATCCTGGACGTCATCCATCGCCCCCCTGTGTCTCGAAGCTGCTCGGCGAAGTCAAAATTGACGCAGCGCGCTCGAGCCGCGCGCGCCGGACGCTGACGGCTCGGTCGCTGAATCATCGGACCTCGGCGCGGACAGCCTCAGCGGCGGCGGCGAGCACCGAGCGCGAGGAGCAGCCCGAGACCGAGGAGCACGAGCGGACCGCCGCGGCTCGCTCCCCCGACCGCGCGGCAGCTGCAGCTGCCGCCAGACACGCTCCCCATCCCCGCGTCGACGTCGCCGACACCCGCGTCGCCCTCGTCGCCGCCGTCCGGCTCGATGGCCCCCCCGTCTCGACCGAGCGGCCCGGCGTCGGAGGTCGAGGGGCCCGCGTCCGGCGCGTCGCACATTCCGTCCTCGTCGATCTCATGGTCGCAGTCGTCGTCGACTCCGTCGCACGTCGCGTCGCTGGTCGAGAGCGGATCGCCCGCCTCGCAAGAGTCGACCTCCGCGCCGGCCTCGCAGCGCATCACGCCCGTCGCCGCGCACGCGCCGACCCCGCAGCTCGTCTCGACGCTCACGTACCCGTCGTCCGCGACCCCGTCGCAGTCGTCGTCCACGCCGTCGCAGTTGTCGTCCGACGCCGGCGCGCCGGGCACACACGAGTTCTCGACCGCGCCCGCCACGCAGCTCGTGCGACCCACCGCCGCGCACGCGCCGACCCCGCAGCTCGTCTCGACGCTCACGTACCCGTCGTCCGCGACCCCGTCGCAGTCGTCGT
>JBDHVC010000006.1:0-115062 GCA_039809495.1 Sandaracinaceae bacterium
GCTCGGCTCGGCGCCTCGCCGGGACGTTGGCGCTGCCCGTCCGGGGCGGCGAGTTCATCCGAGGCTGGGGGAGCGGCGTGGCCGGCTACCACCTCGCGATCGACATCCGCGGGAGCACCGGGACGGCGATCCGCGCCGCGGAGCGCGGGATCGTCGCGTACGCGGGGGACGGCGTCTCGGGCTACGGCAACTTCGTGATGATCCAGCACCCGAACGGCTGGGTCACGGCCTACGCGCACAACCGCGACCTCGCCGTCGCGCCGGGGCAGCTCGTCGAGCGGGGCCAGGTCATCGCTCACCTCGGCAACACCGGCCTGAGCCACGGCCCCCACCTCCACTTCATGCTCATCCGCGATGGGGAGCACTGCGACGCGGCGCCGCTCCTACGGCCGCACATTGGGCCGCGGACCGCGCAGCTCACCTGGCGGGGGCGGCGCCCCCCGAGCGGCGTCCAGTGCTTGCCACGCTCCGCGCGCCCGCACCCCGAGTACGCGGCGCGCCGGGCCGAGGCTCGGCGGGCTCGGCAAGCGGCCGACGAGCTCGAGGCGGGAGACGCCGACGAGGATCTCCCCACGGCGACGGTGCCGGACGAGTCGCCCTGATCGCGACGCCCTCGGGCGAGCGACGAGCCGCCCGGAGGGACCTCGAGCGGCGCCGCGGGCCGGCGCGCCCCCTCCTCGACGGATCACGTCGAGCCCGCCGCGCCCTCAGCGCGCCGACGCCTCGTAGAGCCGGCGAACCAGGCGCGGATCGTGGGCCCCGCGGGAGCCGTCCCGGACGAGCGCGGCGATCCAGTCCTCGATCGCGCGCCGCTCTTCGAGCCGCCTCGCCATCGCGTCCCTCGCGCGCGCGATCGCGTCATCGTAGCGAGGGTGGCCGATCGCGAACTGATCGAGCTCGATGTACCACGAATGCTCCTCGGTGTCGTTTTCGATACCTACGCCGTGACACCGATCGCAGGAGCGCCGCTCGAACGCACCGTCCGTCGCGTGGCAGGAGAGGCACGAGTCGCCGAGGCCGGCGTGGCTCCCACCGAGCACGACGTTCGCCTGGTTCCCTGCCTCGTCATCGCGATGGCAGCGCACGCAGGTCGCGCCCGAGCCGAGCCACGGCGCCTCGCGCGCGTCGACCTCGATCGGGACGTCTGGCGGCTCGCTCGCCTCGATCGCCCCGGGCTCGAGCATCGGGCACGAACGTCGCGGCGGCTCGCTCGCGTGCTCGATCCAGCGCCAACCGCCGTCCTCCTCGCCCCGCTCATCGAGCCGCCTCTCGGCGTGACCGCGCGAGAAGCGTTCGGCGATCCAGTCCGCGGTGGCCCATCGGACGACGGCGTCCGGATCGGGTGGCTCGCCTCCGGCCTCGCCGAGATCGGTGATCACCACCGGATCGAGCGTGAAGTCGAGGCCGCCGAGCGCCTGTGGCTCGCCGAGCGATTGGACCGCGTCGACGTGCCCCTCGGCGCTCACGCGCAGCTGGGTCCGGAGGCCTCGCGTCACGGCGATCGTGAAGCGGCCATCCGCATCGGTGTGCGTCGCGACGCCATCGGCGCCGGTCACACGAGCCCCAGCCACGGGCGCACCCGTCCGGCCATCGCGGACGATCCCCGTGACCTCGGCGCGATCGGCCGAGCCACACCCCGCGACGAGCGCGAGCGTGCTCACGAAGACAGGCACACGACGGAGCCGAACCATGCGGCGGCGACTCTATCAGACACCTGGACGAGAGTGCAGCAAGACACGCCGAATTCCTTGACGCAGTGCGGCAATCGCGCCGGGCGGGTGAGCCGAGGCCGCGGTTCTGGCAGGCTCGGGGGCATGCGACCGCTCCTGCTCGCGCTCGCGATCGTGCTCGCGGGGCTCCTCGCGCCGGGCGGCGCCCACGCCTACCGCCGCGAGCACGTCGAGGACCGACCCGACGCGCCGCCGCTCTTCTGGGAGAGCCCGCGCGTGAGCTTCCGCCTCGCGGCGGGCGAGCCGGCCGGCCTCTCCCGCGCCGAGCTCGAGGACGCCTTTCGGGGCTCGCTCGCCGCGTGGAGCCTCGCGGGTGGTTGCTCGCGCATCGAGCTGCTCGACGGCGGGGAGGCGTGGGGGCTCCTGACGAACCTCGATGGCGGCGCGCCCGACGGGGAGAACCGCGTCGTCGCCCGCGTCGCGAGCTGGCCGGCGGAGATCGGGCCCGAGACGCTCGCGCTGACGTCCTACGCCTACGATCGCGCGAGCGGCGCGTTCCTCGACGCCGACATCGACCTCAACGCGGTCGACTTCCGCTTCTCGACCGCCACGCCGCCGCTCCCCGGCCACGACGATCTCGCGAACACCCTCACCCATGAGCTCGGACACGCCCTGGGCCTCGCGCACAGCGACGATCCCCGCGCGACCCTGTTCGGGAGCGCGCCGCTCGGGGAGACGAGCAAGCGCGAGCTCGGGGACGACGACGTGGAGGCCCTCTGCGCCATCTACCCGAACGGCGTCCCTCGCGCGCGGGCGGGGAGCTGTTCGGCGCGGCCCCCGTCCCGCCGCCCCGCGCTCGCGCTCGCCGCCTCGGCGCTCGCCATCGGGATCAGCGCGCGGGGGAGGCGTCGAGCACGAGCGCGCGCAGCGCGTCGAGGAGATCCTTCGGCCGGAACGGCTTGCGGAGCCAGCCGACCTCGAGCCCCGCGGGGATGACCCAGCCGAGCTCCTCGGGAGCGGCCGCGGAGAGGATCGCGAAGCGACCGACCCGCCCCTCGAGCCCGCGCTCGACGAGGGCACGGAGGACCTCGAGGCCGTTCATCTCCGGCATCATCGCGTCGACCACGACGAAGTCGACCCGCGCCTCTCGCTCGAGCGCCGCGAGGAGCTGTTGACCCCCCTCGACGACGCCCCCGCGCATCCGACCCATCTGAAAGAAGGTGAGCGAGAGGAGGCGACGGGTCGCGTCGTCGTCGTCGGCGCCGAGGACGAGCCGCCCGGCGAGCGACACGCCTTCGGGTCGCTCGGCCCCGAAGGCCGGGCTCGCCCCGCCGGCGGCCTCGAGGGGCCCGCGAGCCGGCGTGGTCGCCGGATGCTCTTCTTGGCGCGCGGCTCGCCGCGCCCGCTGGGCGAGCTCGAGCGCCCGCGCTCGGAGCCCGCTGACCTCGAGCGTCACATCGCGCGCGGCCGCCTCGAGCGATCCGGAGAGCGCGCCGAGCTCCGCGAGCCCATAGCTCCCCGCGACCCCACGGAGCTTGTGGCCCAGGCGCCTCAGCTCGTCTCGGGCGTCGGGCTCGGCGGTGTCGAGGCGTGAGACGGCAGCCTCGAGCTCGTCGGCTCGCGCGGGCAGGCCGCTCAGCATCTTGAGCTTGAGCGCAGCTAGGCGCGCCTCGAGGGCGTCGAGGCGCGCGCCCGCTCCGACATCGTCTCGCCGCTCGTCTTCGTCGTCCGCGCGCGCCACGCCTCATTCTTGCATGATGTCGCCGGAGCAGGCATCGTTTCCTCGCGTCGGCTCGATCCTGTCACCCGACGGCGCCTCCTCCCTGGGGAGGCACCCCCACGGCTCCCTGACCTCGCGCCCTCGAGGTCGACTCCGTGCCGCGAGCGCCGAGCTCGCTTCGACCGGTCTCACCAGCATCCTCGAGGACGCTCTCTTGTCGAATACGACCCCTGACTCGAGGTGGATCCCATCCGTCGGCGAGATGCTCGCGGGGACGTACGCGATCACGCGGGTGCTCGGCGAGGGGGCGATGGGCGTGGTCTTGCTGGGGCGCGACGTCCGGCTCGAGCGCGACGTGGCGATCAAGCTCATCCACCCCGACTACGTCTCGAGCCCCGAGGCCCACCAGCGCTTCCTCGAGGAGGCCCGCGCGATGGCGCGGGTCCGGCACGAGAACGTCGTCGAGATCTACGCCTTCGACGAGTACCGCCACTCGCCCTACTTCGTGATGGAGTACGTCCCGGGGACCCACGTCGAGGCGTGGATGGCCAAGCGCGGCGGCGCGGACATCGCGATCGACGAGGCGATCGGGATCATCGATCAGGTCTGCCGGGGCGTCGCCGCGATCCACAAGGCGGGCGCCATCCACCGCGACCTCAAGTGGACGAACGTCCTCATCGGGCCCGCGTTCCGCGTCTGCGTCGCGGACCTCGGGCTCGCGCGCATCCTCGATCGCCCGCGCAAGGCGGACCGCGAAACGGTCTCGGGCACGCCAGCGTACATGGCCCCCGAGAGCGTGACCGGCGCCGCCGTGCCGCCCGGCATGCAGGATCGCGCCGACGTCTACTCCCTCGGGGTGATGGCCTACGAGCTGCTCACCGGCCACCTGCCCTACGAGACGGACGACGCGATCGAGATGATGACCGCTCACGTGGAGGGCACCCCGCGCCCTCCGAGCGAGATCCGCGGGGATCTCCCCGTCGCGTTCGACAAGGTGCTGCTCGGCGCGATGGCGAAGGATCCGGCCGACCGCACGCCGAGCGTCGACGCGCTGCGACGGGCGCTGCTCTCGGCGCGCGAGAGCGTCAGCGCGAACAACACGGGGCTGCGCTTCCTCGTCGCGGACGACGATCGCGACTTCGCCGAGCTCGTCGGCGAGACGCTCGCGTTCGCCTTCGAGGGCTCGACCGTGGTCCAGGTCGCGGACGGGACCGAGGCCCTGCGGGCGATCGAGCAGCGCCCCGCCTCGCTCGCGGTCATCGATCTCGACATGCCCGGCATGAACGGGCTCGAGCTGACCGCCGCGCTCCGCGGCACCGCGAATTCCGAGAAGATGCCGATCGTCGTCGCGACGGCGACCGGCGGCGCGCCCGACTGGCGGCTGCTCCAGACGCTCGGCGCCGATGGCTTCGTCGTGAAGCCGATCGATCCGATGGCGCTCGTCGCGCTCGTGCGTCGGACCCTCGGCCGGCACTGACGGCGCGCCCCCGTCGACGGCTCGTTTCGACGTGGATCGACGACGCTCTCGACGCGGGACGCCGTTTTCCTCTATCGTGATCGGAGGACTAACCTGGACGAGGTGTGTGATGTCCAAGCATCGTTGGCTTGCGTGGGCTCTCGTGATCGGGGGGGCGCTCCTCCTCGCGTCGTGCGCGGAGGGAGGGACGACGGCGCCCGGAGGTGACGCGGGCCGCCGCGACGGTGGCGCGTTGGATGGCGCGCCCGAGGACGCGAGCGACGCGTCGCGCCCCGACGGATCGGCCGGCAGCTGCACGCGCGACGAGGACTGCCCCGACGACGGGATCTTCTGTAACGGGGGGCTCTCGTGCATCGCGGGGCGCTGCGCGGCGACGGCCGTCCCGAGCTGCGACGACGGCATCACCTGCACCCTGGACTCCTGCAGCCCCTCGATGGATCGCTGCGTGAACACGCCGAACGACTCGCTCTGCCCGGACGGGACGCGCTGCTACACGGGTATCGGCTGCGCCGACGCGCCGCCGTGCGAATTCGACGCCGACTGCCGAGACGACGGGATCTTCTGCAACGGGCCCGAGACCTGCGTCGGGGGGCGCTGCCGGAGCGCCGGTCTCCGCGAGTGCGACGACGCGAACAGCTGCACCATCGACGAGTGCTCCGACGACGCGGGCGCGTGCGTCCAGACGCCGTACGCGGACATGCTCACGAACGTCACGCACTGCGGGACGGGCTCGAACGACTGCGTCGTGTGCCCGGCGCCGCCCGCGACCAACCACCAGGTGGCCATCTGCGCGGCCGGCGCGTGCGGCGTCGAGTGCGAGATGGGCTACATCGACGGCGACGGGAACCCGGCGAACGGGTGCGAGTACCGCTGCACGGCGAGCGGCGGGATCGACGTGCCGGACGACGGGTTCAGCGACTCGAATTGCGATGGGATCGACGGTGATCGCGCGCGCGCCGTCTTCGTCAGCAGCCGCGGCTCCGACTCCAACGACGGCCTGACGACGACGACGCCCGTCGCGACCTTCGCGCGCGCGCTCATCGTCGCGACGACCTCGGGCCGCAGCCAGGTCCTCGTGGCGACCGCGACCTACAACATGTCGACGACCCTCTCGCTCTCGAGCGGGGTCAGCTTCTATGGCGGCTACTCGGACGACTTCGCGTCCCGCACCGACACGCGCGCGATCCTGAGCAGCACGGCGGCCACGGCGGTTCGCGCCGAGGGGCTCACGTCGCCGGTGACGATCGATCGCGTGAACCTGACGACCACCGACCGGAGCGGCACGTCGAGCGCCTCGACGATGACGCTGCTCGTCCGCGGTTCGAGCGATCACCTCACCCTCCGCTGGGTGAACGTGCTCGCCGGCCGCGGCGGCGAGGGCGCTCCGGGCGCAGCCGGGACGGCTGGCGCGAGCGGCACGCGGGGGAGCGACGGGGTCAACGAGAGCGGCGGAGCAGGAGGCTCGCTGGGCGGAGGTCGCGGTACCTCGGGTCGCTATCGCGCCGAGGGGCTCGCGGGCAGCCCGGGCTCGTCCGGGTCCTGCGGCTACGGCGGGAGCGGAGGTGCCGGCAGCGGCTCGAGCGGGCTCGGCTGCAGCGACGGCGATCCGCGCCCGGGCGGCAACGGTGGCCCAGGGTGTAACGCGAGCGGGACGGGCCCTCACGGCTCGTCGGGGTCGGGGCTCGGCACGATGAGCGCGGAGGCCGCGTGGTCGCCGAGCCGTGGCGGCGCGGGCAGCACCGGTGGCGTGGGCGGCGGCGGCGGTGGTGGTGGCGCAGGCGGCGGAGAGAACTGCGACTACGTGCTCGGCAGCTACTTCGGGACGGGGCGTGGCGGCGGCGGCGGCGGCGGCGGTGGCTCGGGCGGCGGCGGCGGACAGGGCGGTCTCGGAGGCGGCGCGTCGATCGGCATCGTGCTCATCGATTCCACGATCTCCGTCCACCAGACGCGCGTGCAGACCGCGGGTGGTGGGACGGGTGGCGCGGGCGGTGCGGGGGGTCCTGGTGGCTCGGGTGGCCCCGGAGGGACCGGCGCTCCGATCACGTCCGACACGCAAGGCGCGGGTGGAAACGGAGGAGCGGGGGGTAGCGGCTCCCCGGGTGGGTGTGGCGGCGGCGGCGCCGGTGGGCCGAGCGTGGGCGTCTGGGGGACCGGGACATCCTCGGTGTTTCGCGAGATCACGCCGCTCATCTTCTCCATCGGGAGCGGCGGCGGCGGCGGCACCTCCTGCGGCAACAACGGGAGCTCCGGCGTCCAACAGAACACGGTGCAGGCCTTCCCCGGCTGACGGGCACACTCCGAGGCCGCGAGGGCTCCTCGGCTCGCCGCCGGGGAGCCCTTCGTGTATCGAGGGGAGGTGACCCTCCTCGAACGCCTCCGCGCCGCGCTCACCGCTCGCGCGGCCCTCTTCGAGCGCGCGCGGACCGAGGGGACGGACTGCGTGCGCCTCTTCCACGGCGTCGCGGAGGGGGCGCCGGGGCTCTCGATCGACCGCTACGGGCCCGTCCTGCTCGTCCAGACTCGCGCGGGCGACACCTCGTTCGACGACGAGACGATCGCGCGGCTCGCGGAGGAGGCGCGGCGCGCCCTCGGCGAAGACCTCCTCCTCGCCTGGAACGTGCGCGGCGAAGATCGTGGGGCGCAGCCGCCCTTCGAGCACGCGGGGCCCTTCGTGGGCCACGAGCTCGGGCTGGCGTACGAGGTGAGCCCCCGCCATCGGGGCCGAGATCCCTTGCTCTTCCTCGATTTTCGTGCCGCGCGGCGCTTCGTGCGCGCTCACGCCGAGGGCGCGAGCGTGCTCAACCTCTTCGCCTACACCTGCGGGGTCGGCGTCGCGGCGCTGGCGGGGGGCGCGCGCGAGGTGTGGAACGTCGACTTCGCGCGCTCCGCGCTCGCGGTGGGCGCGAAGAACGCGCGCATGAACGGCTTCGGCGAGCCCGCGTTCCGCGCGATCGAGGCGGACGCGATCCCGACCCTGCGCCAGCTCGCCGGCCTGCCGGTGAAGGGGAGGGGGAGCCGCCGCCCCTTCGCGCGCTTTCTGCCGCGCACATTCGACCTCGTCGTGCTCGATCCGCCGCGCTGGGCGAAGACGCCCTTCGGCGCGATCGACGTCGTCGGCGACTACCCGAGCCTCCTCAAGCCCGCGATGCGCTGCGTGCGGCCGGGCGGCCTGCTCGTCGCCTCGAACCACGTCCCGAGCGTCTCGCGGGAGCGCTTCGAGGCCGTCCTCCTTCGCACCGCCGAGAAGCTCGGGCGGCCGATCGCCTCGCTCGAGCTCCTCGGGCCGGAGGAGGACTTCCCGAGCTTCGACGGCGAGCCGCCCCTCAAGCTCGCGATCGGGGTGCTCCCGTGAGCGCGCGCGCCTGCCGCTCGCGCGAGGTCGCGTGAACCTCGTCCTCTTCGCGGAGCAGGAGCTCGTCCGGGCGGAGGGCGAGCTCCGCGTCGTCGTCCGCGATCGGCGCGCGCGACACCTCCGCGAGGTGCTGCGGCTCTCGGTCGGCGATCGGGTGCGGGTCGGTGTGCTCGACGGCGCGGTGGGCGAGGCGCGGATCGCCGCGATCGACGAGCACACAGCGACGCTCGTGATCGAGGCGCTCGAGCTCGTCCCGCCGAGGAGCCGCGTCGATCTCCTGCTCTGCCTCCCGCGCCCGAAGGTGCTCGCGCGGCTGCTCTCGCCGATCGCGCAGCTCGGCGTCGCTCGCCTCCTCCTCTCGAGCGCCCACCGCGTCGAGCGCTACTACTTCGACGCCACGATCCTCGAGCCGGGCGCGCTCGGAGAGCGGCTCGTCGAGGGGCTCGAGCAGGCGCGCGACACGCGGCTCCCCGAGGTGAGCGTCCACCGCTCGTTCGCGTGGCTCGTGCGGACGGAGCTTGGCCCGGCGCGCGAGGACGAGCTCCGCCTCTACGCCGACGTCGGCGAGACCCGCTCGATCCGCGGGGCGATCGAGCGCTGGCCCGGACGCGCCCGTGGCCGCGTGCTCCTCGCGATCGGGCCCGAGGGCGGCTTCACCGATCGCGAGCGCCGCGAGCTCGAGGCGGCCTCGTTCGTGCGCGTCGGCCTCGGCGATCGCGCGCTCCGGAGCGACGTCGCGGTGATCCTGCTCCTCGGCCTCGTCCACGCCGCGCTCGCGGAGCTCGGCTAGCGGGCGCTGTCAGCCGCCGCTCGCGCCGCCCTCGCTCGTCGTCGCCGCGCTCGGCTCGGACGCGGGCGCGCTCGGCTCGCTCGACGCGGGCTCGCTCGACGTCGCGGGGCCCGACGCCCCACCGTCGCAGGCCGCGACGGCGGCGAGGCTCTCGGGATCGACCGTGCGCAGGCGGCGCTCCGCCGGCGTCATGGCGCGCAGATCGCGATCGGCCTCGTCGATGCGCCGCGGGATGTCGCCGAGCGACGCGATCACGGCCTCGTGTGACGCGCTCGGATCGGGCTCGAGCCAGCGGAGCCGATCGAGGCCGCGGCGCGCCGCGCGGGCGGCCTCGTCGCAGCCGGTGAGCGAGCGGAAGACGAAGCTCGTGAAGCGGGGATCGACGCCCTCGACGTAGGCGGTCTGGCCGGCCTCGAGGCGCGGCACGTCGACGGCCGCGCCGTTGCGATCGCGGATCGCGTAGAAGCGGTACGCGCCGGGCTCGACCTCGACCGCGAAGGCGCTCTCGGAGTCGAGCTCGCCGTAGAAGGTCCCGCGCTGATCGACGATCCCGACGACGCCGCGGCTGCGGCCGGGCATCGCGAAGACGACCCGCGCGCGCCCCGCGGGCGGCGCGTCGAGCGCGGGGAGGGCGCGGGCCGCCCTCATGTGGAGCGTGCCCGCCGTGGCGCAGCCCGCAGCGAGCGCGACGAGCGCGATGAGCGCGAGAGAGCGCCTTCGAGCGCCGGGGTGCGTCGCGAGGTGGTGTTCGCTCATGGCGTGAGCCTAGCAGGACGCCGAGGAGCTCCTCCGGCCGGGGGCCACGTTCGGAGACGAAACCGTGACGCAAGCGTGACGTTACATCGGTCGACTGTTCAATAAGTCCGACGTAATAAGACTTCTATGACGAGTGACGGAGCCAGCGACGGGGCGCCCAGCGAGCGCAAGGCGGACGTCGTCGCGCACGCCCTGCTCGAGCGCATCGTCTCGGGCGAGCTCCCCGTTGGCGCGATCCTCCCGCGCGAGGACGCGATCGCCGAGGAGCACGGGACGAGCCGGAGCGTGGTGCGCGAGGCGATCAAGCTCCTCGAGGTGCACCGGCTCGTCCGGCCCGTCCGGCGGCGCGGCACGGAGGTGCTCGATCCGCTCCGCTCGCTCTCGCCCGAGGTGGTGCGCGCGATGCTCTCGCCCCGACCCGGCGTGATCGACCGCGCGATGCTCGAGGGCCTGCTCGAGGTGCGGGCGCTCCTCGACGTCGAGATGTCCTCGCTCGCGGCGGAGCGGCGCACCGAGCGAGACCTCGAGGCGCTCGATCGCGCGCTCGCGGCGCTCGAGGCCGCGGTCCACGATCCGGACCTCTACGCCGAGCGCTCGCTCCTGGTCGGCCGCGCGCTCGCGCACGCCACGCAGAACCCGCTCTTCGTGATGCTCTACACCTGGAACGAGCTCGTCGCGGAGGACCTCGCGCCGCTCTTTCGCGCGACGCGCCCCGCGCCCGCGCCGCACCTGCAGGCGCTCACGCTCCTCGTCGCGCTCGTGCGCGAGCGCGACGCGAAGGGCGTGCGCGAGCTCATCACGACGTTCCACGCGTGGGCGAGCCCGCGGCTCCTCCAGGCGGCGGAGCTCGCGCGCACGGGCGAGAGCTTCCCGTCGGCGCTGCCGAGCGCCTCCTCGCGCGCGGCGAACGGCGCGAGCGCGCCGAGGGTGACGCGCGCGCGGCGCGGCGGATCGAGCGGGGGGCGCGGGGGCACGAGGGGATCGACGGCGAAGGCCGGAAAGGAGAGGCGACGATGAGCCTCGCTTGGGACGAAGAGAGCACGCGATCGACGACGAAGAGCGCGCCCACGCGGCGGACGAGCGGGGCGGGGTGGCACGAGCGCCACGACGGCCTCCACGTCGTGCGGGTCGCGGGGAGCTTCCACGAGATGGGTCGCCAGCACGGCGAGCTGCTCCGCGAGGAGATCCCGAAGGGGCCGATCCCGTACTACCGGAGCTACGTGCGCAAGCTGATCGGCGACTCGGCGGTCGGCCCGCTCAGCCCGCTCGTCTGGCCCGCGCTCCAGGGGCTCGTCGGCGCGCGCGTGGCGAGCGGGATCCCGCGCTTCGCCGAGGAGACGCTGCGCGGGCTCTCTCTCGGATCGGGCATCCCCTTCGAGGAGGTGCTCGAGGGCGCGACGATGCCCGACACGATGCTCTGGCTCGCCGCGCGGCTCCAACAGCTCCGCGCGCCCGGCCCGGCGGTCGTCCACCGCCTCTCGCTCGGCCTCGGGTGCACGAGCGCGATCGCGTGGGGCGAGGCGACCGCGGACGGCAAGCTCTACCACGCGCGCAATTTCGACTACCACGGCGTCGCGTGCTGGCCGGCGACGCAGGGCGTCTTCTTCCACGCGCCCGAGCGCGGCCAGCGCTACGTGTCGATCGCGGCCGCCGGCGTCGTGCTCGGCGGCATCACCGCGATGAACGAGGCGGGGCTCACGCTCACCGTCCACCAGCACATGTTCACCGATCAGGCGCGCCTCGGGGGGACGCCGATCGGGCTCGTCGGCGACGAGGTGATGCGCGAGGCCGAGAGCCTCGACGACGCCGAGCGCATCCTCGCGCGAACCAAGCACATCGGCTGCTTCACCTACCTCGTCACCGACGGGAAGGCCCGCGAGGTGCTCTGCTTCGAGGAGAGCCCGGCGCGCCAGCGGGCGTTCCGCTTCGGCGGCGGGCGCCCGCTCGATCCCCGCGCGCAGAAGGCCAAGGACACCTTCGGGTACGCGAACATCTACCTCGACGACGCGCTCGGGCGGACGGAGACGAACCTCTACGGCAGCTACTGGCGTCACAACGGCGCGCGTCATCGCCGCGCGAACGAGGGGCTCGCCGCGGGCGCTGGGAGGCACGACGTGCGCTCGCTCGCCGCTATCCTGGCCGATCGCGGGCTCCCCGAGTGCCGGCTGAGCGAGGCGATCAGCATGGTGATGACGGTCGGCTCGGTCGTCTTCGCGCCCGAGGACGGGCTCGTCTGGGTGGCGACCGGCGAGGCGCCCGTGAGCCGCAACCGGTTCGTCGCGTTCGATCTCCGCGGCGAGCGGCGCGCGCTCGAGCGGCCGAGCTTCACCATCGACGACGGCGAGCGCGAGGCGGCGCGGCGGGCGTTCGCGCGCTATCGCGACGCCGAGGGCCTCCACCTCGATCAGAGCGATCCCGAGGGCGCCCTCGTCGCGATGGAGGAGGCCTGCCGCCTCGCGCCCGAGGAGCCGCTCTACCACTACCTCCGCGGCCTCATCGCGCTCGAGCTGCGGAACGACGCGCACGCGGAGGAGGCGTTCAGCCGCGCCATCGCCATCGGCCACCCGCACCCCGAGCGCGTCGCCGCCTTTCACCTCTGGCGGGCGCGCGCCCGAGGCGAGCGGGGCGCCAGGGAGAGCGCGATCGCCGACTACCGCGCGTGCCTCGCGCTCCCGGGCGATCCCCCGGTGCACGCGGCCGCCCGCCGCGAGCACGCGCGCCCCTGGGGCGGCAAGCGCCGCGCGATCGACTTCTCGATGGCCGACGTGATCAACCCCTGACGGGGTGCCAGCGCGCTGGCACTCGGCCTCGCCCGCGTCGAGCCGGCGAGCCGGGATCCCGCTTGACACCGCCGAGGCCGCCGGTAAGTCTTCGCGGCCTTTCGGGGTCCCCTCGACCTCGGTTCGCGACTTCTCGTCTCGTTTCCCTGGGAGCATCCGTGGCCAACGTCGAATCTGCCATCAAGCGCATCCGCCAGACCGAGCGCCGCACCGCGCGCAACAAGCACGTCCGCACCACCGTGCGCACGGTGGTGAAGAAGGTCCGCGCGGCGATCACGGCCGGCGACAAGAGCGGCGCGGCGAAGGCGCTCACGCTCGCGACGAGCACGATCGACAAGGCCGTGACCAAGGGCGTGATGCACCAGAACGCCGGCTCGCGCTCGATCGGGCGGCTCGCGGCGCAGGTCGCCGCGCTCGGCAAGGCCTGATCCGGCCGATCGCCACGCCTCGCCCGCGAAGCGCCTCTCGTCGGGCGCCCGCGTGACGCGGTGACACGCCCGGCCGCCGCCGGGCGTCGGCGTTCGTGGCGCTCGCTCGGCGGCCTCGCGCTTCGTCCTCGCGGGCCCGGGCGCGCGAGGGAGCGAGGTGTCCGCGTCGTGGCAAGGGATCGCATCGAGATCGACGGAGCGCGAGAGCACAACCTGAGCGTCGATCGGCTCGTCCTGCCGAAGGGCGCGCTCGTCGTCTTCACGGGGCCGAGCGGCTCGGGGAAGTCGAGCCTCGCGTTCGACACGCTCTACGCCGAGGGGCAGCGCCGCTACGTCGAGAGCCTCTCCGCGTACGCGCGCCAATTCCTCGGCCGCCTCGATCGGCCGAAGGTGGAGCGGCTCTCGGGGCTCTCGCCGACCATCGCGATCGAGCAGAAGAGCGCGAGCGGCAACCCGCGCTCGACCGTCGGGACGATCACCGAGATCCACGACTACCTGCGCGTGCTCTACGCGCGCGTGGGGACGCAGCGCTGTCACGTCTGCCGAGCGCCCGTGCGCGGGCGGAGCGTCGACGAGATCGTGCGCGACGTCCTCGCGCTCGAGGCGCGCGCCGAGGGCGAGCGCGTCCTCGTGCTCGCGCCGATCGCGCGGCAGCGGAAGGGCGAATTCCGCGACATCTTTGAGGAATTGCGGCGAGACGGCTTCGCCCGCGTGCGGCTCGACGGCGTGATCACGCGGCTCGATGGGCCGATCGCGATCGAGAAGAAGAGGAAGCACGACCTCGAGGTGGTGGTCGACCGCGTCGCGCTCGAGGAGCGCGAGCGGCGGCGGCTCGCCGAGGCGGTCGAGCTGGGCCTTGGGCGGGGCGGCGGCGAGGTCCGGATCGAGCGGGAGGCGGGCGGCGAGGCGCTCACCTTCAGCGAGGCGCGGCAGTGCTGCGGCGTGAGCTACCCGGCGCTCTCGCCCGCGAGCTTCTCGTTCAACGGCCCCCTCGGGATGTGCCCGCGCTGCCACGGCCTCGGGAGCGTGCTCGAGATCGACCCCGCGCTCGTCGTGCCCGATCCGTCGCGCACGATCCGCGAGGGCGCGATCGTGCCCTGGGCGAGCGCGGCGGCCCGCGGCGAGGGCTGGACCTTTCGCATCCTCTCCGCGATGGCCGAGGCGACCGGCGTCGACCTCGACGCGCCCTGGAGCGCGCTCTCCGCGAAGCAGCGGCGGCAGGTGCTCTACGGCCTCGGCGAGGAGCGCGTGCAGGTCGAGTGGGGTGAGGAGGGCAAGGGCAGCCACGGGAGCTGGGCGATGCGCTTCCCCGGGATCATCCCGACGCTCATGCGGCGCTACGAGGAGACGAGCTCCGAGAAGATGCGCGAGCAGTACGCGCGCTACCTGCGCGACCAGCCCTGCGACGCGTGCCGCGGGGCGCGCCTCTGCCCCGCGTCGCTCGCCGTCACGATCGCCGACAAGAGCATCGCGGAGCTCTCCGCGCTCACCGTCACCGAGGCCGCCGGCTTCTTCCGGGGGCTCGCGCTCTCGCGCAAGGAGCGGACGATCGCGGAGGGCGTGCTCCGCGAGATCGACGCCCGCCTCGGCTTCTTGCTGAACGTCGGGCTCGAGTACCTCACGCTCGAGCGCGCCGCGAACACGCTCTCGGGCGGCGAGGCCCAGCGCATCCGCCTCGCGAGCCAGCTCGGGAGCGAATTGTCGGGCGTGATGTACGTGCTCGACGAGCCCTCGATCGGCCTGCACGCGCGGGACAACGCGCGCCTGCTCCGGACGCTCGAGGGCCTGCGCGATCTGGGCAACTCGGTGCTCGTCGTCGAGCACGACGAGGAGACGATCCGCGCCGCCGATCACCTCGTCGACTTCGGGCCCGGCGCGGGCGAGGAGGGCGGCCGCGTCGTCTTCGAGGGGCCGCCGTCCCGGCTCGCGACGCGGGCCGCGCTCGCGCGCTCGTCGACGGCGCAATTCCTCGCGGGGAAGCGGCGGATCGAGCTCCCCGAGGCGCGCCGCGCGCCCTCGGGGTGGCTCGTCGTCGAGGGCGCGCGCGAGCACAACCTCCGCGGGATCGACGTGCGGATCCCGCTCGGCGCGCTCGTCGGCGTGACGGGCGTCTCGGGCGCCGGCAAGAGCTCGCTCGTGAGCGGGATCCTGCTCCCCGCGCTCGCGCGGAGGCTCCACGGCGCGAGCGATCGCGTCGGCGCGCACGCCGCGATCGTCGGGGCGGACGCCATCGACAAGGTCGTCGCGATCGATCAGCAGCCGATCGGCCGCACACCGCGCTCGAACCCGGGCACCTACACCAAGGCGTTCGACGAGATCCGCGAGGTCTTCGCCTCGCTCCCCGAGGCGCGCGCGCGCGGGTTCTCGTCCGGGCGCTTCTCGTTCAACGTGAAGGGCGGCCGCTGCGAGGCCTGCCAGGGCGCGGGCGTCGTCCAGGTCGAGATGCACTTCCTCTCGGACGTGTACGTGACCTGTGACGTCTGCCATGGCCGCCGCTACAACGACGAGACGCTCGCCGTCCGCTACAAGGGGAAGAGCGTCGCGGACGTGCTCGAGACGCCGATCGTCGAGTGCCACGCGCTCTTCGGCGCGCACCCGGCGCTCGCGCGGATCCTCGCGACGCTCGTCGAGGTGGGCCTCGGCTACGCGCGCCTCGGCCAGCCCGCGACGACGCTCTCGGGGGGCGAGGCGCAGCGCATCAAGCTCGCGCGCGAGCTCGCGCGGAGGGACACCGGCAGGACGCTCTACGTCCTCGACGAGCCGACGACGGGCCTCCACTTCACGGACGTCGAGCGGCTCCTCGGCGTGCTCCAGCGCCTCGTCGATCGCGGCAACGGCGTGCTCGTCGTCGAGCACCACCTCGACGTGATCGCCGCCTGCGACTGGCTCGTCGACCTCGGCCCCGAGGGTGGGGAGGGCGGCGGGCGGATCGTCGCCGAGGGGACGCCCGAGGCGGTCGCGCGTGTGAAGGCCTCCCACACGGGGCGCTTCCTCGCGAAGCACCTCGCGAGCCGCGCCGCGCGCCGGCGCTGACGGCGCGCCTGGCTCGACGGGAGCCGCCCCGCCGAGGGCGCGCTGGCGCGGCGGGTGCGAGGGACCCTGGGTTGCCTCTCGGGCTCGGAAGGAGTGGCGGGAAGCCGCTCGACGGATCCATGCTGCGAGCGCGGGGCGATCACGCGGTCGTCGCGCGCGAGCGGCTCGGACACGACGCCGCTCGCTCGGCTCGAGTTCCCGCGCTCTCACCTACGAGGATCCGATGACCACTCCCGTCTATGAGCTGACCGGTTCGATGGCGAACATCGTGAGCGGCGACGACCTGATCTTCCCCAACGTCCAGACCTGCGTCGCCGTCGCATGCTGGATGGGCGGCTCGTTCGTCGGCGTCCACGTCACGCTCGGCGATCGATCCCGCCTGTCGGCGGTCGCGGACGCCGTGTCGCACCGGTACGGCAGGCCCTCCCGCGTCTACGTCGTCGGTCCGATCTTCGACTCCTACAACGTGAGCGCCTTCGCCAACTTCGGGTGCCCCGTCTCGATGTTCGGGACGCCGGGCTACATCGACGTGCGGGCGAGCTCGAACGGCGGCGTCCCGAGCCTCGCGACGCGGCCGACGGGCGGGGGCGCGTGGACGACGATCCCCGACGCCTCCTTCCTCTCCGCGGGCTGACGGCGCGCCTCGCTCGACGGGATCCGTCGGGCGAGAATTCCGCCACCGCGCCGTGAGGAGACGCGGCTGGCGAAAACGAGCCGCGACGACTAGCTTCCGCGGCGTGAAGGACACCCGCTTCCCCATCGACCTCGGCGCGCTCCGTCGTCCGACCCTCGGTCCTCAGGCCAAGACGCTCTCGAGCGCGGAGAAGGAGGCGCTCGCGCACGACGTCGCGCTCTGCCGCGACGTGATCACCTTCTTCACCGGCCTCTCCGGCGCGAAGGGCCTCTCGGGGCACAGCGGCGGCGCCTTCGACACCGTGCCCGAGGTGCTGATCACGCGCGCGCTCATCCGCGGCGGCGCGAAGGTGCGGCCCGTCTTCTACGACGAGGCGGGCCACCGCGTGGCGACGCAGTACCTGCTCAGCGTGCTCGACGGCCACATGCCGGTCGAGCGCCTGCTCCAGCACCGCGAGTTCGAGAGCCGGCTGCCGGGCCACCCCGAGCGCGGCTACACGCCCGGCGTCGAGTTCAGCTCGGGGCGGCTCGGACACATGTGGGCGTTCGTCAACGGCGTCGCGCTCGCCCACCCCGACGAGGCCGTCGTGATGCTCGGCTCGGACGGGAGCCAGATGGAGGGCGACGACGCGGAGGCCGCGCGGCTCGCCGTCGCGCTCGGCTTGAACGTCAAGCTCTTCATCGACGACAACGACGTCACGATCGCCGGGCACCCGAGCGAGTACCTCCGCGGCTTCAGCGTCGAGCGGACGCTCGCGGGGCACGGCCTCGCGGTCGAGCCGGTGGACGGCGAGGACCTCGACGCGCTCTTCGCCGCGATCCAGCGCGCGTTCGCGACGAAGGGGCCCTACGCCCTCGTGATCCGCCGCAAGATCGCGCCGAGCGTGGCGGGCGCGGAGGGTAACCCGCACGCGCACGAGGTGTTCAAGGTGGAGGTCGCCGCCGCGTACCTCGAGGCGCGCGGCCACGCGGAGGCCGCGGCGATGCTCCGCGAGGCCAAGCCCGAGAAGAGCGCGTACACCTTCGTCGGCTCGAAGGGCGCGGGGAAGAACCGCGACGACTTCGGCAAGCTCGTGAACGAGCAGCTCGCCGCGATGAGCCCCGAGGAGCGCGTCCAGAGGGTGCGCGTCTTCGACAACGACCTCGAGGGCAGCTGCGGCCTGCACCACGTCCGCAAGGCCTACCCCGAGGTCTTCGTGCGCGGCGGCATCATGGAGCGCGGCAACCTCTCGGCCGCCGCCGGCTTCGGCGCCGACCCGGGCCGGCAGGGGATCTTCGCGACCTTCTCGGCCTTCCTCGAGATGTGCGTCAGCGAGATCACGATGGCGCGGCTCAACCACGCGAGCGTGCTCGCGCACTTCAGCCACAGCGGCGTCGACGACATGGCGGACAACACCTGCCACTTCGGCGTGAACTCGATGTTCGCCGACGGCGGCCTCGCGCCGCACGCCGGCGAGGACTCGACCCGCCTCTACTTCCCCGCCGATCAGCACCAGTTCGCGGCCTGCGTGCGCGCGATCTTCCACGATCCGGGGCTGCGCTTCCTCTTCAGCACGCGCGCCGCCGTGCCCGACATCCTCGATCCGGCCGGCGCGCCGCTCTTCGAGGGCAAGCCCTTCGTCGTCGGGAAGGACGACGTCGTGCGCGACACCGAGGCGGGTGGCTGGGTCGTCTCCTTCGGCGAGACGCTCCACCGCGCGCTCGACGCCGTGAGCCGGCTGCGCGAGGCCGGCCTCGACGTGGGCCTCGTCAACAAGCCGACGCTGAACGTCGTGGACGAGGCGATGATGGGTCGCCTCGCGCGCGCCCCCTTCGTCCTCGTCGCCGAGGGCTTCAACGTGAAGACGGGCCTCGGGAGCCGCTTCGGCACGGCGCTCCTCGAGCGCGGGTTCCGCGGTCGCTACGCGCGCCTCGGCGTGAGCCGCGAGGGCGCGGGCGGCCTCCATCAGCAGATGGCCTACCAGGGGCTCGACCCTGCCGGCATCGAGAAGGCGATCCGCGTCCTCGCGGGCTGAAGGAGCGGCATGAATCCGCTCGACGGATTCACGCCGTGAGCCGGCCATCACCCCTCGACGCTCGCGCGGCCGTCGAACGAACACCCGCCTGCGAGCGCTCGGCGGGCGACCCCGTTGTTGCGAGCCGTCGTCCTGTGCGATACCTCCTGGCCCCCGCGATCGTGTGAGGAAACCCAATGGATTCTGCCGTCGTCAGCCTGCTGTCCGCCTTCCTGCTCTCGGTCATGGCGCTGATCGCGTTCATCTGGTCGCTGCGCAAGGGCCTCTTCGTCGAGAACCCGCGCGCGTCCGGCTCGATCTTCGCGCAGGGTGAGATCGGCCGCGCCGACGACCCCACGCTCGGCGCGGAGGGCAAGGCGAAGCTCCAGAAGGCGATCGACGAGACCCAGGACAAGGGTCGAGACCTGAGCCACGTCGAGGATCCGGAGCAGCTCGAGGACCGCATCGAGGCGGACCGCTCGACGGCCTTCCCCGCGTTCCTCTTCTTCGCCTTCGCGATGATCTGGATCGTGCTCGGCTCGACGGCCGGGCTCATCGCCTCCCTCAAGCTGCACTGGCCGGACATGATGGTGTCGAGCGCGTGGATGAGCTTCGGGCGCATGCGCACGATGCACCTCACGGGCGTCCTCTACGGCTGGATCACGAACGTCGAGCTCGGGCTCATCGTCTGGCTCATCCCGCGCCTCATGCGCACGCGCCTGCGCCTGCCCTTCTTGGCGATGATGGGCGGGGCGCTCCTCAACGCGGGCCTCGTCGCCGCGAGCTTCGCCATCGGCAGCGGCTGGAGCGACGGCATGGAGTATCTCGAGATCCCCTGGGAGATCGGCACCTTCATCGCCGCGGGCTTCCTCGCCATCATCGCCTCGATCCTGACGACGGTGGTGCACCGCAAGGCGCACGAGATCTACGTGAGCGCCTGGTACATGATCGCGGGGCTGCTCTGGATCACGCTGCTCTTCGTCGTCGCGAAGTTCCCGGGGCTGCACTACGGCGTGCAGCAGGCGACGATGAACTGGTGGTACGGGCACAACGTGCTCGGGCTCTGGTTCACGCCGCTCGCCCTCGGCACGATCTACTACTTCCTCCCGAAGACGATCGGCCACCGGGTGACGTCGTACAACCTGTCGCTCCTCGGCTTCTGGACGCTCGCGTTCTTCTACGCCCAGGTCGGCGGCCACCACCTCATCGGCGGCCCGGTGCCCGAGTGGCTCGTCACGCTCTCGATCGTGCAGTCGATGATGATGATCGTGCCGGTCGTCGCGTTCAGCGTGAACATGTGGGGCACGATGCGCGGCCGCATGAAGCTGGCGCGCTACTCGCCCACGCTGCGCTTCGTGATCTTCGCGGTCTTCATGTACGCGCTCTCGTCGCTCCAGGGCTCGATCGAGGCCCTGCGCTCGGTGAACCGCATCACCCACTTCACCCACCACACGGTCGGGCACGCGCACCTCGGCGCCTACGGCTTCGTCACGATGGCGCTCTTTGGCGCGATCTACTTCGTGATGCCGCGCATCCTCCAGTGGGAGTGGCCGTGGCCCAAGCTCATCTCGGCGCACTTCTGGCTCTCGGCCATCGGCATCCTCATCTACTTTGTCGCGCTCTCCATCGGCGGGTGGCTCCAGGGCCTCGCGATGCTGGACCCCGCGCGGCCCTTCATGGACTCCGTCGCCGTCACGATCCCCTACCTCGAGTGGCGCAGCATCGCGGGCACGATCCTGCTCACCGCCCACACGATCTTCTTCGTGCACTTCGTGGCGATGGTGCTCCGCTTCGGCCCCGCTCGCACCGGCGAGACGCTCTTCCGGGCGAAGCCGGACGAGCCGAAGGAGTCGAAGGGGTCGAAGGAGCCGAAGGAGTCGAAGGATACGAAGGAGTCGAAGGAGTCGAAGGATACGAAGGCCTCGAAGGAGCCCGCCTCGGCCGAGGCGCCGAGCATCGACGCGACCGCCTGACGCGAGGACGAACACGCCATGGACAGCCACGTCAAGCTCATCACCGGTGCGATGTGCACCTTCGCCATCGCGGTCGCCGCGCTGGTGGTCCTCCCCTACCTCAACGTGCGCGACCTCCCAGCGCCGGAGGGGCTCCACCCGTACACCGCCGCCGAGGCGCGCGGCCGCCGGACCTACATCGCGAACGGCTGCTTCTACTGCCACACGCAGCAGCCCCGCGACGCGAGCTTCGCGCCCGACGAGACGCGCGGCTGGGGGCGCGCGTCGGTACCGGCGGACTACGTCTACGATCGCCCGCACCTGCTCGGCAGCATGAGGACGGGGCCGGACCTCTTCAACATCGGCGTGCGCCAGCCGAGCCAGGACTGGCACCTCGGCCACCTCTTTCAGCCGCGGGCCTACGTCCCAGGCTCCATCATGCCGTCCTACCCGTTCTTCTTCGATCTGAAGGACGCGGCCGAGCCGGGCGACGTGACGGTGCAGCTCCCGCCCGCGTTCCAGCCGGCGGGCAAGGTCGTCGTGGCGACGCCGGAGGTCCTCGACCTCGTCCGCTACCTCCTCTCCCTCAAGCGCAACTACCCCGTCCTCCCGCCGGAGCCGAGCCCCGAGGGCTGACGCGCGCGCCCTGCATCCCAATTGAGGTTTGACGATGACCGACAAGGTTCGTGATCCCAGCCCGGAAGCGCGGGAGTACGTCGATCCGGAGGAGCGCATCCGGCCCATGCCCCTCATCCCCGCGATCGTCGCGATCGGGATGGTCGTGTGGGGCCTCGTCTACATCGTGGTCGTCGGGCCGATCGGCCCCTCCGAGTACGGCGACCACCGCACCCTCGCCGATCTGCGCGGCGCCGCGGGCGGCGACGGCGCGGGAGGCGGCGCGGTCGACGGCGCGAGCGTCTTCGCCGCGAACTGCGTCGCCTGCCACCAGGCGGCCGGCACGGGCCTGCCCGGCGTCTTCCCGCCGCTCGCCGGATCCGAGTGGGTCAACGGCGAGGGGCGCGTGGTGGCGAACATCCTCCTCCACGGCATCACGGGCGACATCGAGGTCCTCGGCAACCACTACGCCGGGACGATGCCGACCTTCGATCGCTTCAGCGACGCCGAGATCGCCGCGGTGGTCTCCTTCATCCGCAGCAGCTGGGGCAACCACGGCGATCCGATCGACGCCGCCCTGGTCGAGGCCGAGCGCGCGGCGGCGCGACGCAGCGGGCCCTTCGGCGGCGGCGCGGACCTCACGACGCTGAGGGACCAGCTCGCGGCGGAGCCCGCCGGCGGCTCGGGGGAGCCTGGCGACGCGGGCGCGTCGGCCGAGGCCGAGGATCCGGGCGCCTCGAGCGCGGAGGCCGCGTCGGCCGAGGCCGAAGACGCGGGCGCTCCGAGCGCCGCGATCGAGGCGCCGAGCGAGGCGCCAGCTCCCTCGGAGAGCCCCAGCCCCTGAGCCGGGAGTCGAGGGGCCGTGCTGCGCACCACCATCCTCGCCGCGTTCTTCTGCGCGTGCGGGCTCGTGGTGTTCAACGCGCTGACGCACGGGATGCAGGTCTTCACGGACGAGGGCGCGCGCCGCCTCGCCGTGGCGCTCGATCCGGTCGTGCCGCCGGACGTGGAGGTGGATGGCCCCGCGATCGCCCGCGCGCGCCTGGGCGAGCTCCTCGGCGGGTCGGGTCAGGTCACCATCGTCGACTTCATCTACACCCACTGCACGAGCGCCTGCCTGACGATGAGCCGGAGCCTCCAGCTCATCCAGCTCCGCCTCGACGCCGAGACCGACGCGACGGGCGGCGATCGCGTGCGCCTCTTGTCGATCAGCTTCGATGGCGCGCGCGACACGCCCGACGTCCTCGCGCGTCACGCGGCGAGCTGGTCGACGAACCCGCTGCGCTGGCACTTCGTGCGCGTGATCGATCCCGCCGAGCAGGAGCTCCTCCTGCGCCGGCTCGGCGTGGTCGTGATCCCGGACGGAAACGGCGAGTACGAGCACAACGCGGCGCTCCTCGTCTTCGACGCGGACGGGCGGCTCGTCCGCATCTTCGACGTGGAGGAGCGGCAGCTCGCGCTCGACTACGCGCGCCATCTGGCGAGCGAGCGAGCGCGCGAGGAGGGATCGTGAAGGCGCGGGCGTGGTTCGAGCCCGGCGCGGGGCTCATCCTCCTCGTGCTGCTCGCGCTGCCCTGGGCGCGCCACGGCATGGAGGCGACGATGTGGCGCCAGATGCTGATCCAGTTCCCGAGCTGGCTCATCGTCGGCGGGCTCTTGGCCGGGGCGCCCCTCGAGCGCTGGCGCCCGACGCTCCGCGCTTGGAACGCGCACGGCGTCGCGGGCCTCACGGCGGCGAGCGTCGTCTTGGGCATCCTGATGGTCCCGCGCGTGCTCGACCTCGCGCTCTACCGGCCCGAGGTCGAGGTCGCCAAGCTGGCGTCGCTGCTCTGGGCCGGCGCGGCGCTCCGCGTCTCCTTCCGCCCCGCCGGGGTGATCCTCCAGAGCTTCTTTCTGGGCGGCATCCTCGCGATGATGGCCACCGTGGGCCTGCTCTATCAGGAGCTGCCCCAGCGGCTCTGCAACGCCTACCTGCTCGATGATCAGGTGAGGCTGGGCGAGTCGCTCACGGGCTTTGCGGGCCTCATCGCGGTGGCCTGGATGATCCACGCCGGCCGCGTCCTCTCCCGCGAGGGCCGCGAGCGCGACGCTCCGATCGTCGCGCCGGAGGCCCGGCGCTGACGGCGCGCCTCGCGCGAGGCGACGACGCGCGCCCGCGAGCCACGGCGCGGCGCGCGCAGGGCGAGACCGGCTGTCGCGCTCGAGGACGAGGGTGCGATCCCGAGGAGGCAGGTTGAATCCCCTCTGCGTCAGCATGTATCTTGCTCGACGGAGAGCCCGCTCGGGCTTCGCCCTCGGAGCGACGCTCATCGCGCGCGGAGGTCTCATGCGCCCTGTCTCTTCGTCTCGCCTCCTCTCGGCTCTCGCGCTCGCGCTGGGCCTCCTCGGGCTCGTCGGCTGCGAGCAGCCGAGCGAGGCGTCTCGGCGCGAGGTGGCGGAGCGCGTCGAGGTCGAGGAGCTGACGCCGCTCGTCCTCTCCGACGAGGCGCGCCTCCCCGAGCGAGAGGGGCACCTCGTCCGCGTCGAGGTCTACGACGATCACCTCGTCTTCCACTACGACGCGCCCCCCTCGAGCCCGCTCGCGGTCGACGCCGTGGTCGCGGGCGTCGAGGGCGGCGGCTACCTGCGCCGGATCACCGCGATCACGAGCGACGGGGGCAACGTCTGGACCGCGCAGACCGATCACGCCGAGCTCGGCGACCTGATCCAGGAGGGGCACTTCCGCGCCCGGATGGAGCCCGGGACGAACAGCTTCCAGGCGGTCGATGGAGCGTCGGTCGACGGGCTCGACTGGTCCGGCCCGGAGATCCCCGTCGGCGCGTGCACGGTCGCGGCCGGCGGCACCGTCGAGGTGCGCCCCGCGCTCGGCGCGAACGTCGGCATGGACATCGACATGGACTTCCGCGTCTGTCGGCGCGGCTGGCACATCGGAGGCTGCCTGCGCTCCGCGCACTTCATCGCCGAGGGATCCGTCACGGCGGGCGCCGAGGTCACGACCGATCGCAACGTCACCGTCTCGTGCGAGCGCGACCTCATCCCCGAGGCGACCGCGAACCGGCTCGCGCGGAAGTGGACGACGACCTTCATGGTCGGCCCCGTCCCCGTGATCATCACGCACACGCTCGCCCCGACGGCGACGGCGAGCATCTCCGGCACGATCGGCACGGGGGACACGACCTTGAGCGCGAGCGGGCGCGTCGCGATCCGCGCGGGCGCCGAGTATCGGGGCGGGAGCTGGCAGCGGGTCTGGGAGCCGTCCGCGTCGGGGAGCGCCAGCGTGACGACCCAGGAGTGCGGGGATCTCACGCTCTCGGCCGAGATCGCGTCGGGCATCGAGTACAAGCTCAAGATCTACGACGCCGCGGGGCCGGAGATCGCCTACGGCCCGAGCGTGAGCGGGGAGTTCTCGGCGGACTTCGGCGCGACCGAGTGGACGGCCGAGGTGCGCGCGGGCTTGAGCGGCAGCATCGGCGCCTCGCTCGAGGTGCCGGTCATCGACGTGACGCTCGCGTCGATCTCCTGGGATCTGCCGGAGGCGAACCTCTTCTCGCGGGCCTATCAGGGGGCGCTCCGGCTCTGCCTCGACGCGGGCCAGGCGAGCCCCGACGCGGGCGCCTCGAGCGGCGCCGACGCGGCGGTGTTCGCCCCGCCAGGGCGTGACGGCGGCGCCAGCGCGCGGGACGCGGGCATCCAGGACGGTGGCTACTGTCAGCCGCTCCGCGCGGGCTGCGGCGCGAGCGCGCCGTGCTGCAACTCGGACGTCGATCCGAGCGTGCAGTGCATCGCCGGTCGCTGCGACGACGTCGACACCTGCCGCGGGTGGGACGACGCGTGCAGCCCGGGCACGACCGCGCCCGACCGCTGCTGCGGTGGCCTCCAGTGCGCGCGGCAGTCCGCCGGGGCCGCGCTGAGCTGCTGCGTCGCCGCGGCCGGCGTCTGCCGGACGGCCTCCGACTGCTGCGGGGACATGCCCTGCACGGACGGACGCTGCGTCGCTCGCCCGAGCGGCGGGCGCTGCTTCTCGACCTTCGAGTGTGGTGGCTCCGACGTGTGCCGCACCGACGGCACCTGCGGCCGCCCAGGCTGACGGCGCGCTCGGCTCGACGCGATCCGACCCAGAGTGACGCGGCCTCGCGTCCTCGGATCGCGCTCGCCTCGTCGCGTCCGCCGGTCGAGGCGTGAGGCGCCTCGCTGCCCCGCCGATTGCATGCGTGCACAACTAGTTTAGGTGCGCTAAAGCTCGGCCTCACGATGGTGGCGCGCGAGGCCGAGGACCGCGCGACGGCTCCCCGAAGGAACCCATGCAGCTTGCAGAGGCAGACGGCGGCAGGATCGCCGAGGAACGTCCGCACGAGCCCGCGCCGCGCGTCGTCGAGGAGCGCCCGAGCGAGCCCGTGCCGCGCGTCGTCGCGAGCGACGACGAGCACGTGATCCACGATCCGCCCACGCTCGTGAAGCGGATCGCGCTGCTCGTGTCGCTCCTGCTCGTCGCCGCCGTCCTCGCCGGGGTCGCCGTGCGCGTGCACCAGGAGCTCGAGCGTCGCGCCGGGATCGAGGCCGAGCGGGAGGCCGCGCGCGCCTCCGCGGCCGAGGCGCCCTCGCTCGACGTCGTCCACCCGAGCGTGGCCACGCTCGTCCCCCACGTCGTCCTGAGCGGCACGCTCGAGCCCGTGCAGTCGGCGGGGGTCGGCTTCGGCGTGCCCGGCCGCATCGCGCGGGTCGAGGCGCAGCTCGGCGAGGTGGTCCGCGGCGGCGACGTCCTCGCGACGCTCGATCGCGCGTCGATCGGCGCGCAGGCGAGCGCGAGCCAGGCGGCGGTCGGGGTCGCCGAGGCGAACGTCGCGATGCTCGAGGAGCGGATCGACCTCTTGCGCTCGCTCGTCGCGTCCGGCGCGGCGCCGGAGCGCGACCTCACGGCCGCGACGCAGCAGCTCGCGGTCGCGCAGGCGCAGGTGCGGCAGGCCCAGGCGGGCTCGCGCGCCGTCTCGACGACGGTCGCCGACTACACGCTGCGCGCCCCCTTCGACGGCGTCGTGACGCGCGTGCCGAACGGGATCGGCCAGGTCGTCGGCCCCGGCGTGCCGCTCTTCCAGGTCGAGGATCTCTCGGTGCTTCGCCTGCGCACGACCGCGAGTGAGCGCGAGCTCGACGCCCTCGCGCCCGGCATGGCCGTCGAGCTCGAGGGGCTCTCCGCGCGCGGCACGGTGACCTCGATGGTGCGCTCGCTCGATCCCCAGACCCGTCGCGCGCCGGTGGAGGTGACGATCGCGAACCCCGACGGTCGGCTCGTCGCGCACGCGCTGGTTCGCGCGCGGGTCAGGACGGGCGCGTCCCTCCCCGCCCTGCGGATCCCCGCGAGCGCGCGGCGCTCGGACGGGGCGGTGCTCGTCGTCTCCGCCTCCGGGCGCGTCGAGGCGCGCGCGATCGACGCGGAGGCCGACACCGACGGGAGCTGGCTCGTCCCGAGCGGGCTCTCCCCGAGCGAGCTCGTCGTCCTGCGCCCGGCGGCGGCGCGCGTCGGGGGCGTCGTCCGCGCGAACCTCGTCGACGCCTCGCCTGCGTCGGAGGGGCCCGCGGACGCCGATGCGACGCCGGCCGATGGCTGAGCGGCGCGCGCCCGGCTCGTCGCGAACGAGGATCCGATGACGCTCTCCGACGTCGCCATCCAGCGCCCGGTCTTCACGACGATGCTCTCGCTCGGCGTCGTCGTGCTCGGCGTGATGGGCCTCTCGCGCCTCGGCGTGAACCTCTTCCCCGACGTGCAGCTCCCGGTCGTCACCGTGACGACGATCTACCCCGGCGCGAGCCCCTCCGAGATCGAGACCCAGATCTCCGAGCGCCTCGAGGACGCCGTCGTCTCGCTGCCCGGCGTGAAGGGCCTCCAGAGCTTCTCGCGCGACTCGGTCTCGGTGCTCGTCATCGAGTTCCAGCTCGACGTCGACATCATGGACGCGACGACGCAGGTGCGAGAGCGCGTCTCGCGCGCGCGGGGGCAGCTCCCTCGCGACGCGGAGGAGCCCACGGTGGCGCGCTTCGACATCGGCGCGGCGCCCATCCTCACCTACACCCTCTCGGGCGACGTCGACGTCCAGGGCATCCGACGCTACGCGACCGAGGAGCTCCGCAACGAGCTCGAGCAGATCGACGGCGTCGCCTCGGTGTCGGTGCTCGGCGGCCAAGAGCGACAGGTCAACGTGCTCCTCGACCTCGAGCGGATCCAGGGCGTCGGGCTCACGCCGCTCGCGGTCGTCGAGCGGATCCGCGCCTCGAACCTGAGCGTCCCCGCGGGCGGATTCGACGAGGGCACGCGGCGCATCGCCGTCCGCACGCTCGGCGAGCTCGGGTCGATCGATCAGCTCCGCGACCTCGCGCTCGGCGGGGGGCTCGACGGCTCGCTCGTGCGCCTGCGCGACGTCGCGGACGTCGAGGACGGCTTCGTCGACCCGACGACGATGGTCCGCGCGAACGGCGATCCGGCGGTCGTGCTCGAGGTGCTGAAGGCCTCGGGGGCGAACACCGTGGCCGTCTCGGAGGCCGTGCAGGCGCGCCTGCGGAGCCTCTCGATGCCCGACGGCATCACGCCGCACCTCATCATCGACCAGGCGGCGTTCATCGTCGAGAACACGCACGAGGTGGAGATCGCGCTCCTCTACGGCGGCGCGATGGCGATCCTCATCATCCTCGTGTTCCTGCTCGATCTGCGGAGCACGTTCATCTCCGGCATGGCGCTCCCGACCTCGGTGCTCGGCGCGTTCTTCTTGATGTACCTGTTCGGGTTCACGCTGAACATGATGACGCTGATCGGGCTCTCGCTCGCGATCGGCCTGCTCATCGACGACTCGATCGTCGTGCGCGAGAACATCATGAAGCACCTCGAGCGCGGCGAGGATCCGATCACCGCGGCGAGCCGCGGCACGCGGGAGATCACGCTCGCGGTGCTCGCGACGACCGCGACCCTCTGCGCCGTCTTCGTCCCGATCGCGTTCACCGGCGGGATCGCGGGCCAATTCCTCCAGGAATTCGGCATCACCGTGGCGGGCGCGACCGTGCTCTCGATGTTCGTCGCGTTCACCCTCGATCCGATGCTCTCGGCCCGCCTCGCGGTCGTGAAGAAGCCGGGTGAGGACGATCGCGGGCTCTTCGGCTTCCTCGTGCGGCCGATGAGCCGCTTCTACGCGTGGATGGACGGCGTCTACTACGCCCTGCTCCGCACCATCCTCGCGAGGCCGTGGCGCATGGCGCTCGCGGCGATCCTCGCGCTCTTCGCGCTGGTCGGCTCGGGCGCGCTCGCCGTCCTCATGGGCAACGACTTCATGCCGGCCGAGGATCGCGGCCAGTTCACGGTGACGATCGAGCTGCCCGCGGGCACGCGCCTCGAGGAGAGCGCGCGCCTCTCGCAGCCGGTCGAGCGCGAGCTGCTCGAGGATCCGGACTTCGTCACGCTCTACACGCGCGTCGGCCACAACGGGCAGAGCAACCTCGTCACCTGGCGCGTCGTCGCCGTGCCGAAGACGGAGCGGACGCGGACGCAGACCGAGCTCAAGGACGCGGTCCGCGCGCTCATCGCGCGGCGGATCCCGTACGCCGAGGTCGCCATCGCCGATCCGGGGCTCGTCGAGGGCGTCCCCGACTACCCGATCCAGATCAACGTGATGGGCGACGATCTCGACGCGATCGCCGAGGTCGCCGAGCGCTTCGGCGCGACGCTCCGCGCGATCCCCGGCGTCCAGGACGTCGACGTGCACTACCTGCCCGGGAGCCCCGAGCTCGCGATCCAGGTCGATCGCGATCGCGCGTCGCAGCTCGGGGTCCCCCTCGCGGCGATCGCGATGACGACGCGCGCGTCCATCGAGGGCGAGGTGGCGGGCGTCTACCGCGACCACGCGACCGGAGACGAGCTCGACATCCGCGTGCGGCTGCGCGAGGCGGATCGCGACGACGCGCGGCTCGTCTCCGACCTCCGCATCCCCACCCCGACGGGCTTCGTGCCGCTCTCGGATCTCGCGCGCCTTGAGCGCGCCGAGGGGCCCTCCGAGATCCAGCACTACCAGCGCCAGCGCGTCATCCTCGTGACCGCCGCGCCGAAGGGGCGGACGCTCTCGGACGTCGTCGCCGAATTCAACGCGGCGATCGCCGACGATCCGCTGCCGCCGGGCGTCCACTACCGCTTCCGCGGCCAGGTCGAGCTGATGAACGAGTCGAACGCGAACATGGCGCTCGCGATGCTGCTCGGCTTCGTCTTCATCTACCTCGTGCTCGCGTCGCAGTTCGAGAGCTTCATGCACCCGGCGACCATCATGACGGCGCTGCCGCTCGCGATGGTCGGCGCGATCGTCGCGCTCTTCCTCCAGGGGAGCCCGATGTCGATGGGCGCGCTCATCGGGGTGATCCTCCTCATGGGCCTCGTCACGAAGAACGGCATCCTGCTCGTCGATCACGCGGTCGTGAAGGTCCGCGAGGAGGGCTGGACGCCCAAGCGCGCGATCCTGGCCGCGGGGCCGGCGCGCCTGCGCCCGATCGTGATGACGAGCGCCGCGATGGTGCTCGGCATGCTGCCGACCGCGCTCGGCAACGGGCCTGGCTCGGAGTTCCGCGGGCCGATGGCGATGGGCGTCATCGGCGGCGTCATCAGCTCGACGATCCTCACGCTCGTCCTCGTGCCCGTCTTCTTCCTGATGTTCGACGCGCTGAAGAATTTCGTCGTCCGCTGGGGCTTCGGGCGGCCGAGCGGCGGGCCGCTCACGGAGAAGACCCACAACCTCGAGCTCGTCGCGGAGCTCGTCGTCGTGGCGCCGCTCTACGTCTTCATGGCGCTCTTGCTCGCGGCGCTCTTCGTCACCTGAGATGCGACGCGAGCGGGGATCGAGGCGGGGCGCCGCGAGGCGCGAGCAGGGCGGGAGGCCCGAGCCGCGCTCGGCGGATCGGCGCGCCCTCGTCGCCCGCGGCGGCAGCGGCAAAGAGCGCGGCGACGCGCGCGGCGCGCCCTCCACGAAGCCCTCGGCTCACACCTCGCCGCGCGTCCCCATCGCGCGCGGCGAGCCTCGCCTCGGCGACTGGCTCTTCACCTCGCGCGAGGACGCGACGAACGATCTCGCGGACGAGCTCCGCCTCGCGCTCGGATCGCGCGGCGCGATCCAGATCGTCGAGCCCGCGCTCGTCCGGAGCCGCTTCGCGCCGACCTTCGAGGACGGAACGCTCGACCTGACCTTCGCGCGTCAGGGGATCCCGGTCCTCGCCCGGCTCCCGAGCGATCCACGCGTGATCGCGCCGCGCGTGGTGGAGCTCGTGGGGGACGCGTCGGCCGCGCTGAAGGGGCGCCTCCGCCTCGAGGCCTGGGCGCCCGACAGCGAGAGCGGCAACCGACGCATGCCAGCCTCGGCGACGCTCCTCGAGGCGGTGCGGGGCGAGCTCGCCCGCCTCGCGCCGGCGCTGGCGGAGCGGCTCGCCGCCGCCGACGAGCGGGCGGCGGACGTCGCGTCGCTGGTCTCGCTCGTCTCGCTCGCGGACGGGAGCACGGCGCTCGGCGCGCAGCGCCTTCTCGACGCGCTCTCGCCCTTCCCGGGGGGCCGCGCGCGCATGCGCGTCGGGGCGGACCGACCCTCACGCGCGACGCGCAAGCTCGAGGAGGCGCTCCACTGGTTCGGCCTCGCGCCGGGGGCGGGTGAGCGCTGCGTCGATCTCGGGGCGGCCCCGGGCGGGTGGTCGTGGGCGCTCATCGAGCGTCGCGCGCGTGTCGTCGCCGTCGATCCGGCGCTCCTTCGCCCCGACCTCATGCGCCAGCGCAACCTCCGGCACGCGCAGACGAGCGCGTTCGCGTTCGAGCCCGAGGAGCCGGTGGACTGGCTCTTCTGCGACATGGCGTGGAGGCCGCTCGAGGTGGCGGAGCTGCTCGCCAAGTGGGGGCGGCGGCGCTGGGCGCGCTTCGTCGTCGCGAACCTCAAGCTCCCGATGAAGGAGAAGGCTCGGATCGTCGCCGAGCTCCGCGCGATCGTCCACGGCGGCGGCTTCACGCGGATCCGGACGCGCCAGCTCTATCACGATCGCGACGAGATCACGCTCCTCGCCGTGCGGTGAGGGCGGGCCTCGAGAGGCGGACGAACGACGCGACGTCGACGCGATGCCGCGCCTGGCCGCCGCGGCACAGGCTGGCATGGATCCGTCGGGCATGGCGCGTGCTGTCGCCCTCCCGTCGTCGCACCGACACCGCGCTCGTGTCGCTCGCACAGGGAGGGCTCATGGAACATCGCCTCGCTTTCTTCGCTTCCACGCGCCGCGCGATCGGCGCGCTCGTCTTGGGCGGCGCCGCCTTCACGGTCGCGGGCGCGCTCGGCTGCGCGGAGATGGATGGCTCCTACGGCGCGCGCGCGTCGGCCCCTTCGGCTCCGCGCTCCGCCCGGCCGGACGAGCGCAAGCCCGACGAGGTGGACCTCTGCGCCGCCGACGCGCCGCGCGAGGCCCAGACGCTCTACCTCTCCGCCGACGACTCGAACTCGATGGCGTCGGCGACGATCGCGCGCGCGATGATCGAGGGCGGGGCCCTGCCGCCGAGCGGATCGATGCGAACCTACGAGTTCCTCAACTACTACAACGTGCGCTACCCCTACCCCGAGCCCGAGCACGTCAACCTCGTGCCGGAGCTGCGCGAGGGGGATGACGCGGGCGAATTCGTCCTCCAGATCGGGGCGCAGGCGCCGCTCGGGCCGCGCACCCCGAAGCCGCGGACCCTCACGCTGATCCTCGATCGCTCGGGCTCGATGGCGGGGGCGCCGATCGAGCGTGAGCGCGCGGTCGTGCGCGCCATCGCGCACCACCTCCGCGAGGGGGACATCGTCTCCGCGGTGGTCTGGAACACCAGGCGCGACGTGCCCCTCGAGAACCACCGCGTGAGCGGGCCCGACGATCCCGTGCTGCTCGAGCTCGCGGCCGGGCTCGACGCGATGGGCGGGACGGATCTCGATGCGGGCCTGCGCTTTGGCTACGAGATCGCGCGGCGGCTCTACGACCCCGGGCGCCTCAACCGCGTGGTCCTCGTGAGCGATGGCTGGGCGAACGCGGGCGAGACGGAGATCGGCATCATCGACGACGCGTCCGAGGACGCGGAGGCGGACGGCATCTACCTCGTGGGCGTGGGCGTCGCGGACGGCTTCAACGACACGCTCATGGACGCGGTGACCGACGCGGGTCGCGGCGCCTACGTCTACGTCGACTCGGCGGAGGAGGCCGATCGGATGTTCGGCGAGCGCTGGGACGAGACGATGGAGGTCGGCATCCTCGACGTCCGCGTCGCGATGACCCTCCCTTGGTACCTCCGCGTCAAGGCCTTTCACGGGGAGGAGATCTCGACGGATCCGGCGCGCGTGAGGCCTCAGCACCTCTCGCCGGGTGACGCGATGATCTACCACCTGGTGCTGGGCGCCTGCGACGGCGCGCTCGATCCGGGCGACACGATCTCGTTCGCCGTGACCTACGTGCGGCCGAACGGGCGCGTCGAGGCGGAGGAGCGCGTCGAGCGGACGGTCGGTGAGCTGCTCGAGGGCGCGCACCCCGGGCTCGATCGCGGCGACGTGATCGTCGACTACGCCGAGGGGCTCGGCGCGGTCGACGGCGCGCGCCGACGCGAGCGCCTCGAGCGCGCGATCCGACGCGCCGACGCGCTCGATCCCGACGGACGCGACCCGGCGATCCGCGAGATCCGCGAGCTCGCCGCGCGGGCGCTCTCCCTGGGCGCGTGATCGTCGATCGCGCCGCGCGCGGCGAGGGTCCTCTGCGGGCGCTCGCCGCGTGCTCGCGCGGCGATCAGCCGAAGTTGTAGCGGACGCCCGCGAGGAAGCTGTAGCCCCAGGCGAAGTCGAAGCCGCGCGAGCCGTCCTCGCGCCAGGTGTCGGGCAGGAGGAGGAAGTCGAAGCAGACGGGGTTCGCCCAGACCCAGAGCACCCGCTCGAGGAGGCCCACGTTCACCTGGAAGCTCGGCTGGAGCACCGCGTAGCCCCACCCGCCATGGCCCCGCCCCCAGTCGAGCCAGCCGAACCCCGCGAGGCCCTGCGGCGTGATCAGCACGGCGACGTCGCGGTTCGTGAAGACCTCGATGTCGCCGCCGAGGCGGATACCGCCGAAGACCTGCGCCCAGTAGGCGTCGACCGAGAACGTGAAGTTCGCCGCGAGGAAGAAGCCCTCGTCGTGCCCGCCTGGGTGCCAGCCGAAGTCGCCGCTGAGCCGAAAGCTGGTGTCGTGGTGGAAGAGGACGTGTGGACCGATGCCGGCGCTGACGAAGAGCGGGCCTGCGCGGCGAGACTGCGCCTCGGCCTGGCCCGTGACACCGAGCGAGCCGACGAGCGCGAGCGCGAAGACGAGCGACGCGAGCGTGAGGGAGCGGAGCGTTCCGTGCGACATGGCGAGACCCTAGCCTCGCTCGGAGCGAATGGCCACGAGGCGGCACACGCGGGCCCGGGGGCGAGAACACGATCCACGCTCGGCTGCTAAGGTGCGCGCCGTGTCCGAGCCCGCCCTCGAGTGTGTGGACGTCGACAAGCGCTACCTCGACGGCTCGCGCGTGCGCCACGCCGTGCGGGGGGTCTCGCTCTCGATCGAGCGTGGCTCGTTCACCCTGCTCCGAGGGCCGAGCGGCTCGGGCAAGACGACGCTCCTCTCGCTCTTCGGGGGGATGATCGCGCCGAGCGCTGGGGAGATCCGCGTGCTCGGGCGCTCGATCGTGCGCCTGCGCGACCGTCACCGGGCAGCGCTCCGGCGCGACGAGGTCGGCTTCGTCTTCCAGGAGCTCGCGCTCGTCCCCGAGATGAGCGTCGAGGAGAACCTCTTCCTGCCGCTCGTGCCGCTCGGCGGGCCGAGCCGCGCGGACGCGGCGCGCGTGCTCGGACGCCTTACGCGCGTGGGCCTCGCGCGCCACCGCGAGCAGCTCGCGAGGCGGCTCTCGGGCGGGGAGCGCCAGCGCGTCGCGATCGTCCGCGCGCTCGCGCTCGATCCGCCGATCCTCTTGCTCGACGAGCCGACGGCGCACCTCGACGCCGAGAGCACGCGGGAGCTGCTCGCGTGGCTCGACGACCTGCGCCGGGAGCCGACGCCCTCGGGGCCGCGCACGATCGTGGCGGCGACGCACGATCCGAGGATGATCGAGCACCCGGGGGTCGATCGGATCGTCCTGATGGAGGACGGTCGCGTCCTCGACGCGCGCGAGCACGAGGGCGAGGGGACGCCAGGAGGGCGCGCGTGATCGAGAACCTCGCGCGCCCCTGGCTCCTCGCGCGCGTCCTCGTCGGGGTGAGCATCGCGGGCCTCGCGCTCGCGGCGATGCTCGTCGCGCTGCGCGTGCTCGCTCGCGATCCTCGGCACCAGACGTCGGCCACGCGGCTCTGGGAGGACAAGCGCATCGAGCTCGTCTCGACGCTCTTCTCGCTCGCCGGAGCGTTCGCGTGGCTCGATCTCCTGCTCGCCGTGCTCGGCGCCGATCGCCTCGCTGGCTCGCTCCGCGGCGCGATGTGCGCCTACGGCGTCCTCGACGCGAGCCCGTGGGGCTTCCGCTCGCTCGTCCTCGCGGTCTTCGCGGCGCTCGCCGCCTCGCTCTGGCGCGCGCTCCACGCGATCGACCTCACGCAGCGCGAGGCGACGCTCACGCGCGCGAAGCTCATCGCGGCCTTCTTCGTGGGCCCCATCCTGCTCGGGAGCTGCTTCGCCTCGACGCGCTTCGCGCTCGCGCTCGACTTCCGGGTCGTCGCGACGTGCTGCTCGACCGGCTTCGGCCCCGGCGAGGTGAGCGTCCTCGGGCGCGAGGGCGAGGCCGAAGAGGGGGCGATGATCGCGCTCGTCCTCTTCGGCGCGCTCTCGGCGCTCCTCGCGCTCCTCTCGACTCGCGCGCGAGAGAGAGCGGCCGACCTCCTCGCGGGAGCGGCGAGCCTCTCCGCGGTCCTCGCCGCCTTCGCCGCGGTGCCGGCGATCGTGGGCTACGTCGCGCCCTACGCCTACGAGACGCCCATCCACCAGTGCCCCTTCTGCCTGCTCCGCGTCGAGGAGAGCGGAGGGATCGGCTGGCCGCTCTACGTGGCGCTCGCGCTCGCGCTCGGGGCGAGCCTCTCGCTCGGCGTCTCGGCGCTCACCTCCTCGCGGCTCCTCGAGCCGGCGGCGGCGCTCCCGCTCCGGCGACGCTTCGCGCGCCTCGCGGCGCTCGCCTGGGCGCTCGCGATCGCGTCGGCGATCTACCCGATCGCGCGCTTCGCGTGGGTCACCGGGGGCGCGTCGCTCTTTGGCTGACAGCGCACCTCACTCGACGTGATCCGTCGAGCGAAGCACGCTGGCTCGGCGGGAGGGAGGCTCACGCCGATTCACTCGGCGTGAGGGAGGGTCTGGGCAGACCCTCCGACAACGAAGGAACAGCACGAATCAGGTCGACTGATTCGCGCTGTGAGCCCGCGTCGCGCGTCGTCGCGTTGCACGACGCGCCCGCTCGGTCTTGAATGAGGCGCCCGCTCTCGTCGTCGGAGGTCCCCATGCGCTCGAGTCGTGTCCTCGCGTCCCTCGGCCTCGCCGCCCTGCTCGTCGCCGGCCTCGCCGTCGCGCCGCGCCCCGCCGATCTCGCGTCGGACGAGCTCCGCTCGCGCGTCGACGCGAGCGCGCTCTCGGGCCTCTTCGAGGTGCTCTCGCCGATCGGGAGCGCGCGCGCGCGCGTCGGCGGCCAGCCCCCCTCCTTCACGCTCCCCGCGGCGGTCGGTGGCCCCTCGAGCGGCCAATTCCGGATGGCGGATCACCTCGGCCAGCGGCCGGTCGTCATCCTCTTCTGGGCGACGTGGTGCGTGCCCTGCCAGCAGGAGCTCCCCTTCTACGAGACCTTCTACCAGCAGTACCGGGAGCGCGGCCTGCGGGTGGTGGCCATCTCGATGGACGCGGCGACGACGGTCACGCGCGCCGGCCCAGCGGCACGCCGGCTCGGCGTCACGTTCGACGTCGTGACGGACCTCGACACCCGCGTGACGACGCAGCTCAACCCGCGCCGCTCGGCGCCCTTCAGCGTCTGGGTGAACCGCCAGGGGCGCATCGAGTGGGAGCGCGAGGGCTTCGCCCCCGCCGAGCGCCAGACGATCGCGGACGGCATCGCGCGGCTCGTCGAGGGCGGCTGACGGCGCGCGTCGCGCGACGCGATCCGATGAGCGCGAGGCCCGCGCGCGATGACGCGGGCTCGTGCGCGCCGTTGGCGCGTCGCGGCGCGCGCGGTAGAGGTGGGGGATGAAGAAGCGAGCCTTGAGCGCCGTCGCGGGCAACTCGCAGCGCCTCGACGGTGGCGCGATGTTCGGCAACGCGCCGCGCGCGATGTGGGAGACGTGGATCGCGCCGGACGAGGCGAACCGGATCCCGCTCGCGTGTCGCGCGATGTTGGTCGAGATCGAGGGGGACGGCCGCACGGAGCGCGTCCTCTTCGACACCGGCATCGGCGTCTTCTTCGCGCCGAAGCTGCGCGAGCGCTTCGGGGTCGTCGAGCGCGATCATCGCCTGCTCGCGAACCTCGGCGCGCTGGGGCTCACGGACGCCGACATCGACGTCGTCGTGCTCTCGCACCTGCACTTCGATCACGTCGGGGGGCTGCTCGCGGCGCACGAGGAGGGCGAGCACCCGCGGCTCCTCTTCCCTCACGCGCGCTTCGTGATCGGCGACGAGGCGTGGGCGCGCGCCGAGAAGCCGCACGCGCGCGACCGCGCGTCGTTCATCCCCGAATTGCTCCCGCTCCTCGAGGCGAGCGGGCGGACCGAGCGGGTGAAGGGGGAGCGCTCCGCGGTGCTCGACGAGCTCCTCGGAGAGGGCTCGTATCGCCTGCATCGCTCGAGCGGCCACACGCCGGGGCTCGTCCTCGCGGAGCTCGCGAGCGCGGAGGGGCCGATCGTGTTCGCGGCCGATCTCATCCCGGGTCGCCCATGGATCCACCTCCCGATCACGATGGGCTACGACCGCTGCCCGGAGCTGCTCGTGGACGAGAAGCGCGCGCTGCTCGAGGGCCTGGTCGCCCGGAACGGCCGCCTCTTCTTCACGCACGATCCCGAGGTCGCGATGGTGCGCGTCACGCGCGACGAGCGCGGCCGCTTCGGCGCGGGCGAGGCGTGGGCGAGCCCGGTTCGCCTCGCGATCTGACAGCGCGCTTCACTCGACGCGAGCCGTCGAGCGGCCCGCGCCGTCAGCGTCGCCGCCGACGCAGGGCGAGCGCGAGCGCCGAGCCGAGCGCCGCGAGCCACGGCGCGTGCGGCGCGCGCGCTCCGCCCGAGGCGCGGCAGGCGCAGCCGCTCGGCCGGCAGCTCAGGTCGAGGCCACCACGCGGGCTCGGATCGCACGCGTCGGGGAGTGAGCCGGGCGGATAGATGGCGCACAAGCCCTCGCGGTCGTCCGCAGCGAGGGTGCGCTTGATCGTCTCCGTCGGCGACGCGCTCGCGTACATCGTCGCGAACGCGTCGTCGGGCGTGTGCGCGAGCCCGAAGTAGTGGCCGAGCTCGTGCGTGACGACGTTCGGCAGATCGATGCGCTCGTCGGTGCAGCCCGGCTCGGGGCAGATCGTGAATTCGGCGCGCTCCTCGTTGAGCTCCATGTCCACGTCGAGGATCTCGCCCGTGGCCTGGTCGTGCCAGACGTAGGTGACCGCGTAGGCGCGCGGGTCGTGCATCCGCTCGGTGCTCCAGCCGTCTTGGACGAACACGATCGCGTGGACGTTGGGGCCGTGATCGTCGTAGCTCGCCGCGGTGCACGCGTTCGTCGCGTCGAGCAGCTCGACCGAGAGGCCCGTCGGCGAGCCGGCGCACGAGACGCTCGTCCACGTCGCGATCGCCGCCTCGAAGACGCCGCGCACCGCCTCGGGCTCGAGCGAGCGCGAGGGGAGGGCGGACGAGAGCGAGATCGAGGTGCAGCGCCGGCGCCACGCGAGCGGGTGAATCCCCTCGTGGTTCGAGGCGAGCACGCACGGCTCGCTCGGGGTCGGGCGGACGTTGCCGCTCACCATCTGGCACCACGCGGCGGCTCGCGTGGGGGCGAGCGCGGCGCAGGCGAGGGCCGCGACGAGGGCGAGCGCGAGCCGGGGGGCGCGCTCAGCGGCCACGAAGGCGCTCCTCCACGAGCGCGCGGACCTCGTCGAGCACCTCGTCCCGCGGTCGGATCGTGGGGATCGCGCCGGGCGCGGGGGCGAGCTGACCGGTCCCGTCCGGGCGGACGAGCTCGAGCCCTCCGCCGCCCGGGAGCACGACCTCGACGCCGCCCTCGCCGCGGATCGGGAGGACGCCCTGCGACATCCCCACCGGCCTCAGCACCTCGCCCTCGCTCGTCGCCACGCGGCGCGCGAAGAGCAGCACGCGCTCGCCGGTCTCGTAGATCGCCTCGCCCTCGACGCGCAGCCCCCGATCGCCGACGACGCCGCCGAGCCGGAGCACGCTCGCTCGCGCGCCGGGCATGAGGCGCCCGAGGAGGCGCTCCTCGACGCGGAGCGCGACGTCGGTGACGATGCGCCCGGCCGCGTCGTAGCGCGCGCGCTGGTCCTCGACGCGCACGACGGCGATCTCGTCCGAGGCCGAGACGAGCTCGGCGAGGCTCATCGCCTCGACGATCGACGCCTCCGCGCGGCTCGGGCCGAGGGCGAGCGGGGAGGCCACGACGGCGAGGAGGAGGGCCGAGAGGAGCGCTCGCATGTCGAGAGCATGAGGGGCGTTCGGCCGCGCGCAAGCGGCGCGCCTCCGCGCGCGTCGGATGCGGCGGCGAGCGCGATCCCCTAGACTCGCCCGCTCACTGGAGGATGGATGATCGACCACCTCGCGGAGGTTCTGCTCGAGCGGCGAGCGCCGCTCGACGCGCACGCGATCGCCCGAGCGGCGGCGAGGCTCGGCCTCGAGCTCGAGCCGCGCTCGAGCGACGGCGCGCTCGCCTCGTTCGGGCTCCAGGGGGGAGAGCTGATCCTGACGATGGTCGACGCGCCGCACCCCGCGCTCGACGCGCTCGCGTCGGGCCCGCTCGCGATCGAGCCCGACCGGATCGCCCACGCGTCGGCGCACGTCCTCGTCGCCCTGCGCGATCACCCGGGTGGCGTGCGCGAGCGCGACCTCGTCCTCGCGCTCGCCGCGGGCGCCGTGCTCGACGCCACGGGCGGGCTCTCCGTGATGCTCGCGCCCAACGTCGTGTTCCATCGCCCGGAGCTCTTCCGCGACTTCCTCGAGCTCGCGCGCGCCGAGGCGGCGCTGCCGCTCGAGCTCGCGATCGACATCACCGTCGCGCCCGAGGAGGACGCGCGGATGTCCTTCCTCACGCACGGGCTCGAGCGCGCCGGCAGCGAGGAGCTCTTCGTGACCTGCTCCGTCGAGGGGCGGGGCGCGCTCGACTTCGTCCTCGGGGTCGCGAGGTGGTTCTACTCGCAGCCGGAGCTGCGCCTGCCGACGGGCGACACGCTCGGCCGCTCGGAGACGGAGAAGATCCTCATCCAGCGCGTGCCGAGCCCGATCGATCCGTCCCAGACGGTCGTGCGCCTCGACCTCGACGTGGACGAAGCGCTCGCGTGAGCGCTCACGGCGGCCGAGCGAGCGCCCCGCGCGCCGCGGCGCGCCGCCGCCCTCGGCTCAGCTCGGAGGGGGCGGCGGCTCGTCCTCTCGAGCGGGCGAGAGGTCGCGCAGGTCCGTGCTCCCCATGAAGCGCTCGAGCGGTACGCGCTCGTCGAGCTGGCCGAGCGGGACGACGTCGTCGGCGCCGCGGCGGAAGGGCGTCGGGTCCTCGTTCGCGAGGAGCCTCAGCACGCCCTCGCGCGCCTTGTTGAAGATGAGCTCGGTGCGATCGTTCGTGTCCTTGTTCGTGCGCGGCAGGCCGAGCTGGGCGGGGACGCCGAAGGCCTGCGTGCCGTTGAGCACCCAGTTGCCGAGGTTGCCTCGGTAGTAGGTGCCCTTCTTCTGCATCTCGAGCGCCGCGCCGTGGAAGAAGCGGTTGAAGTTGCGCATCGCCTCGAGGACGTAGCCCTTGCGGCGCAGCATGTAGCGGAGCTCTCGCGGATCGAGGTGCTCGTCGCGCACGAAGGACTCGACCCAGAGGTTGTAGTAGTTCGCGCAGTCGAAGAAGCACTTCTCGCGAAAGAGCTCGTAGCTGCCGAAGGTCGAGTAGAGGTTCGTGTAGATGAGGAGCGTCGCCTCGTAGCGGAACTGGAGGAAGTCGTTCATCAGCTGGCCGCGCTCGCGGACGTCGTCGCCCGCGAAGTCGCGCGTGATGAGATCGTTCAGGCAGTCCGCCTCGATCGAGATGTAGTCCGAGCCCGGCGAGTAGAAGGGGTCGGGGAAGGCGCCCGACTCGCCGATCGTCGCCCAGCGCTGCTCGGCGTCCCAGAACTTCTTCGTGCGGTAGGCGAGCTGGTTGTAGGTGCCGATGTCGACGAGCTCGGCCTTCTCGAGCATCTGCCCGCACGCCTTGTGCTCGCGCATGAAGGCGAGGAAGCCCTCCTTGGTGGCCTGAGACGGCTTCCAGAGGCTGCGATCCTGGACGATGCCGAGGGAGATGAGGTCGCTCGAGAGCGGGATGAACCAGAGCCAGAGGCCCGGATAGCAGAAGTGGTTCGTCGAGAGCGTGCGGCTCGTGTAGCGGGCGCGGGACTGGAAGTCCTCGTTCGGCCAGGCGTCGATGTCCGAGACGTTGGCGCCGCGCGCCCAGCTCGAGACGATCCTGTGCTCGGGGACGGGCAGCCGGAGATCGAGCTTCTTGGCCATGAGGTGCGCGCGCCCGGCGGCGTCGATGAGCCACCTCGCGTGGACGCGGCGGTGCGCGCCGTCGTCGAGGACGTCGATCGTGTGCGGGCTCCCGTCGCTCGTGACCTCGAAGTCCTTCACCGTCGCGGGGACGCGGAGCTCGACGCCGAGCTCGCGCACCATCGCGCGCAGATCGTGCTCGAGCGTGCTGCGATCGAGCTGGAAGCTCGGGATGGGCGGGAGGTGATAGACGCCGAGCTCGCTCAGCTCGTGGAGCTCCCCGTCGCGCTCCTTCGTGTCGAAGAAGAAGCGCAGCGAGTTCTTCGGGAGCTGCTTCATGTAGAGGTAGCGGTTGAGCTTCTGCTTGCGGATCAGGTAGTTCGCCGCGATCTCGACCGTGGACTCGCCGACCTTGTAGCCGGGCTCCTCCTTGCGCTCGAACATCACGATGTCGAGCTCGGGCTTCGTCAGCTTGAGCTGGCGCGCGAGCAGCATGGCGGCGAGGCCACCGCCCATGAACGCGACGTCGTAGACCCTCTCGGGGAGCGTGCCGGACATGGCGCGCATCGTACCGAAGATCGGTGGGGCGAGCCCGAGCGGTTTCGGGACGACGCGGGAAAACGCACGGCGTCCCCGCGCGCGGCGGATCACGCCGGGCGAGGCGCGCCATCAGATGATGCGATCGCTCCCGCCGTCGACGGCGACCTGGGCGCCCGTCGTCTTTCCGAAGGTCGGCCCGGCCATCGCGACGACGAGGCGCGCGACGTCCTCGCTCCGCACCTCGACGCGCAGGAGGTTGTTGCGCTTGTACGCCTCGACGCTCATCCCGTAGTGCCTCGCGCGACCCTCGAGGATCTCCGGGGTCCAGAGGGCGGTGTCCATCACGGCGTGCGGGTGGAGCAGGTTGACGCGCACGCCCTTGGGGCCGAGCTCGAGCGCGGCGACGCGCGCGAGCTGCGTGAGGCCCGCCTTCGAGACGGAGTAGCTCGCCGCGCCGGGGCCCGGAGCCGGGACGTTCTTCGAGGCGACGACGACGATCGCGGGATCGATCCCGCGGACGAGGAGCCCCGCGGCGGCGCGAAAGAGCGCCATCTGGCTCGTGAGGTTCAGCGCGAGGGTCTTCTCCCAGAGCGCGTCGTCGATGGCGTCGATCGGCTGGCTCTTCGGGAAGATCCCGGCGTTGGCGACGAGGACGTCGAGGCCGCCGAAGGCCTCGACCGTCGCCTCGAGGGCCCGCGCGACGGCGCTCGTCGACGTGACGTCGGCGACGAGGCCGAGCACGTCCGCGCCGCGGAAGGTCTCGGTGATCGCGGGGTCGATGTCGAGGGCGACGACGGCCGCGCCCTCGCGCCGCAGGGCCTCGACGCTCGCCCTGCCGATGCCCTTCGCGGCGCCCGTGACGAGCGCGACCTTGCCGGCGAGCGAGGGCCGCGCGCCCGCCTTCTTCAGCTTCGCTTGCTCGAGCTCCCAGTACTCGACGTCGAAGAGCTCCGCCTGGGAGAGCGCGCGGAAGCCTCCCATGCGCTCGGCCGTCTCGATCGCCTCGCGCGTGTGCTCGACGATGTCGTGGACGACGTTGGCGCGTGGGGCGCTCGGGCCGACCGCGAAGGTGCCCTGGCCGGGCCAGAGGACCCAGCGCGGCGCGGGGTCGAGCATCGTGAGCCCCCGCCCTCGCTCGTTCGCCTCGAAGTACGCGCGGTACGCGGCCTCGTAGGACGCGAGCGCGGCCTCGATCGCCTCGTCGTCGAGCTGCGCGGGCAGGACGAGGGGGACGCGCTTGGTGTGGATGATGTGGTCGGGCGTGAGCGGGCCTCGGCTCGTGATCTCGGCGTGATCGGGGCGCGCGCTGAAGGCCACGGCGCCCGCGCGCCGATCCCAGCGCAGGATCGCGGGCGCGCCGAGCCGCCTCGAGATCGCGGCCCTGAGCGCGGCGACCTGGATCAGCGTGTCGGGGCCGAGGGCCGGGGCCGCGGCGCGCTCGGGGCGCGGCTCGCCGCGGAAGGGCGCGAGGGCCCGCTCGGCCTTCGAGACCAGCTCGATCGTGCGCTCGTAGCTCTCCTTCGCGTCGTCGGAGAACGTGAAGAGCCCGTGGTGGAGGAGCACCACCGCGTCGAGCGCGCTCCAGTCGACGTCGCGGCTCAGCCGGTGGACGGCCTTCGCGAGATCGAAGCCGGGCATCACGTAGGGGACGTAGAGGACGCGATCGCCGAGGACCTCGCGGATCTTCTGCGGGCCGTCGGGCGAATTGGTGATGGTGACGATGGCGTCGGCGTGCGTGTGGTCGACGAAGCGGAAGGGGATGAGCGCGTGGAGGATCGCCTCGACCGAGGGCGTCGGCGCGCCCGGATCCGTCATCGCGGTGCGCTGCGCGCGCACCATGTCGGAGTCCGAGAGCCGCTCGAGCGTCGCGAGCTCGAGGAGCACGTCCATCCGCACCGGCGCGAAGCCGCGCGCCTCGATCGTCTGGAGATCCCAGCCGCTCCCCTTCACGTAGAGGAGCGCCTGCTCGCGCCCGAAAAGGTCTCGCTCGCGCACCTTCACCGAGGTGTTCCCGCCGCCGTGGAGGACGAGCGAGGGATCGGCGCCGAGCAGGCGCGAGGTGTAGACGCGGAGCGCGAGGAGATCCTCGCCGAGCGCGGCGGCCGCCTGATCGTCGAAGCGCGATTGCATGGCGCGCTTCGTAGCTCGCCTCGCGGCGAGGCCGCCACCCTCAGTGTGAGCGACGTCTACGGGCCAAGCCCGCGAGGAGGGCGAGGACGAGCGCGAGGGGCGCCGCGCGCGAGCGCTCTTCGCCCGGGCCGACGGCGCAGCCGCCGCTCGTGCCGCGCAGGACGCGGTGGCTCGCTCGCGAGCCGCCGGCGATCCGGAGCGTGTCCGAGGCGGGCGAGCGCTCGAGGGCGGGCACCCAGGCGGGCGAGAGCGTGACGTCCGCGAAGCCGCGGCCGACCGAGCGCGCGCTCAGCACGCCGCGCGCGTCGACCCACGAGAGATCCGCCCGTCCGTCGCCGTCGACGTCGGCGATCCGGAGCGAGCGCGCGCGCTCGGGCCGATCGAAGCCGTCGGCGTCGCGGAGCGCCGGGCCTCGCACGGCCTCGACGAAGCCACGCTCGCTCGCGTACCAGCAGAGGACGCCCTCCGCGTCGCGGGCGCAGAGGTCGTCCCGAGCGTCGCCGTCGAGATCGCCCATCCGGATCGTCGCGTAGCGCTCCTTACGGCCCCAGCCGTCGGCGTCGCGGAGCTCGGGCCCTCGGACGAGCGCCTCGAACCGCGGCTCGGCCGAGGCCTCGCCCGGGCTCGCCGTGAAGAGCGCGCAGAGGAAGCCCTCGGGCGCGCGCCCGCAGACGTCGAGCCGGCCGTCGCCGTCGACGTCGGCGAGGCGGATCGTGCTCCAGCGCGAGAGCTCGGCCCAGCCCAGCTCGTCCGTCCAGCGCGGGCCGCGGACCCTCGGACCGAAGCGCTCGCCGCGCGAGAGCCAGCAGTCGAGCCCCTCGGCGCCGCGCGCGCAGACGTCGGCGCGTCCGTCGCCGTCGACGTCGCCCATCCGGATCGAGCCGTGGTGGACGATCGACGCGAAGCCCGCCGCGTCGGAGAGGGCGTCGAGCGGGACGACGTGGCTCGCGCCGCGGCCGAAGCCGACGTGGCAAGCGAGGCCGGCGCTCGAGCGCACGCACGCGTCCGCGGCGCCGTCGCCGTCGACGTCCGCGAGCCAGAGCGGCGCCTCGTCGGCGAGCGGGGGGCCCTCGATCCGCCCGCCCGCGCCGCGCCCCTCGCTCGAGACGCAGACGAGGCGTCCCGCGTCCCGCAGGCACACGTCCGCGCGTCCGTCGCCGTCGACGTCCGCCGTGCGGAGCGTGCTCGCGTCGAAGAGGCTCTCGGCGCGCGCGCTCGGGCCGATCCAGGCCTCGCCGAGGCCACGCCCCGTCGAGAGCGCGCAGCGTACCTCCTCGAGCGCTCCCTCGCGGAGATCCCCGAGCGGGAGCCAGACGCACGCGTCGGCGCGTCCGTCGCCGTCGAGGTCGCTGTCGGCGGAGGGGTCCCAGAGCGGCGCGGAGCGCGCGAGCTCCTCGCGCTCGCAGATCCAGTCGCCGTCGACCACGCCGTCGCAGTCGTTGTCCCTCTCGTCGCAGCGCTCGGGCACCGGGAGGACGGCGCCCTCGCACGCCTGCCAGCTCCCGGCGGCGCAGGTCTCGGTGCCGGAGACGCACTCGCCGACGTCCGTGCCGCAGCGGCGCACGAGGTCCTGATCCACGCGGCCATCGCAGTCGTCGTCGAGCCCGTTGCACGTCTCGGGGCGTGGCCCGACCTCGCCCTCGCAGCTCCCCCAGTCGCCCGCCCGACACGTCTGGGTGCCCCGCCGGCACGCGCCGACGTCCGAGCCGCACGCGCGGCTCAGGTCCTCGTCGATGGCCCCGTCGCAGTCGTCGTCGCGCCCGTTGCAGACCTCGGGCGAGGGCTCGCACCCGCAGCTCGACGAGGGGGCCTCGCGGTACGCGCCCTGGCCGACCCAGAGCGTCGAGGCGCGGCTACAGGCCCCCGCGAACGGATCGGACGACGCCGCCGCGCCGGGCGAGCGATGCCCGAAGTGCAGGTGCGGCCCCGTGCTGCTGCCGCTCGAGGCCGAGCTGCCGATCGGATCGCCGCACCGCACGCGCTGCCCGGTCCGGACGCGGACGGAGTCGAGCTGCATGTGGCAGTAGATCGAGTAGCTGCCGTCGTCGTGGCGGATCTGGACGTAGTTGCCGCAGCGCCCGCCGCAGGTGTTGCCGAACGAGCCGTAGTTCGCGCAGCCGTTGTTCGTCGCGCTCACGGTGCCGTCCGCCGCGGCGAGCACCGTGGTGCCGAAGGGCGCGCCGAGGTCGGAGCCGGTGTGGCCGTCGTAGCAGGCGCCGCCGCAGGCGTAGTCGGTGCAGCCCGCGCCGCCGCCGTTGTGATCGAAGCCGTAATTCAGCCGATACGCGGGGCCGTAGGGGCGGCTGTAGCGCACGCTCTGGGCCTCGGCCCTCGGGCCTTGGGTCGCGAGGACGCAGAGCGCGATCGCGATCGTCGAGAGCGCGGCGCGGCCCCTCATCGGCGCTCCCCCGCCTCGGCGCGCTGGGGCGGATCGAGCGCGATCGTCACCTCGCCCCGCTCGTCCTCGAAGGTGAGGAGGCCCCGCTCGAGCGACGGGGCGCGTGGGCTCGAGGGCGTCCGCGCCGTCTCGGCGAGCGGCTCGATCCTCCCGCCCAGAGAGGCGCGATAGAGGCGAGGGCGGCCTGCCCGCGTCGAGACGAAGACGACGCTGCCGTCCTCTCCGATCGCTGGGGAGTAGGCGGGCGCGTAGCCCTCGGTGAGCGTGTGAGGCGCGCCCACGCCCTCGATCCGCGCGAGCTCGAAGAAGGGCATCTCGCCGCGCGCGTAGACGAGCGTCGCGCCGCGCACGGCGAGCGGCGCCTCGACGCCGCGATCGAGCTCGCGCGCCTCTCGGTCGCGCACGAGCGAGAGGACGTGCCGCGCGTCGAGGACGAGGACGCCGTCGCCGAAGAAGCGGGCGTCGATCACGCGGGAGAGCAGGGGCTCGACGCCCTCGATGGGCGCGCCCTCGAGCGAGCCCTCGAGCACGCGGTCGGCGTCGCTGTCCGGCGGCGCGGGGAGGACGCGGCCGAGCAGGCGCGCGCCGTCGGCGCGGACGTCGAGGACGACCTCGACCGGCGCGGGGGCCGGCGGCGCCTCCGCCTCGCGCGCGGAGGTGGGCTCGCCCTGCTCGAGGCTCGCGCGGGCTCCACGCGGCGCGTCGCTCGGCGCGGACGAGCACGCGACGAGGCCGAGCAGGAGCAGGATCACGGACCCGACGATGCGGCGCACGGCCTCATCGTCTCACGAAGCGTGCCCACGGGGTGACGCCCGCGGCGTCGCCGTTCGCGGCCTCGAGGCCGCGAGCCGCGTCCGCTCGGCGCGCCACTTCGGCCGAGCGGCGTCCAGAGATCGAGCGGCGCGCCGCCGCTCGGCGATCAGAGCCCGGCCTCGTCCATGCGGCGCATCGCCTCGAGCAGGAGTGACTCGATGTTGGCCTGCATCGTCCGCTCCTTGGGCTTCGCCGAGGGGTCGAACTTGAAGTCGCCGTCGGTGAGCAGGAGCAGCTGGTAGACGGCCTCCTCGCCGGTCGCCTGCGCGAAGCTCGCGTGGACGACGACCCCCTCGGCGAAGAAGACCTCGCCGACGCGGTGGGACGAGACGACCCGCAGGCAGCCCGACTTGCGGCTCTGACCGAGCACCTGCATCACCTCGGTGAGGCCCATGTCGCGCAGGCTCCCCGAGAGGCCACCGCCGCTCCGCCGTCGCAGGAGCGCCTCGAAGATCTGGCCGACCTTCGCGACGACGAGCGCGGCGGCCGTCGGCTTCGTGAGGTAGTCGGCCGCGCCGAGCTCATAGCCGCGCGAGACCGCCTCGGCGTCGCTCCTGCGCGTGTGGAACACGAAGGCGGCGCCCCGGTTGCGCTCCTGGCTCCCCGCGACCTGGACGAGCCCGAAGCCGTCGCCCCCCTCGAGGTCGACCTCCGTGATGACGATGTCGAAGCGCTCCGAGCCGAGCTTGCCCTCCGCCTCCGGCCGCGTGCGGACGACCGTGACGTCGTAGCCGTCCTCCTGCAGGTGGATCTCGAGCGCCATGGCGACCTCGGTCTCCGGCTCGACGAGGAGGATGCGCGGCCTCACCCCCGCGCCCGTGTTGCGGTCGGAGCCGACGACGACGCGGAGGGGGTCGACGAGGCTCGGATCGAAGAGCTGCCCGGTGAGCTGCGCGACGACCTGGACGGCCTCGCGCGAGGTGAGGGTGCGGCGGTAGGGGTTCTTCGGGTTGGCCGTGAGATCGCAGTAGGTCTCGGTGAACGCGAGGATGCGCGCGCCGAGCGGGATGCTCGCGCCCTCGATCCCCTTCGGGAAGCCCTTGCCGTCCCAGCGCTCGTAGAGCGAGCTCAGGATCGCCTTCGTCGACGGATCGAGCTGGGCGGCCTCGAAGAGCTTGAGCGGGGCATCGAACGACTTCTGCGCCTGGATGCGGTGCCCCTCGAAGCGCGACACGTTGAGCGCGGTGAGGTGGTAGGCGCTCTCCGTCTTGCCGACGTCGTGGAGGTAGGCCGCGACGGCGATCGCGTCGCGCTCGACCTCGCTCACCGAGAGGCGCTCCGCGATCTTCGTCGCGATGGACGCGACGTGCGCGGAGTGGCCGCGCAGCTCCGCCCGCCCCTGCTCGAGGAGCGAGACGAGGATCTTCACCATCTCGATGTAGCGCGAGGTGTCCTTCTCGGTGCGGCTCGTGGGCGCCGTCTCGTCCTCCACCGAGCCGCCGCGGGCGTCGAAGCGGCCGAGCACGAGGCCACCCGCGCGCGCCAGCGGCCCCGCGCTCGCGCCGCCGCGTGGGTTGGGGCGAGGCGCCCGCGCGACGGGCCGCGCCACGGCCTTGGGCTCGAAGCCCCCCCCGAGCTCGAACGTGGGGCCGCTCGGCTCGTCCTGGATCGAGAGGCTCCCGCCTCGCTCCGCGGCGAGCCGCTCGAACGCTCGCGCCTCGCCGCCGTAGTGCTTGCGGATCGCCGCGACGATGGCGGCCGGGCGCGCGACGTAGGCCCGCACCTCGCGGACGCCCGCGGCGACGCGGAGGCTCTCCGCGACGTCGCCCGCGAGATCGGGGGTCACCACCGAGAGGGACTGGGCGCGGGGCTCGAAGACGATCGGGCAAGCGAGGTAGCGCTCGCAGAGGGCGCGCGGGACGAGCGCGAGCGCCTGCCGATCGACGGCCGCCTTGGCGAGGCGCTCCGTCGAGACGAAGCGCGTCTCGTAGAGGTGCGCGACGGCCTTGAGGAGCTCGGCCTCGGACAACATGCCGAGGTCGACGAGGAGGTCGAGCGGGTGCTCCCCGCTGCGCTTGGCCTGGTGGTAGACCGCCTCGTACTGGCTCGCCTCGATGCGCCCTTCGTCGCGCAGCCGATCGAGGGACTCGAGCCCTTGTTCGCTCTTGAGGGGCGCTCCGCTGCTCACGGTGGTGACGCAGCATGCCACATCGAGCGCGCGCGCGGTCGGCGGGAAGACGTCGCCCCGATCGCTTCGCGGGATCCTCGCGGCGCGCGGCACGAACCCCTCGCCCCGGTTCGCGCTCTTCGTTCGTCGTCGGAGGGCTCGCCCGGCGCCCCTCCCTCACGCCGGGTGAATCGGCGTGAGCCTCCCTCCCGCCGAGCCAGCGCGCCCCGGCTCGACGGATCACGTCGAGTGAGGCGCGCCGTCAGCCGCTCCCGAGGATGCGATCGAGCGTCTGCCTCGCGCGCCCCTCGACGAGCGCTCGGAGGAGCGCGTGGACGCGCGGATGCGCCTCGAGGATGCGCTCGACGCGGTGACGCGCGAGCACGGCGCAGGTGACGTCCGTGAGCGCGTCGACGCTGGCGGTCCGGGGCGTCTTCGCGAGCACGGCCACCTCGCCGATGCACGCGCCTCGGCCGAGATCCGCGAGCAGGACGTCGCCCTGCGGCCCCCGCGTGTGGACGCGCACCGTGCCCTCCATGACGAGGAGCATCGTGTCCCCCGGATCGCCCTCTCTGAGCACGCACTCGCCCGCGTCGTACTGCATCACGAAGGCGCTCTCGAGCAGCCCCTTGCGCGCCTCCTCGTCGAGCGACTTGAAGAGGTGGCTCTTCGTGACGATCTCGGCCATGTCGCGCTCGAGCAGCGCGACCTCTTCGGGCGAGAGGACGCGAGCGCCCGTGGGGAGGATCGACGGAACGACCGGCACCCGCTCATTCTGCCCGATCCGGCGCGGGGATTCGAATTCGTCGCGCCCGCGCGGCGTGCGTCGCGGCGCCTCGCGTTGCTCCCCGCGCGCCGGTCGGACAGATCAGGCGCTCTCGTGACCACCTTCGACTTCGACACCGCCTTTCGTGATCGGGCGATCCTCCTCGCCCCGATGGAGGACGTGAGCGACGCGCTCTTTCGCCGCATCTGCCGCGCGCGAGGCGCGGAGCTGTGCGTGACGGAATTCGTCAACGTCGAGGGCCTGCTCCGCGGCTGTCGCAACGCGTCGCACAAGCTCGAGCTCGAGCCCGACGATCAGCCGACGGCGATCCAGATCTACGGCGCCGACGCGGCGCGGCTCGCCGAGGCGGCCGAGGTCGCCGAGCGCGCCAGGCCCGCGTGGATCGACGTGAATTGCGGCTGCTGGGTGCCGAAGATCGCGCGCCGCGGCGCGGGCGCCGGCTGGCTCAAGGATCCGGACGCGATGGTCGAGATGGTGCGGATGGTCGTCCGCCGCGTCTCCCTGCCGGTGACCGTCAAGACGCGGATCGGTTGGTCCGCGGAGGATCTCCCGATCCTCGAGCTCGCCCCGCGGCTCGAGGAGGCCGGCGCGCGCGCGATCACGATCCACTGCCGCACCGCGCAGATGGGGCATGGCGGTGCCGCCGACTGGGACTGGGCGCGCAAGATCAAGGAGCGGGTGTCGATCCCGGTGATCGTCAACGGCGACGTGGACGGCGCGGAGGGGGCCGAGCGGGCGCTCCGCTCGACGGGGTGCAACGGCGTGATGATCGGCCGCCGCGCGATCGCGCACCCCTGGGTGTTCCGCGAGATCCGCGCGCGCCTCGAGCGCGGCGAGTCGCACCCCCCGCCGAGCCGAGCGGAGCGCTTCGAGCTCTGCCGCGAGCACCTGCGGGCCGCGATCGGTGAGCGCGGCGAGTACCGCGCGGTGCGCTCGATGCGTCGCTACTACCCGGGCTACCTGAACGGCCTCGACGGCGTGGGCGTGATGCGCAGGACGCTCAACGTGACCGACGACGCGGCGCGCGTCTTCGAGTGGCTCGACACCTGGGAGCGCGACGGCGTCGAGCCCAAGGCCGCCTGACGGCGCGTCTCACTCGACGCGATCAGTCGCACACGAATGAGGTGAGCTCGGAGAGCCCGCGGTCGCGGTGCGCGCTCTCCGTGTTGAAGAACGCGTGCGGCGCGCCCTCGTAGACCGAGAGCGTCGTCGGGAAGGAGCGCGCCTCGCGGGACGCCGCGAGCCGCTCGGCCTGCGCGAAGGGGACGATCGCGTCGGCGGTGCCGTGCAGGAGCAGCGTCGGCACGCGCGGCGGCGCGGCGCGCGCCGGCGAGCGCATCGCCCACACGTCCCGGTCGCCCGTGCGGAGCAGGAGGCGCGGGAGCAGCCGGCCGAGGCGACCCCCGAGGGTGTCGAATTCGTAGAGGCCGAACGCCGAGGCGAGCCGCCGGACGCCCGAGCCCGGGAGCCCGGCCGCGAGCATCGCGAGGCTCGCGCCCGCGGAGAAGCCGATCACGTCGACGCCCTCGGGATCAAGCGCGCGCTCGGCCGCGTGCGCTCGCCAGTGCTCGAGCGCGAGCGCCACGTCCGCGAGCGCCTCGTCGAGGCGACCGCCGCGGAAGATCATCCGGTAGTCGACGCTCGCGACGGTGACGCCCGCCTCGACGAGCCGCGAGGCGACCACGCGCATGGGCTTCATGTCGCGCGCGCCGACGAGGAAGCCCCCGCCGTGCACGAGGACGACGGAGCGCCCTGCGCGGGGCTTCGTGGGTGTATAGACGTCGTAGAGCGGCGGGACGCCCGGCGCGCTCGCGAGCCGGTAGCGCTCGCCGCGCGCGCTCGGGGCGCGCTCGCCCGGCACCGGGCCGCGGAGCGAGAGGAGCGCCGTCGCGAGCGCTCGCAGGCGTGGCTCGGGTGTCGTCACGGTCGGGCGCTCCCCTATCGCGAAGGGGCGCCGGTGTCGATGCGTGACAGCGCGCTTCACTCGACGTGATCCGTCGAGTCGAGGCGCGTCGTCACGCGCTCGGCGCGCCCGATCAAGCGAGCGCGTCGAGGAGGGCGCGCCCGAGCGCCGTGAGCACGAGGAGGCTCGCCGCGCCCGCGGCGAGCGCCCACCCGAGAGGCGTCTTTGGCCTCGTCGAGAAGCTCCGCGGCACGAGGAAGAAGCCGACGATCGCGCCGCCCACCGCGCCGCCGAAGTGCGCCATCGTCGCGATGTTCGGCTGGAACGACGCCGCGACGTTGATGAGGAGGTTGAAGAGGACGTTCTTCGCGTGCCGCTGCCGGAGCTGGCTCGGGAGCAGGTTCGGTCGGAGAAAGACGACGATCGCCTCGACGCCGAAGAGGCCGAAGATGGCGCCCGAGGCGCCGACGGTGAGCGCGCCTTGCCCGAGCAAGAGCGTGGCGAGGCTCGCGACGAGGAGCGAGGCGACGTAGGCGACGAGGAAGCGCGCCGTCCCGAGGACGCGCTCGACGCTCGAGCCGACGATGAAGAGCACGTACCCGTTCAGCGCGATGTGGAGGAAGCCCGCGTGTAAGAAGCCCGACGCGACGAGCCGCCAGGGCTCGCCCGTGACGACGAGCGCGGGGACGAGGCCGCCGAGGCGGACGAGGACGTTCGAGTGCTCGCTCCCGCCGAGGAGCTCCTCGAGGCCGAACATCGCGACGTTCATCGCGAGCAGGGCGTAGGTCGCGAAGGGCGTCCGCGCCCAGTGCGCGCGCATGCCCGCGAGCCGTCGCGCGTCCTCGCGCTCGGCCTCGTCCCGGCGCGCGTCCAGGAGCGCCTCGTCGAGGAGGAGCGCTCGAGGCCGCTCGTCGTCGGCGGGGGAGGGCGGTCTTTGGGGGGAGATCGTCACGCTCGCCGCTCGTCGCGTCCTCTGCCTTCAGTGCGCCGCGGCGGCCGCGGCCTTCGGGGTCGCGTTCCAGATCCGCGTCCCGAGCAAGAGGCCGAGCGCCGCGACCGGGATCATCGCGAGCGGCCACATGCTCCAATTCGAGGCGACGCGCGCCGCCTCGTCCGAGGGGACGAGGTGCCCGAGGGTGAGGTACTGGGCGCCCTGGCCGAGGTAGACGAGCCCGTCGATGATGCCGACGACGATGCCGACGTTCTGCTTCCCGCCGAAGTCCATGCTCGCCGCGCCGCTCAGCATGCCGTGGACGCCGATGATGGCGAGCATCATCGAGGTGACGATGAGCGAGAGGCCGAGGCCTCGCTCCAGCGTGAACCACATCAGGACCGCGCCGACGAGCATGACGCCGTAGAGGATCGAGGCCATGGGGCCGCGGCGCGACTGGAAGACGTGGTCGCTCACGATGCCCGCGACGACGCCGCCGAGGATGCCCGCGCAGCACTGGACCATGCCCCAGTGGTGCGAGACGAAGTTGTCGAGCCCGACCTGGCGCTGGAAGATCGCGTACCAGTCCATGAGCGAGGAGCGGAGGAACCCGCTGCAGAACTCGATCGACGCGATGACGAGGATGACGGGGCTCTTGAGCATCATCGAGCCGACCTTGACGACGCCCCGCAGCGTCGCCGCGAACCCCGCGGGGGCCGCGTCCTGGCTCTCGTCGAGCAGGCCGTCGCCCGTGTCGAAGTCCGCCTGGCCCGCCTGACCGGGCGTGTCGCGCACGAGCGCGAACGTCGCCGCGAAGAAGGCGAGGAGCAGGGCGGCGGGGATGAAGAAGACCCACTCGACGCGCGCGTTGTCCGCGATGAGCGCGCACCAGTCGTAGGCGAAGTAGAGGCCGAGCGAGATGAGGATGCCGAAGATCCCGCCGAAGGTGCCGCGCTCGCGCAGGTGGAACCACGCGGCGTTGACCTTGACGATCGAGACCGCGCCGAAGCTCTGGAAGTACATGTTGAGCGCGTAGAGGAGCGCGAAGATCGTGACGAGGCCGCTCCGCGCGCCCCCGAAGAGCGCGAGGCCCATGAGCACGTTCGCGATCGCCGAGCCGCCGGCCGCGAGGAGCATCGTCTTGCGCCCGCCGATGCGGTCGGTGAGCGGGCCGTTGATCAGGAACGCGACGCCGTAGACGAGCGTCCCGGCCGCCTTGATCGTGCCGAAGTCCTCGTTGGTCATCACGTCGCCGAGGACGTTCTTGGCCGCCGCGAGGTTATAGCGCCCCATGTAGAGGAACGCGTACGTCATCCCGAGCGGGAACCAGTTCCAGAAGCGCCGGCGGACGAACGCCTTGCTGTGACCGAGCTCGACCTTGGGCAGCCGCCACACGACGAGCGCGACGACGGCGAGCAGGACGAGGATCGGGATGAGGTTCTCGAGCCACGCGGGCATGCGCCCTTCTATCACGCGCCCGCCGCTCGTCGCGCGCGGCGCGCCGTCAGCGCACGCGCACGATCGTGCCCGGCTCGGCCTCGCTCGTCAGGATCGCGTCCCAGCCGGGCGGGAGCGCGGGCTCGGTCCACGCGAAGAGCCAGCGCGCGTCGCGCGGGGCGAGGTTCACGCAGCCGTGGCTGCGCGGGCGCCCGAAGTCGTCGTGCCAGAACGCGGCGTGGAGCGCGACGCCGTCGCGGAAGTACTGCACCCAGGGCACGCCCTCGATCGCGTAGTTCGTCTCTTGATCGACGCGCGTGAGGTCGTCCATCGTGTCCTCGGCGAGCTTCACCCAGACGCGGTGGACCCCGCGCGGCGTCTCGTGGCCGGGGCCGGGGCGACCCGTCGAGACGAGCGTCGCGAAGACGGGCCTTCGGCCCTCGTAGGCGACGAGCGTCTGGCTCGCGAGCTCGACGTCGATCCAGCGCTCTCGCTCGCCGACGCCCTCGGGCGGCTCGCTCGGGCTCGGGCGCTGGACGTCGCGCTCGGAGACGACCCCCTCGCTCGTCTCGAGCCAGCCGCGCGCGGCGACGCCGCGCACGTGGAGCACCTGCCTGCGCCCGAGCCTCCGGAGCACGCGCCCGCGCGATCGCCCGTTCCAGGCGTAGAGATCGGTCGCGCGGGTCGTCCACGCGACGTCGAGCGGGCCCTCGCCGAGCTCGACGCCGAAGAACGGGCTGCCGCGGGCGAAGCGCACGGACTCCTCGGCGACCCAGAGCCCGCCCAGGGTGCGCAGGAAGGGCACCCCCTCGACGACGCGCCGCTCGACGATGGAGAGCCCGAAGCCGCGCCCGAGCGACTGCACCATCTCGTCGAGGAAGTAGTCGGAGGGGCGCGCGTAGGCCCACGTCCCATCCGTCGCGACGAAAGCCTGCGGGCGCGGCAGGAGCTCGCCCTCGGGCACGACCGGCAGCGCCTCGCCGCGCGGCGGCTCGGAGGAGGGGCGGACGAGCGACTCGCAGACGAAGCGCTCGGCGCCGACGCGGTACCAGTACGCGCAACCGAGCCCTGGGACACGCGCCTCGACCGGGAGCGCCGTGCCCTGGCGGACCGTGCCGCGGCGCGGCGCGTGGGTGCTCGGCGCGGCGCGGATCGTGACGCCCGTCGCGACGACCTCGAGCGAGCGGATCGCGCTCGCCCGCTCCGCGTGGGCGGGTGAGGCGTCCGGCCCGCCACCGACGAGGGCCGCCGCGAGCGCCACCGGGAGCGCGGCGAGCCGACGCGCGCGAGCGGACGAGGCGGCGGGGCGATAGCGCTCCATCGCGCGAGGCTAGCCCGAGCGTCCGAGCGGACCAAGAAACGCTCCCCTCGTTGACAGGACGAGGCCCAGACGCCACGAACGCGAGCGATGACGACGCGACGCGCGTGGCTCACGCTCTCTCTGCTCTCGCTCGTCGGCGCTCGAGCGCGCGGCGTCGAGCGGGCGCTCGCGCAGGCGGGCGGCTCGAGCGAGGGGGAGATCCCCGCGTCGAACCGCGCCTCGCTCACCACGCCGCCGCCCCGGCCGGGGCTCTCGGACACTCCCGAGCGCATGCGCTCGCTGCTCTTCGAGGCGTGCCTCCGGGACGAGCCCGAGCGCGCCCGCGAGCTCTTCCTCCCGCGCGCGGCGTTCCGCCTGATCAAGGCGACGAGCGAGCCCGATCGCCTCTACGACCGGCTCTACCGCGCCTACGAGCGCGACATCCACGGCCTCAACGCGCGCCTGCGCGAGGAGTCGGGGGGCGAGCTCACGGCGGCCGCGTTCGCCGGGTTTCGCTTCACGGGTCGGCGCGGCTTCGTGCGGGTCGGCGAGGAGGCGAACCGCCTCCCGTACTGGGCGCAGCGCCACTCCTTCCTCGCGTACACGATCGGCGGGCGGCCGCGCGAGCTCGAGGTACGCACGATGATCGCCTGGGGCGAGCGCTGGTTCATCACGCACCTCGGCGAATTCCACTGACGCCGAGGCGGGGCGCGCGCCGTCAGCCCGGCAGCCTCCGCGTGAGCTCGATCCAGAGAGGCGCGAGGCCGACGACCTCGATCATCGCGATCGACTCGGCGCACGCGCGATCGGGCCGGGCGCCGTCCTGAGCGAGCGCGCGGGCGAAGGCGCGCGCGACGGCGAGGCGGGTCGCGAGCTCGAGCCGGAGCTGGGCGAGCGAGCAGGCGTCCGCCCACTCGAGGCTCCAGAGGACGTCCGCGACGAAGTCGGCGTACATCGCCTCGATCACGTCGCCCTCGCGCTCGGGATCGAACGCGCTGCGGCGCTCGGCGCGATCGAAGGCCTCCGCCCAGAGCCTCGGCGCGAACCGGAGCCGCGGCGGGCGCTCCTCGGGGGGGCACGAGAGCCAAGCGAGCGTGCGGCCGAAGAGGCGGAAGCACTCACCCCAGCGCGAAGCGCGCGTCTCGCGCGCGAGCTCGATCCCGACGTGCTCCCAGCGCAGGCCCTCGAGCGGGGGGAAGGGCTCGGCCTCGAGGATCGACTCGACCGGGCGCGCGGCGCTGGCGCCCGCCAAGGCGTCGAGGAGCGCGGCCTCGAGCGCGCGGTAGCGCGCCCAGCCGACGCGGGAGCCCCGCGTGAGCGCGACGCGGCCCTCGACGCTCCGATCGACGCTGAGCCGTCCGCGCCGATCCGTGACGGCGCTCCCCGCCTGGCTCAGGTCGATCGGATCGCGCGCGCCCATCGTGCGGCACGGGCAGCGATGATCGGTGGTGAGGCGCGGGCCCTCGGGCGTGCGCGTCACGCCGTAGGGGTAGCGGTGACAGGTGCGCGGCAAGAGCGGCCCCTCGTGGATCCGGCAGCGCCCCGCCGCGTCGAGGAAGTGGCACGCGGTGCCGCGATCGCTCGGGACGAGGCGGAGCAGGACGAGCGCGCCGACCCGGCTCGTCGAGCGCCGCTCCGCGGCCTCGAGGGCGCGCGCCTCGCGGCGCGTCACGGGGCCGAGCTGATGGACGTCCGTGCAGCAGAGGCCGTCGCCGTGGCAGCGAAAGCGCGCCGAGGGGCGGACGATCAGGCTCGTCGTCGTCACCGGCTGGCCCGCGCCCGAAGGACGCCCTCGTCGCTCACCGCACGAATCAGTTGCCCTGATTCGTGCTGTTCCTTCCTTGTCGGAGGGTCTGCCCAGAGACCCTCCCTCACGCCGAGTGAATCGGCGTGAGCCTCCCTCCCGCCGAGCCAGCGCGCCTCGAGTGGACGGATCATGTCGAGTGGGGCGCGCTGTCAGAACCCGACCTCGAGCCCCGCGCCGACGTCGAGCGTGAAGAGGAATTGCGGCAGGCTGAAGACGAAATTCGGCTGCAGGTAGAGGCCGAAATTCCGCATGAAGCGGTAGCCGGCCGTGACGCCCGCGTCGATCATCCCGATGCCCGACGTCCCCCACGGCGCGTTGGGGCTGTTGTTGCCGCGGCCGAGGAAGACCTGGATCTGTCCGGCGCCGCCGCGGAGGTGGGCGTGGACGTTGAAGCCGAGATCGGTGGGCGGCGTGAGCTGCACCTCGAGGCCCGCGTACACCTGGAGCATCGACATCGTGCCTCGCCCGGACATCGGCTGGATGCGCGTCCCCGCGGTGATGGCGAGGAAGGGCAGGACGTAGTAGCCGAGGTCGATCCGGAGCGCGAAGTTCGCGACGAGGCCCGCCCGCTCGACATAGAAGCAGTAGGGGTCGAGGTCGCCGAGGCTGCCCTCCGGGTTACACGACGGCGTGCCGGGCGGCACGTAGCCGTTCGCGAGGGCCTCGCGGTAGAGGTCGGTGTCCATCCGCTCCTCGGGGCTCCGCGCGTCCCAGGAGTTCTCGTAGGCCGGGAAGCCGTCGATCGGGTAGCAGTTGTCGATCGTCTCGGTCGGCGAGCAGGGGAAGCGATCGGCGTGGAGGCCGCCCTCGACGTAGCTGAGCCCGGCCATCGCGCCGACCCGCGCGAAGAACGCGGGCCCGCTCGTCGTCGGGCCTTCGCTCCCGCTCGAGCCGCCGCCCGAGTCACCACCGCCCGGGCGCGAGGGCCCGCAGAGGTCGTCCTGGCAGTTGTTCGACGCGCAGTCGGCGTCGCGGCGGCACGAGTCGCCGAGCTGGCCGCTCCCGCCGCCACCTCCGCCGGTCGCGCCGCAGCCGGCCATGCCCGGCGGGCACTCGGCCTCACGGCACTGGGTGGGCGGCGCGCGGCCGGGCAGCGCGGGCGGGCCCTGCGTCCGGCTCGCGACGATCGGCACGCGGACGGGCGAGCCCTGCGAGCCGGCGAAGCCCGCGGGGCTCCCGTCGCGCGCGAACGCGACGATGTAGTAGCTCACCTCGGGGGCGAAGACGTCGGCGCAGGGGATCTCGAACCCATAGCCGCGCCCGACGCGCTCCATCTCCACGCGCGTGAACTCGCGCATCCCCGCGCCGCGGTAGTAGAGGTAGACGTGCGCGGGCGAGCCCGGCACCTCGATGTAGACGGGCACCGCCGTCTGCTGGAGCTGCTCCGGGACCGGGATGTGCGTGAGGTCGCCGGCGGCGCCGCCACCCGCGCCTGCGCCGCCACCCGCGCCGCCACCCGCGCCGCCACCCGCGCTCGTGCCGCCACCCGCGCCCGCGCCGCCACCCGCGCTCGTGCCGCCACCCGCGCCCGCGCCGCCCCCGCCTTGGCGCGCGCGCTGCTGCGCCATCGAGAACATCGTCTGGATGTCGGGCGTGCTCGTCAGCGGATCGAGCTGGACGTTCGGATCCGTCTGGAGCGCGCGGATCATGAAGTCGAGGCCCGCGCCGTTGTCCCCCAGGCCGCCGACCGCGACCACGCCGAGGTTGAGGTAGGTGCGAGCGAGCGGCGCTCCGGTGACGCCGCCGCGCTGCGCGGCCTGGAGGGCCTGGTTCAGCAGATCCTGCGCCTGCTCGATCTCCAGGTTGTTGTAGGCCTCCATCCCGCGGCGGTTGAGGTCGAGGACCTGCGAGAGCGCGCGCTGCGCGAGGGCCGGTGCGCTCAGGGTGAGGACGCCGAAGACGACGACGAGGGCGAGGGAAGCGTACGAGCGTGAGCGCATCTCGAGTCCTGGGCTTCGGAAGACGGACGAAACTCTCGGCGCGCCGAGAGGAGGTGCGCGAGCATAGAACGGATCGCGGTCCAGCGTCGACGTTCAGACGAAGCGCCGCGCTGCTCGGGATCGGGGTCGGCGCGCGGCTCGCGCGGGGCCGCTCGAGGGCGCCGCGGGATCGGTCGCGGCACGTCGCCCTCGCTCGGTCCGCGGGTCATGTTCAGCCGATGCGCGTCCTCGGGATCGAGTCGAGCTGTGACGAGACGGCCGCCGCCGTGGTCGACGAGGGCGGGCGCGTCCACGCCGACGTGGTCGCCTCCCAGATCGCCCTCCACGCGCCCTACGGTGGGGTCGTGCCCGAGCTCGCCTCGCGCGCGCACCTCGAGAACGCCTGGCCCGTGATCGACGCCGCGCTCGCCCAGGCCGGAGGCATCGAGCGGATCGACGCCGTCGCCGTGACGGCGGGGCCAGGGCTCGTCGGCGCGCTCCTCGTGGGCCTCTCGATCGGCAAGGCGATCGCCTTCGCGCGGCGGCTCCCGCTCGTCGGCGTCGACCACCTCGAGGGCCACCTCTTCGCGGTCTTCCTCGATCGCGGCGAGCCGCGGTCGATCCCCACGCTCCCCTTCGTGGGCCTCCTGGTGAGCGGGGGGCACACGGCGCTCTACGAGGTCCACGCCCACGATCGTCTCACGCTGCTCGGCCAGACGCGCGACGACGCCGCGGGCGAGGCGTTCGACAAGGGGGCCAAGCTCCTCGGGCTCGGCTACCCCGGCGGGCCGATCGTGGATCGGCTCGCGCGCGCGGGCGACGCGCGGAGCGTTCGGTTCCCGCGGCCGATGCTGCGCGAGGGCTCGCTCGACTTCTCCTTCTCCGGGCTCAAGACGGCGCTCGCTCGGCACGTGGAGCTGCACGGCGTCCCCGAGGGCCAGGCGCTCGCGGACCTCGCCGCCGCCTACCAAGGCGCGATCGTCGAGGTGCTCGCGCAGAAGGCGCTCGAGGCGTGCGCGGCGACGCGGATCCCGCGGCTCGTCCTCGCGGGCGGCGTCGCCGCCAACGCCGGGCTCCGCGCGCGCGCCGCGGCGCTCGCCGGGGAGCGCGGGGTCTCGCTCTTCGTCCCCGAGCTCGCGTCGTGCACCGACAACGCCGCGATGATCGCGTACGTCGGCGCGCTCTCGCTCGCGTCGGGGCGAAGCGACGCGAGCGACCTCGCGCCCTACTCGCGCGCGCGGGAGATCCGGCGCGGCAAGATCGTCGCGCCCTCGCGCCGCGCGGGCCGCTGACCGACGGACGCGCGAGAGCCCGCTCGAGGCGGGCTCCCGTGTCGGCGGCGATCGGCGCGCTGTCACTCGATGGTGCAGGTCGCCGAGCAGCCGTCGCCGTCCGCGTTGTTGCCGTCGTCGCAGGCCTCGCCGTCCGTCACGATCCCGTTGCCACACCGGGTGTTGAGGCAGGCCGGGAGCCACGCGGCGCCCGCGCCGTCGTCGGGGCCGAAGCCGGTGTCACAGCCATCGCCGTCCACCACGTTGCCGTCGTCGCACTCCTCGACGCCCTCCGCCCGGACGCCATCGCCGCAGTCCGTCGTGCACCCGCGCGTCGGCGCGCCCGTGGGGCAGGTCCAGCCCGCCTCGATCTCGCAGAACGCCGAGCAGCCGTCGAGAGGCTCGCGCGCGCCGTCGTCGCACGCCTCGTCGGGCTCGATCGCGCCGTTGCCGCAGTGCGTGACGCAGACGCTCGGCGCGCCCGTGCAGGTGAAGGTGCGCTCGATCCGGCAGCTCGCCGAGCAGCCGTCGTCGTCGACGTTGTTCTCGTCGTCGCACTCTTCCGTCGGGCCGACGATGCCGTTGCCGCAGTCGCTCGCGCAGACGCTCGGCGACTCGCGCGTGCACGACCAGCCCGGCTCGACCACGCAGAGCGACGAGCAGCCGTCGTGGTCGTCGGTGTTGTGGTCGTCGCAGACCTCCGCCCCCTCGGCGAGGAGGCCGTCGCCGCAGGTCGCCTCGCAGACGCTCGGCTCGCCGTCGCAGGTCCAGCCGCGCTCGACCGCGCAGCTCGAGGAGCAGCCGTCGTGCGCGACGATGTTGCCGTCGTCACACGCCTCGCCCTCGTCGAGCCGGCCGTTCCCGCAGGGCGGAGCGGCGGGCGCGTCGACGCTCGCGTCCCGCCCCGCGTCGGGGCGACGCGCGGCGTCGATGTCCGCGTCGACGCTGCCGTCGAGCTCGATCCCCGCGTCGACCTCCGGTGGTTCCGGATCGCAGCTACAGCCGACCGCCACCATCGACGCGGCGAGCGAGACCGCCGCGAGCCCAGCCCAACGAAGCGAATGACGCATTCTCGAATCTCCGATGACCTCGGGCGCGGAGGATGTCCCCGCTCCACGAGCCTCGCCGAATCGTGCAGAACGTAGCGCCGGGATGCAAGCGCTCGTCGAAAACTCGCGTGAAGGCTCGGAGCGTCGGACGATCGGGCCATGCGATCGCAAGCCATCCTCGTCGTCGTCGACTCCGACGCTCGCTCCGCGCTCGGCAAGCGCCTCGACCTCTCCGCCGACGCCCCCGTCGCCCTCGTCGTCGAGCGGGGCGAGGCGCGCCTCGAGGCGAGCCGAGGCGCCGCCGATCGCCGCATGGCCGGCTGGATCGAGCCGGTCGGTCGTCGGCTCTTCCTCCACGCCGTCGATCCGCGCGTCCGGCGCAACGGGGCCGACGTCCCGGCGGTCGGCGCGCTGCTCTACGACGGGGACGAGCTGGAGATCGGCTTCATGCGCGTGCGGGTCCGGATCGCGGACGACCTCGACGCGGCCTACCACGAGGTCGTCTACGCCATCGAGCGCGCGCCCGCCGAGCACCGGCACGTCAACTGACGCCGGATCCGTCGCGCGGGCGCCGGCGGGTGCTCGCGCCGTCAGCGCGAGAGGCCGAGCCTGCGGAGCGCGTCCTCGAGGCGCGACGCGGGTAAGCTCACCCGCGTCGGCATGCCGCCCTCGACCTCGAAGAGCGCGAGCAGGTTCACGCCGCTGTCGAAGCGCGCCGCCGCGGTGACGGTCGTCTCGTCGTGGACGACCGAGATCCGCGCGCGCTCCTGGCCGAGCAAGAGGAGCGTCGTCTTGTCGTAGAGCCTCGCGCCTCGCGCGTCGCAGACCGCGACGTCGCGCTCGACCACGAAGCGCCGCGCGAGCGCGCGCGCCTCCTCCTCCGCCGCGCGCACCTCCTCGGCCGCGTCGCGGAGCAGGCGATAGCTCCCCGCGTCGGTCGCGCCCTCGGCGAGGAAGCGGACGACGAGCCCCTTCAGCCCGTCGTCGCGTGGCCGCGCGCGGAGCGCTCGATCGATCACCTGGGCGCGCTCGCTCGGGGTGCCGAGCCGCGTGTCGATCGCGTGCGCGTCCCGGTCGGCGCCCGGGTAGGGCTCGACGCCCCCTCGGATCCACTTCGCGGCGGCCGCGAGGCCGTCGAAGTCGCCGTGGCACACGATCGTGTCGATCGGGCCCGTCGCGTGGACGAGGGCCTCCGTGATCATCTCGGGGCAGGCGCCGTGCTCGGCCTTCGTCGCGAGGACGAAGCGCGGATCGTCGGCGAAGCGGGCGTGCAGGACGTGGTCGTGGTGGTCGACCCAGCGCGCCAGGCGCTCGCCCAGGCCGTCGATGAGCTTCTTCGTGACCTTCTCGAAGCTCGTCCCGGTCCCCTCGGCCGCGAAGGCGATGTCGAGCACGACCACGCGCCCGCGCAGCGACGCGGCGCGGGGCAGCTTGCGCGGCGTGGCGAAGGAGAGCTCGGGCGCGGGCATCGCTCGACTCTTCGGGACGAAGGGCGAAGGGGCAAGCCGCGACGGCGTCCTCGCCCTCGGGCTATCATCCCCGCTCGCCGCGCCCCGCGGAGCGCGCGCGCACGAGAGGACGAGGAGATGATGGACGAGGTCGATGTGGTGATCGTCGGGGCGGGGCCCGCGGGCCTCGCGCTCGCGGCCGATCTCCAGCGCCGCGGGCTCGAGGTGGCGCTCGTCGACGAGAACGCCGCGCGGCGCTCGGGCTCGCGCGCGGTGGTGCTCCACGCGAGGACGCTCGAGCTGCTCGAGCCGTTCGGTCTCGCGTCGGGGCTCGTCGCGGCGGGCGAGACGCTCTCGGGGGCGACCGTGTGGGCGGGCAGCGAGCCGATCGTGCGCCTCGACTTCGACGAGCTCGGCTCGCGCTTCGCGCACCTGCTCGTCGTCACGCAGGCGGAGCTCGAGGGGGCGCTCGCCTCGGCGCTCGAGGGCGCGGGCGGTCGGGTCCTCCGCGAGACGAGGCTCGAGCGCTTCCGGCAGGACGGCACCGGCGTCACCGCGACCCTCCGAGACCCCTCGGGCGAGCGGACGCTCCGGGCGGGCTGGCTCGTCGGCGCCGACGGCGCGGAGAGCACCGTCCGAGAGGCGCTCGAGGTGCCGATGGAGAGCCGCGGCGAGGCGCTCTCGGTCCTCGTCGCCGACGTCTCGCTCGAGTGGGATCTGCGCGACGATCGGCTGAACGGCTTCGTGGGCGAGACGGGCATCGTGTCGGCGCTGCCGACGAAGGGAGGGCGCCACCGGGTGCTCGCGACCCTCCCGAGCGCGCCGGAGGCCTCGAGCGAGGCGCCCACGCTCGACGATCTCTCGACCCTCTTCGCGCTCCAGGCGAGCGTGAACGCGAAGCTCTCCGACGCGCGCGCGATCGAGCGGCGCGACGTGCGCCTGCGCCAGGCGGGCTCGTACCGCGACGATCGCGTCTTCCTCGTCGGGGACGCGGCGCACGTCCAGGACGCGTTCCTCGCGCAGGGGCTGAACACCGGCATCCAGGACGCGCTCAACCTCGGCTGGAAGCTCGCGCTCGTCCACCGCGGCGACGCGCGCGCCTCGCTCCTCGACACCTACGACGAGGAGCGACGCCGCGTCGGCGCGGCGCTCGTCGAGGGCGCGGAGGCGGCGCTCCGCGTCCTCAACGTGAAGAGCGCGTCGATCAAGGCGATGCGCGAGCCCCTCGGCCGCTTCCTCGGGAGCATCGAGGCGCTCCAGCAGCGCGTCGCGCGCGAGCTCTCCGAGCTCAGCGTGGGCTACGAGCGCAGCTCGATCGTCCACGAGGACAAGACGTCGCTCCTCAACGCGCGCCTCGGCTCGGCCGCCGGGGGTGACACCCCGACGATCGCCTCCGTGCGGGAGTTCGCGGCCGGGCCCTCCGCGGGCCAGCGGGCGCCGGACGCCCGCGCCAGCGTCGCGGGCCAGAGCGGCACCAAGCGCCTCTACGAGGTGCTCGACGCGAAGCGCCACGCGCTCCTGCTCTTCGATGGGCGCTCGAGCACGGCCGAGGGCTACGATCGCTTCCGCGCCATCGTCCTCGACGTGCGCGCCGCGTACGGCGAGCTGGTCGCGCCGTGGGTGGTCACGCCGCGCAGCGCGCGCCCCGAGGGGCTGCCCGCGGAGGTGCCCGTCCTGCTCGATCCCGACGGCGAGCTCGAGCAGCGCTACGCGGCGAGCACCGAGTGCGTCTACCTGCTCCGGCCGGACCTCTACGTCGGCTATCGGAGCCAGCCGGCCGACGGCGCCGCGCTCCTGCGCTTCCTCGGGCGCATCCTGCGCAAGGTGAGCTGACGCGAGCGCGTCACGCTCGGGTCGCGCACGGTAGGTCCTCATGGGCTGCTTCGACGTCCACGCACACCTCACCGACCCGAGGCTCGCGCCGCGGGAGGCGGAGGTCCTCGCCAACGCCCGCGCCGCGGGGCTCACGAGCATCCTCTCGAACGGCGTCGGCCCGAGCGACAACGAGCGGGTCCGCGAGCTCGCGCAGCGGGCGCCGATCGTCAAGCCCTGCTTCGGCTTCTACCCGATCCAGGTGAACCGCTTGGAGATGGAGCGGGGTGGGATCCCCTACGACTTCTCGAAGGACGGGCCGCCGGTCACCCCCGAGGAGGGGGTCCGGTGGGTGCGCGATCACGTCGAGGAGGCGTTCGCGCTCGGCGAGATCGGGCTCGACGGGCACTGGGTCGGCGCGGAGCACCCCGCGCTCTGGGCCACGCAAGAGGCGGTCTTTCGTCAGCTCGTCACGCTCGCGATGGAGGCCGACAAGGCGATCATCATCCACACCCGCAAGCGCGAGCGGCGCACGCTCGAGCTCCTCGACGAGCTCGGCGCTCGGCGCGTCGACTGGCACTGCTTCGGCGGGAAGGTGGAGCTCGCCCGCGCGATCGCCGAGCGCGGGCACCACTTGTCGATCCCGGCCAACGCGCGCCGCAGCCAGTCCTTCACGCGCATGCTCGAGACCCTCCCGCGCGAGCGCGTCCTCTTCGAGACGGACTGCCCCTACCTCGGACCGGTCCGGGATCGCGACAGCGAGCCGGCCGACGTCGTCGGCACGATGCGATACGCGGCCGAGCTCTGGGGCGAGCGCGTCGAGGACGTGATCGATCGCGCGAGCGAGGGCTTCGCGGCGCTCTTCGGTGCTCCTCCATGACGAGCCCGCCAGGGCGCGCGTGGCTCTCGAGGCTCTTCTGCTGGGGGCTCTTCTGCTGGGGGCTCGCGCCGGGCCTCGCGCGCGCCGACTGGAGCGGGCCGCGCGACGTGGAGCGCGCGCGCGCCGTCCTCGTGGCCGGGGAGGCGTCGAGCGAGGCGCGGCTGCGGGCGGCGCGGTGGCTCGGAGCGTACGGGACGGATGAGCGCGCGGTCCCGGCGCTGCTCACCGCGCTCGAGCTCGAGCGTGACGTGGGCGTCGCCAGCGCGATCGCGGAGGCGCTCGCCCGCCGCGCGCGCGCCGAGGACGCCGAGGCGCTGCTCCGCCTCCTGCCGAGCGTGCCAGCGGCGGCTCGCGGCTGGGTCCGCGTTGCGCTCGCGCGGCTCGGCGCCGAGGACAGCGACGCGTGGCTCGTCGCCTGGCTCGCCTCGCCGGTCGGCCCCGAGTCGAGCGACGCGACCGCGCTGGCGGAGGCGATCGCGCGGTCCCGGCGCGACGCGCTCTTGCCTCGGGTGCTCGAGGCGCTCGGCGACACCCCGTCGCCTCGGCTCGTCGCGTGGCTCGCCTCGCTCGACGACGAGCGCGCGCGCTCGACCCTCGAGCAGCTCGCGCTCGAGCCTGGCGCGCCGGCCTCGGTCTCCGCCGTCGCCATCGCGGGGCTCGCGCGCCTCGGCCCGAGCCCGCGCACGGCGCGCGCGCTCGAGCGCTGGCTCGCCGACGAGGCGCACGCGGCGAGCCCCGCGCTCGGCGGCGCGCTGCTCGCCGCGGATCCGGACGCGAGCGTCGAGCGCCTCCTCGATCCTCGAGACCCGCTCCTGCGTGCGGCGACGCTCCGCGAGCTCGTCCGCCGCGCGCCCGCGCGCGCCGTCGCGCTCCTCGGCGAGGACCCGAGCCGCCTCGAGGGGGACGATCGCGTCGCGCTCCTCGAGGCGCTGCGCTCGCCGGCCGCGCCGCTCGCGCCCTGGCTCGAGGCGACGCTCCGCGACGGATCGCGCTCGGAGGAGGAGCGTGAGGCGGCGCTCGAGGCCCTCGTCCGGGTGCCGGACTGCGCCCTCTCGCTCGATGGCCTCGCGCTCCCCTCGCTCGCGCTCGCCGACGCTCGCCTGGCTCGCGCCTGTCCCGCGCGCGCGCTCGCGCCGGCGATCGAGGCCGATGAGCGCCCCGAGGCGCTCCTGCTCCGCGCCATCGCCGGACGAGACGTCTCGCGACCGATCGCGCGGCGGTTCGCCGCCGCGAGCCCCGAGGCTCGGCTCGTGCTCGCGCACGCGTGGCTCGCGAGCCCGATCGCCGACGAGCGGGTCATCGACGCCCTCGCGGCGGAGACCGATCCCGAGGTCTTCGCCGTCCTCGCGCTCGCCGCCTACGCGCACGGGCTGAGCGTCGCGCCGTCACGCCTCGTCCTCGCGCTGGAGCGCGACGCGACCCTCGCGCCGGCGCTCGCCGTCCTCGCGCGCGGTGACGAGCCGCTCCCGCCGCGCGTGCTCCGCGTCGTCGAGCGCGCGCTCGGTGGCGGAGGGGACGAGCGCGCGGCCCTGGCGCTCCTCGCGCTCGGCCGTCGGGGCGACGATCGCGCTCGCGCCCACGCGTGCGCCGCGCTCGACGCGCCCGCTCGAGCCCCGGCGCGCGCGGCGCGTGTGGCGCTCCTCGCGCTCGGCGGGGCGCCTTGCCTCACCCGCCGCGCTCGGATCGATCCGCTCCTCCTCGGCGCCTCCGCCGAGGAGCCCACGCCCTCGGGGCGGACGGCGCCGCTCGTCCTGCAGGTCTCGTCGAACGTCGGGGGCGCGCTCCTGCGCGTGCGGATCGAGGCGGCCGATGGCGCCTGCTTCCTCGTCCGACCGCCGCCGAGCGGGATCGTCGTCGTGCCGCTCCCCGAGGCCGAAGTCCGGCTCGTGCTCGACGCCGATCGGCTCGAGCCTCGTTTCGAGCATTGACCACCCGCGCTCCCTTCCGGCAGCATCGCGCCATGCCGAGCGAGCCCGAGGCGAAGAGCTCTCCCGCGGCGGAGGCGCCGCCCGCCGAGTCGTTCGAGGCGCTGATGGAGCGCCTCGGGAAGGTCGTGAGCGAGCTCGAGGCCGGAGAGCTGCCGCTCGAGCGCGCGCTCGTCCTCTTCGAGGAGGGCGTCCGCCTCTCGCGGGAGGGCGCGACGCGGCTCGATCGCGCCGAGGCGCGGGTCGAGGAGCTGATCGGCTCCACGCTCCGGCCGATCGGGGTGTCCACCGAGGAGCGCGCGCGCGCCACGGGAGAGGGCTGAAGCGGGAGCGATCCGGGGTCACGAGCCGACCGGTTGAACTTCTGGCTCGATGTGCCAACGCGAGGATGAGCGATGACCGAAGCGATCACGATCCAGACGCCCTTCAACGACGTCGCCGAGCTCACCGACAATTTCGCCACGCGCGTCGACGAGACGCAGCTCATGCTGCCCTACTCGCAGCCGCTCGCGGACGACGTCCGCGTCGCGTTCACGGTCCTGCTCGCGGACGGAAGCGTCGCGCTCGAGGGGGTCGGTCGGACGAGCGCGTCGCAGGACAACGGCGCGGACTATCCGCCGGAGTACCGCTACGACGTCGTCCTCGACTCGCTCGAGCTCGCCGGGATGAGCGAGGTGATGTTCGAGCGCTTCCTCCAGGCGCGCTCGAGCCAGCTCGAGGGCGAGCCGGGGACGGGCGAGGTGGACGTCGGCCAGCTCGCCGCGATCGAGGAAGAGGCGGCGCGCGCGGACTCGCTCGGCGACCTCGCGGCCGAGCCGTCCGCGCCCTTCGAGGCCGTGACGGCGTTCGAGGAGGAGGCGCTCCTCGAGCCGGCGAGCGAGCCCTACCCGATCGACGATGGCGCGACGGAATCGATCGCGGAGGAGGGCTCGATCGAGGAGGACGACTGGGCGCCCCCGGCCGACTTCGGCGACGGGGGCTCGACCCAGGCGGTCTCGCTCGCCGAGGTGTCGATCGCGTCGGCGCCGCCGCCACCGCCGCGTGCGCCGGCCCAAGGACGCGTGATGCCCGCGCCGCCTTCGGCGCCGCGCGGCACGCTCCCGCTCATGCACCGCTTCGAGCACGGCGTCTTGACCCGGCCCTCCTTGGCGGCGAGCTGGGCGCCCGAGGTGACGCCTCGCCCCGATCCGATGGCCTCGAGCGGCCTCTTCGACGCCCCGGGGGGCCTGCCGCGGCCGTTCGCGCCGCCCCACCCGGAGATGCCCGAGGAGGCCCGCGTCCACCCGGCGCCGAGCCCGAGCGCGCCGTGGTCCGCCGCGCCGACTTCGACCTGAAGACGAGGAGGAGCTCGATGACGACGCGAACGACGATCCAGCCGGTGTCTCGCTCGCGTCGAGGCTGGCGGGCCCTCGGCCTGCTCCCGCTCGGGGTGTGGCTCGTCGCGTCGGTCGCCCTCGCCGAGCCTCGCGTGACGGTCCACGTCCGGCGCGACGGGGCCGCCGCCGACGCGACGGTGACGGTCACCGACGAGCGAGGCCGCTCCGTCTCCTGCGAGACCGTCCGCGGCGAGTGCAGCCTCGCGGGGCTCGGCGCCGGCCGGCACCAGGTCGTCGCCGAGAGCCGCGACGGTCGCCGCTCCGAGCCACGCACCGTGATGCTCCCGCCCGACGGCGACGTCTCGCTCTTCGTGTCGGTCCCTTGATCCCGATGGCGATCCCGGTCTGCGCGTTTGTGCGGGGGTCGGCGGTGGTGGTATGTAGCGACGCGGTGCGCGGCGCGCTCGGCGCATCGCGCGACGCATCGACAGAGCGGCGCTCTCCTATGGATTCGGACGTAACCCCCGATCGGAGCCCTTCATGAGATCGAACAGCGCGAGCTTCCACGTCGCAACCCTCCTCGCCGCCTCCTTGCTTCTCTTCGTCGTTCCGCTCGGGAACGCGCTCCGCGCGAGCGCCCAGAGCGAGTTCGACGACGAGTTCGACGACGAATACGAGGACCGTCAGCGACCTCCGCCCCAGGCTCAGCGCACCGTCGACGAATTCGACGACGACCTCGAGGGCCAAGCGGCTTCCTCGTCTTCCTCGTCTTCCTCGTCCCGCGCGACGTCCTCGTCGGCGGCAGAGGGCAGCCCGACGGACGCGCGCGGCGACCTGCTCTCCGCCGAGGGCTCTCGGGCGTGGCGCCAGCGGCGCTTCGTCCTGCACAACACCTACGGCGGCACCGTCGGCGGCCTCCACGTCGCCGACGCGGGCTCCGGGCCCTCGCGGACCTTCCGGGTCCAGCTCGTCACCGACTTCTTCATCGCGGGCGGCTTCTTGCGCGTCCCGGGCGTCGACGCGTCCATCAGCGACGAGAACCGGCACATCGGCGGCTCGCTCTCGCTCAGCTACACGCCCTTCGACTTCCTCGAGATCTACGGCTCGGTGCGGAGCTACGCGAATTCCAACGACACGGAGTCGCCCAACCTCTTCCAGGTGCTCGGCGACTCGTCGCTCGGCATCAAGGCCTACTACGAGATCCTGCCCTGGCTCGTGCTCGGCGGCGACATCAGCGTCTACCTGCTCAACACCGTCGGCGACATCGGCCTCATGCTCGACTCGACGAGCGCGAGCTTTCGCCTGAACGCCTCGGCCGATCTCCGCGCGGCGCAGGGCGTCGAGTTCCCGCTCATCGCGCGGCTCAACCTCGCCTACGACTACGACCGCTCGTCGGCGCTCACCGACCGCGTCGAGCAGGCGCGCTACGACGCGCTCCCGACGGTCGGGCCGGACGCGCGGCGCAGCTACGCCGACGAGGACCGCCACCTCCTCACGCGGGTCGAGCGCTTCGCGCTCAACATCAACCGCACCGACTTCTTCGACATCGGCCTCGGCCTCGAGCTGCCGATCTTCGCGATGCAGGACTTCTACGTGTCGCCGATCGTCGAGTGGAACGTGCGGGTCCCGGTGAACAGCCGCGGCTACTCCTGCCTCTGGATCCCGGAGACGCCCGGCGGCTCCACGCCCGCGCCGGGTCAGGACGGCTGCCTCGAGTACCAAGGCTTCGCGTCGATGCCCTCCACGCTCACGCTCGGCGCGCGCGTCCAGCCGGGCGTCCGCGGGCTCGGCCTGCTCGCCGCGGTCGATATCGGGACCTCCGGCCAGACCTTCGTCCGCGAGCTCGCGGGCAACGCCCCCTACAGCGTCTACCTCGGCCTCTCCTACGCGGTCGACACGGTGCCGCCGCCCGCCGAGGTCGTCGAGCGCGAGGTCGAGCGCCGCGTCGAGGTGCCCGCGGCGGCGCCCGCGCGTGGTCGCGTGCTCGGCACGGTCGTCGAGCAGGGGACGAGCACGCCCGTGGCGCGCGCCGTCGTCGCCTTCCCCGGTCGCGAGCTCACCGCGCTCTCCGCGGGCGACGATGGTCGCTTCGTCTCCTACGAGCTCGAGCCGGGCGAGGTCCGCTTCGCGATCTCGCAGCCGGAGTACCGCTCCGGCGAGTGCGCCGCCACGATCCCCGCCGAGGGCGGCGACGTGACGGTGAGCTGCTCGCTCGAGGCCCTGCCGCGCGTCGGCCAGGTGCGCGGTCACGTCGTCGGCGACGACGGGCGGCCCGTCTCGGGCGCGACCGTCACCGTCACCGGCCCGCAGGGCTTCACGGCGACGACCGACGCGAGCGGGACGTTCGCGCGCGAGGGGCTGCCGCCCGGCAACTACGCCGCGCGGGTCGAGTCCGACGCCTACCTCATCACGTCGGCCGGCTTCGAGGTGCGGCCGCGCGAGACGGCGGAGCCCTCGATCACCGTCATCGCGCGCCCGGCGCGCGCCCAGGTTCAGCTCCGCGCGCGCGAGCTCGTCATCCGGCGCCAGATCAACTTCGCCACCGACAGCGCGGAGATCCTGCCGGACTCCATCCCGCTCATGACGGAGATCGCGGACGCGCTCCTGCGCCACCCCGAGCTCACCGGCATCGAGATCCAGGGCCACACCGACAACCGCGGCGGCGCCCAGCACAACCTCGATCTCAGCCAGCGCCGCGCCGACTCGGTCCGAGAGTGGCTGGTCGCGGCCGGGGTCCGGGTGGAGCGGCTCACCGCGCGTGGCTATGGCGACGCGCGCCCCATCGCGCCGAACCTCACGGCCGCGGGCCGCGCGCGCAACCGCCGCGTCCAGTTCATGATCACGTCCCGCTCCGAGTGACGGCGCGCCTCGCTCGACGCGGGGCAGGACGACGCGAAGAGGCCGACGCGAAGAGGCCACGGTCCCGGCTGGGATCGTGGCCTCTCCGCGTCGCGGATCGAGCGAGCCGCGTGGCTCCTCGATCCGACCGTCGTCCGCTCAGCTCTCCGAGCCGCCCGAGAGGAACGCCGCGGGATCCGCCTGGAAGCGCTCGATGCAGCCGGGGCAGCAGAAGTAGTACGTGCGGCCCTCGTACTCGACGTGGGGCGAGTCCGCCGTGACGACGAAGGTCTCGCCGCTCACCGGGCACCGGGTCGTGTCGCCGATGGTCGCCTCGCCGGGCGACACGACCTGCGCGGTCGTCTCCGTCGTCGCCTCGCCGCCCGCGCTCTGCTCGGTCGTCGCGCTCGTCTCGCTGCCCTCGCTGGCACCGCCGCACCCGATCGCCATCAGCGCCACCAGCGCTGCAACCATTCCTGCATGAATCCGAGACATGGAACCTCCTACCAAAAGGGGTGCGAGCATACGCGGCCCCGCCCGATGTACAAATGGAACCTCGGGGCGAAGCCTCGAGGGGCCTCCGGCGGGCGTCGCGCGCGGGCGCGGCTCCTCGCGGGTGCCTCGAACTCGGCGCGTTCGGCGCTATAGACGGGGCGCATGATGCCGTACGTCGTCGGAGTCGCCGGAGGGACCGGATCGGGCAAGACCACCGTCGCGCGCAAGATCGTCGAGGGGGGCGGAGCCGACGTCTCGATCCTCGAGTACGACACCTACTGTCGGGACCGACCCGAGCTCAGCTACGAGGAGCGCTGCCAGCTCAATTTCGATCACCCCGACTCCCTCGAGACCTCGCTCCTGCTCGAGCACATCCAGAAGCTCCGGCGCGGCGAGCCCGTCCACGCGCCGACCTACGACTTCAAGGTGCACCGGCGCGGCGCGGACACCCGGCTCGTCGCGCCCGCGCCGATCCTCGTCGTCGAGGGCATCCTGCTCTTCGTCGACGAGGGCGTCCGCGCCGAGCTCGACCTCAAGCTCTTCGTCGACACCGACGCCGACATCCGCGTCCTGCGCCGCGCTCGCCGCGACATGGAGCGGCGCGGCCGCTCGTTCGAGTCCGTCCGCAAGCAGTACTACGAGACGGTGCGGCCGATGCACCTCCAATTCGTCGAGCCGAGCAAGCGGTGGGCGGACGTCATCATCCCCGAGGGCGGGATGAACACCGTCGCGCTCGATCTCATCGTCACGAAGATCCGGAGCGAGGTCCTTGCCCGGAAGTGACACGCGGCGCCCCGCCGCCCTGGCGGAGCCCCCGCCATGAGCGAGCGGATCTACGAGCTCCGCGGCGTGAGCAAGCGCTTCGGGGATCACGTCGTGCTCGAGGGCATCGACCTCGACATCCGCCGCGCGGAATTCTTCTGCTGGATCGGCGAGTCCGGCACCGGGAAGACCCTCCTCGCGCAGATCCTGCTCGGGCTCGTCCGCGCCGACGCGGGGACGATCCAATTCTCGGGTGAGGACGTCACGCACCTCGGCGAGCGAGGGTGGATGGAGGTGCGCAAGCGCGCCGGGATCCTGCTCCAGAACCTCGGCCTCTTCGACTCGATGAGCGTCTTCGAGAACGTCGCGTACGGGCTGCGCGAGCAGCGGCTGCTCGAGCGGGACGCGATGCGCGTGCGCGTCGCCGAGAGCCTCGCGTCCGTCGGGCTCCCGGGGATCGAGGCGATGATGCCGAGCGAACTCTCGGGCGGCATGCGCAAGCGCGTGGCGCTCGCGCGCGCGATCGCGATGCGCCCCGAGGTGCTCTTCTACGACGGCCCGACCGAGGGGCTCGATCCGATCAACGTCGCGCGCATCAACCGCCTCCTCCTGCGGCTCCGCGACGAGCTGGGCATCACCACGATCGTCATCACGCACCAGATGGAGACGGCCTTCGGGCCGAGCGATCGCGTGGCCGTGCTCGCGGGGGGACGGATCGCCGTCGAGGGGCCGCCGCGCGAGCTGCTCCGCTCGGAGCACCCCGAGCTCCAGCCCTTCCTCCGCATGGCCGAGCGGGGGGCCGCGGCCCGGGCGCGCCGCTGATCGAGCGCGCGTTCGCCCCCCGCGCGTCGCGCTCTTTGGTAGACTCGGCGCGTGCCCATCCACGCCGCGCCCTCTCCGCACATGATCGGCTCGATCCCCGCGGGCTCAAGAGCGGCGCCGCCGGGCGGCCCCATGGCCCCGCACGTCGGCCCCCCGGTGGTGCTCGAGCCGGCCGAGCTCGAGCGGCTCTCGGCCGAGGACCGCGAGGCGATCGACCGCGTGCGCGCGTTCGAGGTCCCGGGCCTCGTCGGCGCGAGCGTCGAGATCCTCCGCACCCTCGAGGCGGGGCGTGACGTCGCGGCGCTCTTGACGCGCACCTTCCCCTTCGTGTTCGACTGGAAGATCGAGCGGCCGATCTTCGGCGCGCTCCACAAGCAGGCGCTCCTCGTCTTCGCGTGCGAGGCGCCGAGCGACGAGGCGACCGGTCAGCCGATGTGCATCGCCGCGCGGGGGCCGGTGACCCACGTCGAGGGCGTCGCGCTCGAGACGAGCGAGGGCAAAGAGCGCCTCGAGCGCGTCCAGCGCTCGTTCCTCGCGACGAAGGACTACCGCGCGACCCTGCGCTCGTTCTCGATGTGCGCGCGGATCGAGCGCGCGGTCTGGTCGAACGTGCAGGCGCCCTTCGTCTGATCGCCCGCCGCGGCTCGGCGGTTGTCGCGAGGCGCGCCGTCAGCCGTCGTCGTGGACGTCGATCGTGTTGCCGGCCGTCGCGCCGCCGATCTTCTTCAGGCGATCGGGCACGCGCAGCGCGACGACGCCGCGCTCGACGCCGCCGGGGGCGCTCGGTCCGGCGAGCGCGCTCGCGACCATGCCGCGGTTCCACTCCTCGTCCCAGGCGTAGTTGAAGCCGTTGCACGCGACGCAGCGCTTCTCGAGGCCCTCGTCGACGATCTGCTGCGCGAGCTCGCTCTCGAGCGCGTCGCGGAGCGAGTCGGCGCGGAGGTTGCGCCCCTGGTGCCAGCACGGATAGAAGCCGTGATCGCTGAAGCCCAGGAATTTCTGCGGGATCTTGCAGCCGTCGATCGGCCGGTAGCGGAAGTCCTTGCGGCTGTACATCTCGAAGTGCGTAAGGAGCAGCTCGCGCTCGTTGAACCAGGTGTGCGTCTCCTGGCACTCGCGCTCGATCCGCACGAGCTGCTCGTACGCGATCTTCTCCTCCTCGGGCGTCATCTGGAGGTGCGCCGTCTCGGGCACGACCTCGACGTGGCTGAACCCGCAGTAGGCGTAGCGCTGCCCGCCGAGCCGCTGGATGTGCTTGAACGAGTCGTAGAGACAGCGCGCGTTGTCGCGCTGCATCACGGTGTTCGTGCCCCACTGGATCTTCGTCTCCGCGAGCCAGCCGAGCGTCTTCATGGTGCGGGCCCAGGTGCCCTTGCGCTGTCGGATGTGATCGTGGGCCGCCTCGGTCCCGTCGACGGAGATCGTCAGGCAGTCGAGCTGCTCGAGGAAGTCGAGCTTGTCGCGCTTGATCAGGGTGCCGTTCGAGACCATCTGGATCTTCACGCCGAGCGAGAAGGCGTGCTCGAGGATCCGCCAGATCGCGGGGTGGACGAAGGGCTCGCCGCCCGAGAAGCTGATCGTCTCGACGCCGAGCTCCGCGGCCTCGCCGATCGCCTTCTTGCAGAGCACCTCGTCCATGAAGCGCGCCTCGGAGGGGCGGCGGCACATCTGGCAGGTGAGGTTGCAGTACTCGCTCAGCGCGATGTCCATCCGCTCGTAGCTCGTGAACGGGTTGCTCTCGCCGCACGCGGGGCAGGCCTCGTGCTCGATCGGGCGCTTCCCGCTCATCGTGTGGACGACGCGCGCGCCGCAGCGCACGCACGCGCGCTCGCGCGTCGAAGAGACGCTGTTCGCGCCGGGGGCGACGGTGGTGATGCGGGGGCGAGAGGGCGCGGCGCTCATCGGCTCACCCCGCGACCTTCTCGTCGCGCCAGTGCCCCTTCGCCGGCGCGTAGACGACCGGCTCGGCCTCCTTGCCCTGGAAGGCCTCGACGTCGCTGCACGCCGCGAGGCAGCCGGGACAGCGCTCCGTGAGCGCCAGGATCTGGAGCTGCTTGTGGTGCGGGCCGTGCCAGAGATCCGTGATCTCGTCCTCGTAGACGTTGCCCATGCGGTCGGCCTCGCTCCGCATGAAGAAGCAGGGGTAGACGTCGCCGCGGAAGTCGACGAGCAGCGCCTTCGACGGGACGTAGCAGCCGCCCGGCGGGATGGGGCGCTTGCCGTCGACGAGGTAGTCGGGGATCACGCCGAACATCGCCTCCGTGAAGATGCGCACGCCGCGCTCGCGGGCGTAGCGGCCGATCTCCGCGAGCTTCTCGGCGATCGCCTCCTTCTTCGTGCGCTTGAGCGTGAAGCGGGGGATGTCCTTGTCCGGCCCGGAGATCTCCTCCTGGAAGGGCTGGAACGAGACCTCGTCGACGCCGACGTCCTTCGCGAGATCGAGCAGGTGAAAGGCGTGGTCGAGCGTCTCGCGCATGAGCACGCCCGAGAGGCCGACGCGCACGCCTCGACGCACGCACTCGCGGGCGCACGCGACGGACTTGTCGTAGTTGCCCTCGCCGCGCAGATCGTCGTGGACCTCTCGAGGCCCGTCGATCGAGATGTGGAGGTAGACCGAGGGGCAGTGCTCGAGGCGATCGAGGTGCGCGCTCGTGATCATCGTGCCGTTCGTCACGATGTCCTGCGTGCGATAGCCGAGCGCGTGCGCGTGCTCGACGAGGTCGAGGAAGTCCTTGCGCATGAAGGACTCGGCGCCGCACGGCGTGAACACGTCGGCCCCGAGCGCGCGAGCCTGCTCGAGGAGCTTCTTCGCCAGCTCGAAGGGGACGCCGTGCTGCCGGAGCTCCCACACCGAGCACATCTTGCACTTGAGGTTGCAGTAGACCGTCAGCTCGACCGCGAGCTCGTCGAGCTTGCGCTCGAGGGCGCGATGCGGTGTGAGGGGCGCGAGGACGTCGAGCTTCTTCATGGGTCTCCAGGGGGCCGAGCGGGACGTCCGCGACGTCGGACCTCGAGCGTCGCCGCGAACGGCTCCGCGCGAAAGCCCTCAAGTGGGGGCGCTCGAGGCGGGCAGGGGCGTCGGGGGGCGCACGAAGGGCTGGACGACGTAGGGGCGCGGCGCGCGGCCCGCCGCCTGGAGCTCGCCGCGGCAGGCGGCGATCACGGCTCGCACGTCGTTGGCGAACCCGTTCTTCACCCAGGCTCCGCGCGCCTCGTCGCGGACGTACCAGCGCAGATCCCGCTCGACCCAGCCGCGCACCTCGGGATCGTCCGGGTACTTGTCCATGAAGTAGACGGCGTTTCGGACGTAGGTGTCGTAGGTCGGCGGGAGGCTCCGCTCCTCGCACCGGAACGGGTCCCGCGGCGCGGGATCCTCGACGTGCAGGACGCGCCCCGCGGCGGCCGCGTGGATGACGAGGCCCGAGCGCAGGAGGCGATAGCCGGCGTCGATGTCCTCGAGGCCCCAGCCGACGAAGCCGTCGTCGAAGGAGAGCTCGCTCGCCCCGCGGGGGACGGAAAAATTGCAGGAGTAGACGAACATCCACGGCGTCGGGTGCGAAGCGGCCCGCTCGCCCTCGGCCCCGATCAGGGTGACGCGATCGTCGGGCTCGCCCGCGCGGATCTCCTCGAGCGAGAGCGGCGAGGGGGGCTCGCCGAAGCGTCGGTGGCGAAAGCCGATGACGAGGCGCGGGCGCGCGAGCGCGAGCCCCTCCGCGTGGGCGTCGAGGTGCGCAGCGACGAACTGCGGCGCGACGACGACGTCGTCGTCGACGAAGATCACGACGTCGCCGATCGCGCTCTCGATGCCGAGGTTGCGCGCCTGGCCGGCGCGGAAGCCGAGATCGGGCTGGTGGCGGTAGACGAGCGGCAGGCGCGCGGCGAACGCCTCGGAGACGGCGGGGGTCTCGTCGCCCGAGCCGTCGTCGCAGACGACGACGCGCGCGAGCCGTCCACCGACGAGGCCCGCGCCGCGCTCGTCCACCTGGTGCTCGAGCGAGGCGAGCAGCGCCGCGAGCCGTGCGCTGCGCCGGTAGGTGGGGATGACGACGGTTGCCTGCACGATCGGGGGACGCCGAGGGTGTCTTCGCGCCCGGCGTGGGGGGACTCTCGCACGAACGCGCGCGAAGATGCGAGGGGCGCGTCGCTCGACGCGCGCCCGGGCCCCGCTTCGTGCTATCGAACGCAGCCCGCCCGGCACGAGGAAAGGCATGGACGCCCCCGAGACCATCGGCCGCTACCGGATCGAGCGCCTGCTCGGGCAAGGCGCGATGGGCTCGGTCTACCTCGGCGTCGACCCCTCGCTCGAGCGCCGCGTCGCGGTCAAGACCGTGCGCAACCTCGATCTCGACGAAGCCGCGAAGAAGCGCTTCCTCGATCGCTTCCGCAACGAGGCGCGCGCCGCCGCCCGGCTCTCGCACCCCTCGATCGTGCAGGTCTACGACGTCGGCGACGAGCCGGGGCTCGGCCCCTACCTCGTCCTCGAGCTGATCGACGGCCCCTCGCTCAAGCAGGTGCTCCGCGACCGGGGCCCGCTCGAGCCGGCGGAGCTCGTCTCCGTGGCCGCGCAGCTCGCCGAGGCGATCGACACGGCGCACGCCGCGGGCATCATCCACCGCGACATCAAGCCCGACAACGTGCTCGTGGGCGAGGGGTGCCGCGCGAAGCTCGCGGACTTCGGCGTCGCGCGGGTCCCCGACGCGGCGCTCACGCGCGAGGGGCAGTTCCTCGGCACGCCCTGCTACGCCGCGCCCGAGACGCTCTCGGCGGGTCGATACGGGCCCGCGACGGACCTCTTCTCGTTCGCCGCGATGCTCTACGAGCTCGCGACCGGGGTGCGCGCCTTCCCCGGGGACGACGCCGTCGCCGTCGCGCACGCCGTCATCCACGACGAGCCGATGCCTCCGAGCGAGGCGGGTCGGCGCGAGCTGCCCCGCGAGCTCGACGCCGTCCTCTTGCGCGGCCTCGCGAAGAGCGACGCGGAGCGGTATCCGAGCGCGCGCGCGCTCGTCGACGCGATCGACGACGCGCTGGTCGCGGCGGGGCGCCTGTCCTCTCCGGGCGAGCGCGAGCGCCCCAGGGCCTCGTCGCTGCTCCACGGCGAGAGCGCTCGACGCCGAGGGCTCCTCGGGATCGTCCTGCTCGCGCTGCTCGGGGCCGCGGCGCTGAGCGCGCACGCGCTCGGCGGCGTCGACGCGCTCCTCGACGCGCTCCTCTCCGCCGATCCGATCGCGGACGCGGGGGGCGTCGAGCTCGAGGCGGGCGAGGCGCTCCTCGTCGAGCCGCCTCGCCACCACGACGCCTCGAGCGGCGCCGCGCTCGCCACGGAGGCGGCCGACTCGTCGGACGCCGGGCTCGACGCGTCGGGCGCGCTCCTCGACGCCGCGCCCGCGAGCGACGCCGCGCGACCTCTCTCGCCTCGGGAGATCGAGGATCTCGCGAAGGACGAGCTCGACGCCGCGCGCGCGGCGATCGATCGCGGCGATCGCCGCGCCGCGCGGGCGCACCTCGATCGAGCGCGCGCGCTCGATCCGACGAGCGGCGATCTCGACGAGATCGAGGCGCTCCTCGCGCCCGAGCCCTGACGGCGCGCCTCGCTCGACGTGATCCGCCCCGCCGAGGCGCGCTGGCTCGGCGGGAGGGAAGCTCGCGCCGACTCACTCGGCGTGAGGGGGCGGCTCGGGACGACCCCTCCGACGAGGAAGGGACAGCACGAATCAGGGCAGCTGATTCATGCTGTGAGCGCGCCGCGAGCGAGGGGTGACGCGCTCGCGCGAAGAGGCGAGACTCGGGGCATGAAGCGCCCCGTCGTCACCGCCCTCTGTGTCCTCGCCTCGATCGCCGTCGTGGGCTGCGAGGAGCCGATCGAGCGCGCGAACTCCGACGCCTACGCCGCCGACGCGCTCGATCTCGACGCGGGCACCCCGCTCGATGGGGGCGGGGCCTCGATCGACGGCTCGCTCGGCGTCGACGCGTTCCTGGCGATGGACGCGTCGAGCCTCCCCGACGCGGCGATGGGCCCCGACGCGTCGTGGGGGAGCTGCACCGTCGCCGGGCGGATGGGGACGTGCATGCCGACGTCCCTCTGCGAGGGGACGTCGACGCCGGGCTACTGCCCTGGGCCGGCGGACATCCAGTGCTGCACCTCGAGCGATCCCGTCGGATCGCACACGGCCGCCGACATCATCGCGCGCCTCGGCGCGTGCGTGCGGATCGGAGGCGACTACGCGAAGGACTCGGGCGGCACGGCAAACATCCCGATCTGCCAGACGGGGAGCGTGGTGTGGTGGACGGCGGACATGGACATCGACTGCGACGGCGGCCGCGGCGCCGCGTGCATGGCCGATCCCTACTACCAGGCCGAGACGGCCTTCGTGGACTCGCACGGTCAGCCCCTCGACGCGAGCACCCTCCCGTACATCGTGATCCCGGGCGAGTCGTCGCGCTTTCGTTACACCGAGCACGGGATCCGCGGCGGCCAGGTCGCGCTCGTGATCTACGAGGGCCGCCTCGCGTGGGGCATCTTCGGCGACGTCGGCCCGCAGGCGATCATCGGCGAGGCGTCCTACGCGATGGCCGAGGCCCTCGGCATCCCCTCGAGCCCGATCTCGGGGGGCGTCGGCTCGGGCGTCACCTACCTCGTCTTCACCGGCGCGGACGCGCGCGTGAGCCGCAAGGAGGATCACGACGAGGCCGTCCGCATGGGCGGCGCGCTGCTCGACGCGTTCATGTCGCCGTGACTCGAGCGAGGACCTCCGCGCGCGAGGTGACGACGACGTTTTTCGAGGCGAGGATACCGAAATGCTGACCGATGAGGAGCTCCGCGCGCTGGCTGCCGACCTGGAGTCGGACCGCGTCGAGCGCAAGCGCGTGCTGAATAGCTCGACGAGGGACAAGATCGCCCAGACGATCTGCGCCTACGCCAACGATCTCCCGGCGCACGGCGCGCCGGGCGTCGTGCTCGTCGGCATGAACGACGACGGCACCACGTCGGGGCTCGACGTGAACGACAAGCTGCTCCTCGACCTGGGTGGCATCCGCAGCGACGGAAACATCCTCCCGCTGCCGATCGTCACGGTTCGCAAGGTCCGGATCGGCTCGGACGACGTCGCGGCCGTCGTCGTGGAGCCTCACCCCGACCCGCCCGTTCGCTACGAGGGGCGCGTCTGGATCCGAGTCGGGCCACGGCTCGCGACGGCGAGCCGTGACGATGAGCGCATCCTCGTCGAACGTCGTCGAGCCAGCGACCTCCCGTTCGACAGAACGCCGGTTCACGGCGCGAGCGTCGCCGACCTCGACGGCACCATGTTCGCGCAGTCCTACCTGCCCGCGGCCGTGAGCGCGGACGTCTTGGCCGAGAACGGTCGAAGCCGTGCGGAGCAGCTCCAGGCCCTACACCTGCTGGCACGAGGCGGTGAGCCGAACGTCACGGCGATCCTGTTGCTCGGTGTGGATCCAGGATCCTGGTTTCCGATGGCGTACGTCCAGTTCGTCCGTTGGGGTGGGAGCGACATGGATGCGCCCATTCTCGATCAGAAGGAGCTGCGAGGCCCGCTGCCGCAAGTGCTGCGCGATGCGGACGCGATCGCTCGCCTGAACATCCGGACGGAGACGCAGATCGAGGGTGGCTCGACCGAGCAGCGCCGCCCGGACTACCCCATCACCGCGATCGAGCAATTGCTTCGAAACGCCGTCCTCCATCGAAGCTACGAGGTTCAGGCACCGATCTACTGGTACTGGTTCGACGATCGGATCGAGATCCACAGCCCCGGTGGGCTCTACGGGCGGGTGACGCCGGAGGTCTTCGGTGAGATGACGGACTACCGAAACCCCGGTGTCGCCGAGGGGCTACGGGTGCTCGGCTTCGTCCAGCGCTTCGGGTGGGGCGTTCGTGCCGCGCGTCGTCGCTGCGCAGAGAACGGGAACCCACCGCCAGAATTCCAATTCCAGCCCTCGGCCGTGCTCGCCACCCTTCGGAGGCGGCGATGAAGGCGCTCGCGTTCTTCCACAACAAGGGCGGCGTCGGGAAGACGTCGCTTCTCTACCACCTCGGCTGGGCGTTCGCCGACGCGGGTCACCGAGTGCTGCTCGCCGACCTCGACCCGCAGTCGAACCTCACCGCCATGTGCATCGCCGAGGAGCGCGTGGAGGAGCTTTGGAGCGAGCAGGACGCCGCACGAGCGACGATCCGTGGGGCGGTGGATCCCATCGTTCAAGGCACCGGAGACATCCAGATACCCCACGTCGAGCGCCTCGCTCCCAAGCTCGGCCTGCTCCCAGGAGACATCCGCCTCACCGACTTCGAGCAGAAACTGTCGGACGCCTGGCCGCGGTGCATGGACGCGGACCCGGCGGCGTTTCGGATCGCGTCGAGCCTCTCGCGGGTCGTCGCCTCGGCGGCCGAAGCCTGGGAGGCGAGCTTCGTATTCATCGACGTCGGGCCGAACCTCGGCGCGATCAATCGATCCGCGCTCATCCTCGCGAGCGACGTCCTCACCCCCGTCGGCGCCGACCTGTTCTCCATCCAAGGCCTGAAGAACCTGGGGCCGACGCTCGGTCGCTGGCGACGCGAGTGGCAGGAGCGCCGTGAGCGGAACCCCATATCGGACCTCCCCCTCGCCGCGGGAGCCATGCGACCCATCGGTTACGTCGTGATGCAGCCGAACCAGTACGGCGGCGAGGTGACCCGCGCGTATGCGGACTGGCTCGGCAAGATCCCCTCGACCTATCATGGGGTGATGCTCGGAGAGGTCGTCCCCGCGACCCTCTCGGTCACCGACGACCCCTACTGTCTCGGCGTCTTGCGCCATTACCGCAGCCTGATGCCGATGGCGCAGACGGCGCGCAAGCCGATCTTCAAGCTGACGGCGGCGGACGGTGCCATCGGGGCTCACGCGCGAGCCGTGCAGGCGATCGGCGGCGAGCTGCGCCGCTTGTCCGAGGTGGTCCGAGCGCGCGTCGAGGACGCCTCGTGAGCCGAGGGTCGGGGTGATCGACGCCCGCGCGTCGGCGCTAGCCGGCGCGCCCACGGCACGAATCCGTTGCCCTGATCCGTACGGCTCCTTCCTCGTCGGGGGGGCTGCCCAGAGCCGCTCCCTCACGCCGAGTGAATCGCGGGAGCCTCCCACCCGCCGAGCCAGCGTGCCTCCGCGGGGCGGATCACGTCGAGCTCCGCGCGCCGTCAGAGGCGGTGGAGCTTGATCGTGTTCGTGCTGGTCGAGAGCGGCCAGCCGATGACGAGCGCGAATTCGTCGCCGCGCTCGCAGAGCTTCTCGCGCGCGAGGAGCGAGCACGCGAGGCGGAGCGCCTCCTCGAGATCGTCGGGCGGGATCTCGACGCGCGGGACGACCCCCCACTCGAGGGCTAGGCGCGAGGCCACCTCGACGCGCGAGGCGATGGCGATGACGGGGGCGCGCGGGCGGTTCTCGGCGAGCACGCGCGCGGTGCGTCCGTCGCGCGTGAAGGTGACGATGGCCTTGAGCGAGAGGAGGTAGCTCAGGCGCGCGGCGGCCGTCGCGGCCGCGTTCGTGAAGCCCCAGGCCTCGTGGACGTAGGCGAGCTCGTTCGCGCGCTTCGTCGAGCGGAAGAGCTCGCGCTCCACGTCGCGCGCGATCGCGTCCATCATCTGGACCGCCTCGATCGGGTACTTCCCGCTCGCCGTCTCGCCCGAGAGCATGATCGCGTCCGTTCCGTCGAGGATCGCGTTCGCGACGTCCGCGGCCTCGGCGCGCGTCGGGCGCGGGTTGCGGATCATCGAGTCGAGCATCTGCGTCGCCGTGATCACGAGCTTTCCGCGCGCGTTCACCTCTCGGATGATCCGCTTCTGGATGAGCGGGACGAATTCCGAGCCGACCTCGACGCCCAGATCGCCGCGCGCGACCATCGCGCCGCCGTCGCACGCGTCGAGGATGGCCTCGAGGTTCTCCACCGCCTCGGGCTTCTCGATCTTCGCGATGATGGGCGTGCCGCGCGCGATCGCCTTCGCCTCCTCCACGTCCTCGGGCCGTCGCACGAAGGAGAGGGCGAGGTAGTCGACGCGCAGCGTCTCGACCGCGAAGAGGAGATCCTCGCGATCCTTCGGGGTGAGGGCGGGCGTCGAGAGCCGCGCGCCGGGCACGTTGAGCCCCTTGCGATCGCTCAGCTCGCCGCCGACCTCCACCTCGGTGACGACGTCGGTCGTCGTCGTCGAGACGACGCGCAGGCGGAGCAGGCCGTCGTCGAGGAGGATGATCGTGCCGGCCGTGACGTCGCTCGGGAGGGGCTCGTACGTCTGCGATACGATGCTCGCGTCGCCAGGCACGTCGCGCGTCGTCAGCGTGAAGCGCTGCCCGACCTCGAGCGTGATCGGGCCCCCCGGGAAGCGCCCGATCCGCATCTTGGGGCCGCAGAGGTCGGCGAGCAGGGCGATGGGGCGGCCCGCTCGCGCGCTCGCCTCGCGCACGAGCCGCGCGGCCTCGGCGTGCCCCTCGTGCGTCCCGTGCGAGAAGTTGAGCCGGGCGCAGTCCATCCCGGCGTCGACGAGCTTCGCGATCATCTCGGCGTTCAGGACGGCGGGGCCGAGGGTGCAGACGATCTTCACGCGCCTCATGCCGACGTTCTAACGCATCGCGGGGGCGAGGGGGGAGCCCGCGTGGGCGCGCGCGCGAGGGCCGCGCGCTGGGCTCCTCGGCGACGTTTGGGGTAGGCTCGCGCCGATGTCCGTACGCACGACGAACGCCACCCAGCGGCTCGACATGATGCTCGTCCAGGCGGAGCACTTCCTCGCGAACGGCCTGCGCGGCGAGGCGCTGGCGCGCGCACGGCAGCTCCTCGCCCACGCCGATCGCGAGCTCCTCACGCAGGACGCCGACGTCCGCCCCGCGATCGAGATGCGGCGCTCGCTCGCGCGCCGCTTCCTCGAGGAGAACGCGCCCCCGCGTCACGGGTGAGGCGTGGGCGTGCGCCACGCGCTCTCGGGGTCGTGGGCTCGGTGGGGGCTCGAGGGGCTCCTCGCTCTCGCGTCGCTCGTCGTCTCCATCGGCGCGGTCGCGTCCGCGGATGACGAGCCGCGCCCGAGCGCGGGGCGGCTCACGAGCGCGCCGCTCGTGACGAGCCCCTCGCGTCGGATGGCGATCGACGTCGGGCGCCCGCTCGTCCTGCGCACCGGGTTCATCCCGGATCCCGTGGTCGTGCGCGGCCAGACGGCGCCGGACGCTCCGCTCTCGCGCCTCTCGCCCGACTGCGCGGGCCTCTCGAGCAGCGCGCCCACGCAGCGCGTCACGCTCGAGGGGCGCTTCGGCTTCTTGCGGATCTTCGCGACGAGCGCCGCGGACCTCACCCTCGCGGTCCAGACCCCCTCGGGCGTCGTGTGCAGCGACGATCGCTTCGGGCGGCACCCCGCGATCGAGGGGCGCTTCGCGCCCGGCGAGCTCTCGATCTGGGTCGGGGTCAAGGGCGACCCCCCGCGGCGCGCCGAGCCCTTCGAGATCGAGCTCACGGAGACGCGGAGCGTTCGCCCGGGCGTGCGGAGCGGCGAAGAGGGCGAGCGGCTCGCGCTCGCGATCGAGGCGGGGCTCGACGTCGAGGCGGAGCGCGGCACGAGCGGCGATCTCCGGCTCCGCCACGGCTTCTTGCCCGATCCGCGCGAGCTCACGGGCGCGCTCGCGCCGAGCCGATCGGTCGACGCGAGCGGGCTGACCGATCGCTGCGCGGGGCGCGTGGCGAGCGCGCCGAGCCACGTGCTCACGCTCCGCGACGCGCTCGACTTCTTCCAGCTCTACGTGGTCGAGGCGCCCGAGGACGTGACCCTCGTCGTGGTCGGCCCCGACGGATCGCTCGAGTGCGACACCTCGGAGGGAGGGCGCGCGCGCGTCACGCGGGACGCCTGGCCCGAGGGCGCCTATCGGATCTACGTCGGCGCGGCCCGCGCCGAGGCGGCCTTCCCCTACCGGCTCGGCGTGAGCGAGATCCGTCGCGTCCGCTGATCACCGCACGACCTCGCGCGCGGGCTGCTCCGCGCATGGGCGCGCGCGCGGCCGCGCCGCCCTCGGATCGGCACCGTCGCGCTCAAGGGCCGTAGCGCGTGTCGAGCTCGCTCGGATCGACGCGGCCGTGGAGCGCGTCGTCCGCGGGCGCAGCGGCGCCGCCGCGCGGATCGAGCACGTGCGCCTCGGCGCGGAGCGGGAGATCGACCTCGATCGCCTCGGTGCGCGAGAGGCCGAGCATGCTCGTGCTCCCCGAGGCGCGGATCGCGTAGACGCGGCTCGTCCCGCCGATCGTCCGCCCGAGCTGCGGGACGAGCGCGCCGATCGGGCCGAGGCCCGCCTCGTCGTGCGAGGACACCTCGAGGCTCGACAGCGTGACCTCGTGCGCGCGCGCGATGGCGCGGACCTCGTCCTCGACCTCGGCGTTCGTCGGGAGCCGCCCGCCGCGCGCGTAGCCGATGGCGCGCACCTCGACGCGCACGTCGCGGAGCCTCGCGCTCGTCGTCACCCGCGCGTCGACCCACGCGCCGAGCGCGCCGAGCCCCGCGAGGATCGCGACGGGGACGAGGGCCCGCTTCGGCTCGAGCTGCATCGCGCCCGAGGATAGATCGCGCCGGCTGGGGCCGGGGAGCCGCTCGTCGGGCGCGCGCCGAGCACGCCGCCGGCCCTCACGGGGCGCTCGGGGCTCGGCCCGGGCGTGATAGCTTCGCGGCGTGCCGTCGTTTCTCGAGCGGGTGGCGCTCCATCAGACGAGGTTTCGGACCCCCGGCGTGTTCCCCGACGCGCGCGGGGTCGTGCTCGGTCAGAAGGGGCTCGTGCTCTTTCCGTCGCTCGATCGCGTGATCGCGTTCTTTCGAGCCTACGGCGACGGCGGATCGCTCGACGAGCTCATCCCCTCGCTCTCGATCCAGCGCGTCGTCTCGCCGCTCAAGACCCGCGAGATCCTCATCACGATCGCGGCGGAGTCGTCGTATCGGATGGATCGGGTCGCGTCGGTCGCGCGCCTCGCCGGCGGCGACGTCTTCACGGGCACGCAGCGCCACTTCGTGAAGTACCGCGACTCGAGCTCGCCCCTCGGCTACGACATCGCCGAGGCGCCCGACGTGCGCGCGGCGTTCGTCCTGCACCACGACGCGTACCGCCAGGCGTACGACGTCGAGCGGGAGATGCCGTTCCGCGAGCTCGTGCTCAAGCTGACGCCGCACCCCATCCCGAGGAGCGCGACCCCGATCGGGGATCGCCTCTTCGCGTCGGCGGAGATCGGGATCGGCCACGCGCTCATCGGCTACCTCTTCCGCTGGCGGGTCGAGGCGCGCGTGACCCTCGCCGAGTGGCCGTCGACGAGCGCCTTCGACGATCGGCCGCGCCGCCAGCACGTCTTCGAGCTCACGGCGCCTCCGCCGCGCATCGTCGCGCTCCTGCGCGAGCTGCCGGGCGTGAACGTCTTCGAGCCGATCGCCGGCGCTGGGGTCGGCGTCGAGCTCGGCTACCGTCACCCCATCGCGCTCGAGTCGTGCCAGAGCCTCTTCGGCAAGGCCTCGCTGACGCTCTTTCGTGGCGACGGCGCCGTCGTCGTGCTCGATCCCGTGCCGCCCTTCACGCCGGTGCGCACGCTCGTCCGCACGTCCGTCGACCTCGACGCGGCGCCGGGCGCGATCGCCTCCCGCGCGCTCGGTCAGCCCTCCTCCATCGAGGTCCCGCTCCGGCTCGCGCCCTCCCTCGAGCCGACGCGTCACGTCGTGGCGACGATCGTCCCGATCGAGGAGCGCGCCTTCCTCGCGCGGCTCCTCTACGTCGTGCCCTCGCGCGCGCTCGCGTCCTTGCGCGTCGCGATGGCGGGCGACGCGATCTACCTGCTCGATCCGCGCGGCGTCGAGGCGATGCCGCTCGGGCGCTTCCACTCGGAGGTGGCGCGCCGCATCTACGTCCCGACGGGGATGGCGCTCGTGCCCGCCGTCCAGCCGAGCGTGCTCGAGGGCCTCTTCGCCGAGCACCGGGGGAGCCACGTCTTCTTCGAAGAGGACGATCAGCCGCCGAGGATCATCCGGGACGACGCGTTCCTGCCGCTCTCGAGCGCGGCGCTCCAGCGCCTGAGCGGCGTCGTCGTCGTGCCGGACATGCCCGACCGCGAGCCCGAGGCGCTCCCGCTCCTCACCTACGGCGCGGAGCTGCGCTTCCCGCTCTGGGGGGCGCCGGGGCGCGAGGCGTCGAGCGCGAGCGACGCCGCCCCCGCGCTGCCGAAGGAGGGCTCGCGTTGAGCGACGCGGCGGCGCTCCAGGCGGCCTACGACCAGCTCGTCGAGGGCTTCGTCCTGCCGCTGCTCGAGGGGGGCTCGCCGAGCGTCACCCGCCCGCTCGCGCCGGGCTGCATGAGCCACTTCGCCGCGGCGAGCTCCGCGAGCCCGGAGGCCGATCGACGCATCTTCGACGTGCTCTACCGCGGCGCGTCGAGCCACGCGCCCCTCGGCACGATCGCGTGGCCCTCGCGCGGGCTCGTCGCGATGGCGGCGGCGCTCCACGATCTGCTCTTCTTGACCGACCCCGCGCTCGATCGCCTCTTCGCGCGGGGCGCGCGGCCGATCATCCGCGAGTGGACGTGGCGCTGGATCGAGCTGATCGAGCTGCCGGCGACGCGGGGCGAGGCGCTCGCGCGGCACGTCCTCTTGAGCCGCGCGCGAAAGCTCCGTCGTCGCGACGTCGTCGTGAGGAATTGGGCCTACACCTACCGCTTCTTCGGCCGACGCGTCCCCGCGAACGTCGTCGCGCTCCCGCGGCTCCGCTTCGTCCGACAGGAGGAAAGCCTGCGGCCCTTCGGAGAGCTCTTCGAGAGCGAGCGGGATCCGGGGCTCGCGAAGCTCGGCCTCCGCGAGCTCATGGGCGAGCTGGCGGAGCGCTCGCCCATGACGACGCTCCTCGAGGTGGCCGCGAGGCCGGAGTTTCGCTTCTCGACGGCGACGCTGTCCGTGCTCTCCGATCGCGCGCTCCGCGGCGCCGTGGCGCGCGCCCTCGCCGAGGACGAGTGGCGGGCCGCGGCGAACCTCGCCCGGGCGAGCGCCGACCCCACGCTCGCGAGCGCGCCGGCGCTCATGGCGATCGCGATCCAGCTCCTGCTCGAGCTGCACCTCACCTCGGCGCTCGCGGGGGAGGCGGAGCCGCCTCGGAGCGCGACCTCGGACGCGAGCGTGCTCCGCTACCTCGCGATCCTCGTGGCGAGCCTCGACGACGATCGCGCGGCGCGGGAGCTCGGCGTGCTCACGGACACGCATCGCCTCGTGCTCCAGCGACGCGCGGAGCGCTACCGCGCGAGCCTCCCGCCCCCCCTGCTCGACGAGGTCCGCGCGCAGCTCGCGTCGGCCCTCGCCTACGAGCCGCGCTTCCTCCCGAGCTGAAGGGGCCGCGCTCGCGTCGGTCCGCTCCCTCGCCCGTCATCTTCGAGTAGAACCGAGCGCGACGCGCTCCCGAGCCGAGCCAGAGACACCATGCCCGCGCCCACCCCGCCCATCCTCCAGCGCTTCCAGCTCATCTCCCAGCGCCTCGAGTCGAGCTTCCTCGGGAAGTCCGAGACGGTCCGCCTCATGCTCACGGCGGCCGTCGCGGGTGAGCACATGCTGCTCATCGGCCCCCCCGGCACGGCGAAGAGCGCCGTCGTGCAGATGTTCGCGAAGCTCGTCGACGCGCGCTACTTCGAGTACCTCTTGACGCGCTTCACCGAGCCGAACGAGATCTTCGGCCCGATCGACATCGCCGCCTTCCGCGCGGGCCAGTACCAGCGCCGCATGGAGGGCATGCTGCCGACCTCGGAGGTCGTCTTCCTCGACGAGGTGTTCAAGGCGAACAGCGCCATCCTGAACGCGCTCCTCAGCGTGCTCAACGAGCGCAAGTACACGGTCGGCTCGAACGTCGTGCGGGTGCCGCTCGTCTCCTGCTTCGGGGCCTCGAACGAGGTGCCGAACGACGACGACCTCCAGGCCGTCTTCGATCGTTTCCTCATCCGCCACGAGAGCGACAACCTCGACAGCTACCACTTCCAGGATCTGCTCCTGCGGGGCCTCGACTACGAGGTGCAGAAGATCAAGGGCGAGCTCGACGCCCTCACGCCGCTCCTCTCGGCGCAGGATCTCCGCAACCTCCACGTCTTCCTCGCCGATCGGCTCCGCCAGATCCCCGAGTCGTTCCTCTCGCAGTACAAGGGCCTCGTCTTCCAGATCCGCGCCGAGGGCGTCTCGCTCTCGGATCGGCGCGCGGTGAAGATGCTCAAGCTCTTCGTCGCGAGCGCGTTCCTCGACAACCGCGCCGCGCCGGACGCGAGCGACTTCCTCGTCCTCAAGCACGCCTGGAACAACCTCGATCAGGCCGAGATCCTCGACGGAATCGTGGGGCCCGTCCTCGAGGCGCACTACCGCGAGCACCCCGAGGCGCGCCGCGTCGGCGCCGTCGCGGTCGGCATCGACGCGCTCGTCGTGGAGCTCAACCGCATCCGCGAGCTGCTCACCGGGGACAGGCCGCTCTCGGACATCCAGCTCTTCAGTCAGCTCAAGGCGCTCAACGAGATCAAGTCGACGCTCCTCGCCATCGGGACGCCGCCGGCCCGCGAGGCGGTGGGGCGCGTCGATCAGCTCCTCGGGCACGTCTTCCAGTCGGGGAAATTCGCCCAGTGAGCCGATGCTTGCCCTGACGCGAGAGCAGGAGACGGACGTCGCAGGGCTCGGCGTCTCGCTGGTCCAGGTGGCGAGCCCGATGCTCACCGTACGCGCCGCGCACTGGCGCAACGGGCTCGCGCGCGTGGGCGTGCCGGCGCCGTTCTGGTGCGTCCACGACATCGGGCTCGCGCTCGTCGCGGACGTGACCGCGCTCGCGCCTCGGCGCTCGGTCGCCGCCCTCCTCGGCGACGAGGTGAGGGGCCTCCTCGAGGCGTGGTCGAAGATCCTCCGCGAGATCGCCGCGACGGAGGCCGCCGAGCGCTCGCGCGCGTGGAAGCTCCCCGATCCCCTCGTCGTCGTCGTCCTGCTCCGGGTGATCGGCCCGCTCTACGAGCGCTACCTCGGGCCAGGGCGGCGCCCGATCGCGGCGCCCCTGCCGATCGATCCGGAGCTCTACGAGACGCTGGACGAGCGCCTCCCGGAGCTCTTCCAGCGCGCCGCCGATCACGCGACGAACCTCGCGTTCTTGCGGCACCTCGTCGCCGAGGGCGTGCGCCTCGTGACGGCGATCGAGCTCATCGACCTCGACACGCTGCGCCTGCTCGGGATGCTCGGCGCCGAGGCGAGCGCCGCGAACGCGCTCTCCGCGATGGATCTGCTGAACGTCCTCGAGAGCCCCGAGGCGAACGACGTCGTGAATTTCTCGCTCGATCTGCTCCCCGCGGTGCTCGAGACGAAGCGCGCCACGGGCGCGCAGACGTTCGCCTCCGACGGCTACGCGGGCCTCGCCCAGCGCGGCTCGATCGACTCGCTGGTCCTCTCGGAGCTCGCGCACGAGGAGGATCTCTTCGATCAGCGCTTCGCCGAGAACCAGGTCTTCTACTACGCGCGCGAGAAGCAGCGCGAGGACGAGGGGCGCTGCCACTACATCTGCATCGACGCCACCGCCTCGATGCGAGGGCAGCGGAGCGTGTTCGCTCGTGGGCTCGCGCTCACGCTCCTCAAGAAGCTCCAGCTCCGCGGCGAGGACGTCTTCTTCCGCTTCTTCGACGCGCGCCTCTACGACGAGCAGTTCGTCTCGGCGAGGCGGAGCTCCCAGGCGCTCGACATCCCGTACATCCTCTCGTTCAAGGGGGAGCGCGGGCGCAATTACGCCAAGGTCTTCGGGCTGCTCGCGAGCGAACTCGCGCGCGTCGCGAAGCGCGAGAAGCGGAGCGTCGTCCTCTACCTCGTGACGCACGCGGAGTGCCACATCCCGCTCGAGACGGTGGAGGCGCTGCGCGCCCACGCCCAGCTCTACGGGATCTTCATGCTGCCGAGCTCGGGCGAGCTCGATCTCGAGTACCTCTCGCGCCTCCACCGGGTGCAGGTCATCACGCACGCGGCGCTCTCCGAGCGCGACGCGCGCGCCAAGCGCGCCATGGACATCGTGGACGACGCGGCTGGCGAGGCGCGCCCAGGCGGCGACGGCGAGCGCCGCTCGTCGATCCCGCCCTCGCGGCGGCGCGCGGCCGAGGGCCACGGCGAGGCCGAGGATCTCGCGTCGGCCCGCGAGCTCGCCGAGGCCGAGCGAGAGGTCGACGCGCTCGTCGGGGGCTCGCCGTGACGCAGGGCTACGAGAAGCGCGCCGCGATCGAGCAGGCGCGGCGCTTCGTCGCCGGCCAGAAGTGGCAGCAGGCGATCGCCCCCCTCTCGCAGCTCCTCGAGCGCGGCGGGCTCGCGGAGGGCGAGCTCCGCTCGACCCTCGCGGATCTCGGCACCGCGTACCGCGCCCTCGGCCAGGCCCGCGCCGCGTCGTCGGTCGCGCTCTACGTCGGCGACCACGACGCCGCGCTCGCGCTCTCCTCGCACCCGCTCGATCAGGCGCGAGCCTACGGGGCGGCCGAGGATCCGGTGCGCGCCGCGCGCGCGTACGAGGAGGCGGGGTGGCTCGGGCACGCCGCGCTCCAGTGCGAGCGGGCGAAGGACGATCGCGCGGCGCGCGTCCTCTGGGAGCGCCTCGCCGCGTCCGCGCGCCTCTCGAGCGATCCCTACGTGAGCGGGCTCGTCGCCTTCAACCTGGGGCGCGCCTGCCAGCGGCTCGGCGATCGCGCGGCGGCGCGCAAGGCGCTCGTGCGCTCGATGCACCTGCTCACCGCCGCCGCGGACGGCTTCGAGGCGCAGGGCCAGCGCGAGCGAGCGTTCGACTGCTACGGGGTGCTGCTCACGATGGGCAAGGAGGGCAGCTTCGAGAACCTCGCGGAGGGCTACCTCAACTGCATCCGCATCCTCGGCGAGGACGGCCTGCGCTACTACGTCGTCCAGTACTACGAGGACTTCCAGGCGCTCGCGATGGAGCGCGAGGAGCTCCACGCGGCGGCGACGCTCTTTCGCGAGGCGGCCGAGTACGCGCGGCGGCAGCGGCTCCCCTACACCCGGCACTATCGCTACCGCGGCGCGCTCGCGAGCGCGCTCCAGGGCGATCGCGCGCTCGCGACGAGCGGGAGCGCCGACATGGCCGAGAACGCGTACACCGCCGCGATCGACGCGATGAACGAGCTCGGCCTCTACTCGAAGGCGCGCGAGCTCTACGCCAAGCTCGCGAGCCTCCCGCTCGCCGAGAAGCGCAAGGAGCGCTACGCGCGCCTCGCCACGCGCCTCGCGGCGATCGCCGACGACACGACGCCGATGCAGGGCTTCCCCGACTACCTGCGCGTCGCGACGGCGTATCCCCCGATCTGGACGCTCGACGTGGTCGAGTGGGAGCAGGACGGCGATCCCGCCGAGACGATGATCGAGGTCGCCCTCGATCGACGCTGGGCGGACTTCCAGCGTCGTCGCGCGCTCCTCGTCCGCCTGAAGGAGCTCGGCGCGCCGCCCGGCACCGACCCGGCCGAGCTGACGATCGGGCTCGCGGGGCTCCTCGGCACGGTCGAGCTCTACGTGAGCCTCGCGCCGCTCGAGAGGATGATGACGAGCGAGGACGCGCGCGTCCGGGCCGCCGCGATGCACGCGATGATCAAGCTCTTCTTCAAGCGGACCTTCGTGTCCGTGATCCGCGGCCTCGCCGATCCGGCGCCCGAGGTGCGGCGGGAGGCGCTCCTCTGCGTCTCGAGCCTCGCGTTCGTCCACGCGCTCGACCCGCTCTCGCGCATCTACCGCGAGGCCTCCGATCCGAACGTGCGCCGCGCGGCGCTCACCTCGATCGGGAAGGTGAACCGCATCGAGGCGGTCGAGCTGCTCGTCGAGGCGTTCCGCAACGGCGACGAGGCCGAGCGCGCGGTCGCGAGCGCGGCCCTGCGGGCGAGCGAGCAGCCGGACACGCGGGCGATCATCGAGCGGGAGATCGCCGCCGAGAGCGGGCCGATGCGCGACGCGCTCACCCAGCTCCACCGCGCGCTCGTGCGCTGACGGCGCGCCTCGATCGCCGTGATCCGCGCCGCCGAGGCGCGCTGGCTCGGCCGGCGGGAGGCTCCCGCCGATTCGCTCGGCGGGAGGGCGCGGCGCTGAGCAGCGCCTCCGAGCGAGGAAGGAGCGGCACGGATCGGCTCGACGGATTCGTGCCGTGAGGCGGCTCGACGCGCTCGGGCGCTCCGCGCACCATGAGGGCGGAGCCGCACGATGCGCCACGCCCTCGCCTTTCGCCGGATCGCGCGCTCGCTCTCGAGCCTCGAGCTCATGCGCGCGGACGACGACGACGCGCCGCTCTCGTCGGCGGATCTCGTCCTCGATCGCGACGCGTGCCGGCGCTTCCTCGACTTCTACGGGAGCGAGGGGCTCCGCCACGCGCTCGGCCGCTACGGCATCTTCGGCGCGCTCGCGCGGCGCGGCTACGAGGAGGTCTGCGTGCGGACCGAGGCGGACGACGATCGGCACATGCTCTTCGCGGAGGTGGAGGTCGAGGGGAAGACCGAGCGCATCGTCGAGCTGGTCGTGCGGCGCGGGCTGCTCTTGCCGCACCCGAGCGGCGAGCTGCCCGCGCTCGCGCCGCGCTACCGCGTGCTCGCGGTGGACTGGCTGCTCTTGCGTAACCCCCGCGCCGCGTTCAGCCCCGAGCGTCCGCGCCTGCCCGGCCAAGACGCGCCCGGGCTCGGGATCGGCTGGCGCGTGATGGCGATGCTGATGCGCGTCGTGTGGCGCCTCGGGCTCGACGCGCTCGTCACGGTCCCGGAGTACCTCCACAACGCGGAGCACTACGCGCGAGAGATGCCCTGCTTCGACCCGGTCCATCGCGGGCGGCTCGACGCGCTGCTCGCGCTCCTGCGCCGCGAGCACGGGCTCTCGACCGCGCAGGCGAGCTGGGCGCTCGAGTGGGGCCTCGTGCGCACCCGCGCCGACGACGCCGTCGTCCGGTGGCGAGGCGAGCTGATGGTGGCGTCCGAGGAGCCCTCGCTCCTCGCGTTCCTCGAGTCGGACGCGCACGCGGAGGCGGCCGAGCGGGCTCGGCGCGCCTACCGGCTCTGGCTGGATCGCGGCGCGTTCGACGCGCGCTGGGCGAGGGAGGCCGACGCGCTCGCGGGGCAAGCGCTGGGCTGAACCACGCTGGGCTGAACCACGCTGGGTCGAGCGACGCTGGGTCGAGCGACGCTGGGCCGAGCCGCGCTGGGCCCGAGGACGGCGGCGCCGGTTTCTTGGTCGCCGCGCGCGATGGTGGATAGTCCGAGGGGATGACGACCCCGCGCACCCATCGCTCTCTTTCCCGCGCGACGCGCCAGCGGCCCCGCGGCGTCGCGTGGTGCGTGCTCGTCGGCGCGGGCCTCGTGGCCGAGGGCTGCGGCGCGCTCCACGAGCGCGAGCCCGCCTCGATGGCGCGCGGCGCGCCCGAGACCCGCGCGAGCGAGGCGGAGGCGACGAGGAGCGCGCCCGCCGCCGAGCGCGCGGAGGGGCCCTCGAGCGAGGTGCTCGAGCCCGAGCCCGCGCCCACGCCGCGCGAGCCGCCGCCCCCGCTCACCCTCGAGGTGCGGGAGGAGCGGGGCGCGATCGTCGTCGCGATCACGAACGACACCGACGCGCTCGTGCCGTTCGCGAGCCGGCTTCGGGTCGAGGTGGACGAGGAGGCTCGAGGCTGGCGCGCGATCGACGAGGAGCCGCCGCTCGTCGTCGAGCTCACGCCCGGCCACCCGCTCCCCGACTGTGCCTCGCTCGCGCCGGGCGCGACGCTCGAGCGCGCGCTGCCCGACGCGCTCGGCGCGGGCCCCGTCCGCGTCGTCGTGACGAGCTGCGACGGCGGCGCGCGGGTGGAGAGCGCGCCCCTCACGCCACGCTGAGCCGCGCCTCACTCGACGTGATCCGCCGAGCGAGGCGCGCTGTCAGGGGGTCTGGGGAGACGAGGGGGCGGACGATGCGGCCTCCGACGGCGCGGACGTCGCCTCGGCGCTCGTGCCCTCGCTCGCTGGCGGCTCGCGGCTCGGCCCGCTCGTCGGTGCCGACGGCGATGGCTCGGTCTCGGCCTCTGCCCCGGGCGCGCTCGGCGTCGCTCCCGGCGTCGCTCCCGGCGTCGCTTCCGGCGTCGCTTCCGGCGTCGCTCCTGGCGTCGCTCCTGGCGTCGTCGGGGTCGAGGGCGTCGTCCCGGGCGCGCCGCTCGCGCTCGCCTCGTCGCGGCTTCGGCGCGTCGCCTCGCGCTCCAGCTCGAGGCGCTGCGCCTCCTCGAGGCGCGCGATCTGCGGCCGCGCGAGCCGCACGCCGCGCGCGAGGAAGAGCCCGACGACGATCATGATCGCGAAGGGCACCCCGACCGTGAGGATCGCCCCGAACGCCGAGACCCCCGAGCCCATCCGCGTCACCGCGCGCATCGCGCCGAGCAAGAGGAGGAAGGGGATGATCGCGAGGAGGGAGGTGAGCAGGGCCCCGCCGAGGCTCACCCGCTCGGGGAGCGCGAGCGGGACGAGGGTCTCGGTGAGGAAGAACGCGGGGAGGAGCCAGCCGCGGTAGAGCATCACGCGCGCCGGCGCGTCGGGGTGTCCGTCGTTCGCGAAGGCGCGGGAGAGGCTGATGAACGGGATCGTGAGCGCCGCCCACTCGGCGAGCCCGATGAAGACCCCGATCAGGGCCGCGCCGAAGACGTCGAGGGCGATCTCCTCCGTCATCGGCGTGCCCTGGACGGTCACCGAGAAGCCGGGCCCGAAGAGCAAGAGGACGGTGTAGGGCACGATGCCGGAGAGCGCGGCGAGCGGCACGAAGGTGAGGGCGAAGAAGAGGGCGGCGCGCTCGGTGCCCGCGCTCCGAAAGGCCGGCGCGCTCGTGTTCGGCGCGGCCGCGTCGTGCAGCGTCCCGAAGACGCGCGCGAGCCAGCCGCGGCTCGGATCTTCCCAGGGGACCGGCGGCGGCGGCCTGCGGACGAGGCAGGCGTGGCACGAGCGGACCGGCCCATGCCAGCAGGAGAGGCACGCGTACGCGCCGCAGCGTGGGCAGACGACGACGGCGGGCCGCTCGGGGTGCTCGGAGCACATCGAGCCCTCGGGCGGGCTCTCGATGGGGCGCTCTGGATCGTCGTTCTCGTCGGCCATCGCGTCGCGAAGGGAGCACGCGCGCGCGATCGCAGCAAGCCCAGGCCCTCGCGGCTCCCGCTCGATCGGCCGCCGTGGCATGGTCGAGCCTCGCCATGCGTCCCGAGCAGCTCGAACCTCGCTCGCGCTTTCGTCGTCCGGGCTCGCCGCTCGTCTGGGCGCATCGGGGCGCGAGCGCGCACGCGCCCGAGAACACGGCGCTCGCGTTCGAGCTCGCCGCGCTCGCCGGCGCCGACGGCGTCGAGCTCGACGTGCGCCTGGCCGCCTGCGGCACGGTCGTCGTCGCTCACGATCCCACGCTCGAGCGCGTCGCGCGGCGTCCCTCCGCCATCGCCGCGCTCGACGCGCGCGCCCTGCGCGACGTCGAGCTCCTCGGCGCCTCGGGCTCGACCCGCGGCGTCCCGACCCTCGACGACACGATCGACCAGCTCGCGCCGCGAGGGCTCCGCGTCAACGTCGAGCTGAAGGGCGACGTCCCCGATCGGCTGGCGCTCTGTCGCCGCGTGGGCGCGCTCCTCGCCCGAAGGCGCGCGAGCGAGCGGGCGGGCCTCCTGCTCTCTTCGTTCCGGCCCGAGATGCTCCTCGTGATGCGCGCGCTCGCGCGCGACGTGCCCACCGCGTTCCTCTTCGACGAGGAGAACACGGGCCTCGTCCGCGCGGCCGTGCTCCTCTGGGCGCTTCGCCCCGACGGCGCGCACCCCTCGCACCGGCTGGCGAGCCGCGCGTCGATCGCCGCTTGGCATCGGCAGGGCTACTTCGTCAGCGCCTGGACGGTGGACGACGAGACGCGCATCGCCGCGCTCGACGCCGACGGCGTCGACGGCGTGATCTCGAACGATCCCGCGCGCGCGCGCGCCGCGCTCCGCCCCTGACGCGCGCGCCGTCGCGGGCGGCCTCCCGCCAGCCCGCGCGGCGAGGCCGTGGATTGCTTCCCGAGGCTTCCCGCACTACAAGGCGCACGCGGCTCGCCCAAGGAGGGCGCGTCGCGTGCCCCAAGAGGCGGAGGTCGCGTGGCGAGAAGGCGCAAGCAGGACGAGTACTACGACGAGAGCAACGAGCGAGACGATCACGTCAAGCTCGACGGCGTGATCACGAACGTATTCGCGGGCGGACAGTTCGAGGTGAAGACGGACGCCGGCGCCGTCGTGCGCGCGCAGCTCTGCGGCCGCATGCGCAAGTACCGCATCCGGGTGATCTTGGGCGATCGCGTGACGGTCGCGCTCTCGCCCTACGACCTCACCCACGGGATGATCGTCTACCGCGCGAAGTGACGGCGCGCGACGGCGCGCCCAGGCTCGCCCCGCGAGGCCGATGATCAGGGCGTGCACCGGACGGGGCGCGGCCCAGGCAGGACCACGCGAGGGCGCGCGGGATCGTAGAGCGCAGCGGGATCGAGCGCGCTCGGCCCCGCGCGGAGCGCCTCGATCATGGCCTCGCGCATCGGCGGATCGCCCTCGATCGAGACCGCGCCCCGCGCTCGCTCCGCCGTGAAGAGCGCGTCGCCGCCCGTCGCGAGGAAGTCCGACGTGAGGATCGTGATCCGCGCGTCGCTCGGGATCGGCGCGCCTTCGGGCGTGGTGAGATCGGCGACGAGCGTGGGCCCCTCGCAGCGCAGGATCGCGCGGACGCCCGCGACGGAGAGGAAGCCGCCCTCGCCCGAGGCGTTGGCGACGAGCAGGGCCGCGAGCGCGCTGGCCGTCGTCTCGATCCGAGCGAAGCGGTTGTCGAAGGGGAGCGCCTCGAAGAACGCGCCGTAGGTCAGGGCCCCCGCGGGGAGATCGGCGCGGAGCCCGCCGCCGTTGTAGAGCGCCACGCGAGCGTCTGGGCGCGCGCGGAGCATCAGGTCCGTGAAGAGGTCGCCGAGCGCGCTCTCGCTCGTGTGCGAGCGCGTGACGGGTCCCGTGAGCTCGACGCCGAGGGGGCGCGCGCGGAGCTCGGCGGCGCGCGCCTCGGCGGCGGTGACGATCGCCGAGACGTCCTCGCTCGCCGCGATCGGGCGCCCTTCGTAGCGCGCGTCGGCGCAGGCCTCCGCGCGGCAGATCTCGGTCGGCGGGAACACGACGTGACGGACGGCGTGGCGCCGCTCCCGATCGACCTCGAGATCGATCCGCCCGAACGCCTGCCCGTACGAGCGCGACTCGATGATCGGCACGCCGTGGACGACGTGCGCCATCGTCTGGTGCGTGTGGCCCGCGACGATCGCGTCGACGAGCCCCTCGGGGAGCCCCGCCGCGAGCGCCATGATCTCCTCGTCGCCCGCGCAGGAGGAGGTGTCGCTCGGATCGTCGTCGCGCTCGCAGCGCCCGCCCGCGTGGGCGAGGACGACGACGACCTCGGCGCCCTGCTCGCGCAGCGCGCGGGCGCGGACGAGCACGGTGTCGAGCAGGGGCTCGACGGCGAGATCCGAGACGTTCGCGGAGATCGTCGCGTCGAGCGAGTGCGCGCTCGTCACGCCGAGCAGGCCGATCTCGACGCCCGCGCGCGTGAGGCGCGCCGTGGCGGGGACGGCGACGGCGTCGCCGCCGCGGAGCCGTGCGGGCCTCTGCGTCGCGCGCTCGACGAGGTTCGCGCCGAGGAAGGGGAAGGGCGCGCGCTCGACCAGGCGCGCGAGCGCGCCGCGGGGCTCGTCGCCCGCCTCGGTCGGGGTCGCGCGAGGGCCGACGGGGCCGTAGTCGAATTCGTGGTTGCCGATGGCGACCGCGTCGTAGCCGAGCGCCTCGTACGCCTCGACGACGGGCATCCCCTCGGCGAGGTTCGACGCGAGCGTGCCCTGGAAGAGATCGCCCGCGTCGACGAGCAGCACCGCGCCGCCGTCCTCCTCGCGCGCGGCGCGGAGGTTCGCGACGTAGCCCGAGAAGGCGGGCAGCGCCTCGACGTGGCCGTGGAGATCGTTCGTGCCGACGATGGAGAGCGTGACGAGGCGCGCGCCCGCGGGCGCGTGGACGTCGTGGGGGCCGGCGGACGAGGCGTGGCCGCAGCCGGAGGCGGCCGAGAGGGCCGTGAGCAGGGCGGCGAGGAGGGGAGCTTTGAGGCGAGCGAGGGGCGGGGCCGAGCGAGCGCGCATCCGGCGAGCTTATCCCGCGTCGTCCGCGGCGCTCGGGTCCGCGCGGCGCGCGCGTCGCGCGAGGAGCGCGCGTCCGCCGAGCACGATCGGGTGGGACGCGATCCCGAAGAAGAGCGCGAGGAGGCCGACGTCCCCGAACGCGCGCCGCAGCTGCGCCTCGCTGTAGCCGTGCTCCGCGATCAAGCGCTCGAGGTCGCCGTCGCTCTCTTGGGACGAGACGAACGAGCCGTGCGGGAGCGGCTCGTCCCCTCGCCCGATCGCCAAGTATCGAGGGACGGCGGTCGCGACGACGATCGAGGCGAAGAGCGCGAGGGGCCAGCGGAAGAAGTCCCAGCGCGTGCGCGAAGGGAGCCTCGCGTGGAAGGCGAGCATGGCGAGCGCGGCGAGCAGCGCCTCACCCGCGAAGCCGCCGACGAGGATCCACGGCTCGGCGGCCTCGGCGGAGGCGCGCAGCCCGATCGCGAGCACGAGCGCGAAGAGCGCCGCGAGCCCGATCGCGAGGGGCCTCCTCTCGCGCACGCCGTAGACGACGAGCAGGCCGACGAAGAGGAGCTCCATCGAGACGAGGAGGACGGATCGCTCCGTCGACCAGGGCGTGAAGCCGAAGGGCAAGGGGAGCGCGCTCCGCCCCGTGCTCCACGCGACGAGCGCGTGCCCGATCTCGTGGAACTGGAGGTGCGCGATGAAGGCGAGGTTCTCGCCGAAGGTGGTGCGGCCCACGAGCCACGCGAGCCCGAGCATGAGCGCGAGGAGGGCGAGCTCCCGGAGCGGCCCGGGGGCGAAGACGGAGCCCCCCTCGATCCCGGTCGGCTCGCTCGTCGATTCGGCCTGCGCGCGCTCCTCGCGGGGGCGAACGAGCGCCCCGCTCCGCGCGCTCTTCTCGATCGGCCCGCGCTCCCTCGGCGCCGGCGCGCGCGACGGGCGCTCGCTCGAGACCTTGGCGCTCGCGCGGAGCCCGTCGAGCGTCTCGGCGTCGAGAAAGAGCGCGCCGCACGCCGCGCAGGCGAGGTGCTCGCGGCCCCTCGCGCCGCGGCTCTCGACGCTCTCGAGCGCGCCACCGCAGCGAGGGCAGCGCGGCGTCGAAGCGCCCTCGAGGCCGCCGAGCGAGAGGCTCGTCGCGCGGCTGACCAGGCTCGCGCCCACGAGCCACTCGATCGCGGGTCGATCCCCGAGGACGCCGCGGCAGGTCGGGCAGCGCGCGAGCGCGTGCGCGCCGGCCTCGAGCGGCTCGAGCGGGGTGCCGTCGCGGGGGCAGCGCATCGCTCGGAGCGTAGCCGCTCGCGCGCGGGCGCGGTCGCCCATCCCACGCCGCGGACGGAACGAGCCGTCCGGCTAGCCCCCGAGCGCGTGCGATGGACTTGCCGGAGCGCTGGTCCTAACGTCGCGTGCGATGCCGCACGTCGACGTCCCGACCTTGGGTAACCTGCTCCTCTGCGCCGTCCTCGTCGCCTCGGCGTACACGATGATGGTCGCGATCGGCGCGGCGCGCGGGCGGGCGCAGCTCACGCCGGCCGCGCGCGGCGGGATCCTCACGACCGTGGCGCTCGTCGCCGCCGCCGTGTTCCTCCTCGCGTACGCCTTCCAGACCCACGACTTCCGCATCCGCTACGTGGCGCGCTACAGCGACCGCTCGATGAGCACGGCCTACCTCTGGGCCTCGCTCTGGGGAGGGCAGGACGGCTCGCTCCTCTGGTGGTCCTTCATGCTCTCGGGCTACACGCTCGGCTTCACCGTCTGGGTGAAGGACCGCTACCGCGAGCTCCAGCCCTACGTCTACGCGACGCTCGCGAGCATCTTCGTCTTCTTCTCGGTGCTGATGCTCTTCGCCGCCAACCCGTTCGCGACGAGCGTGGTCGGCGCGCCGCTCGACGGCGAGGGGCTGAACCCGCTCCTGCAGAACTACTGGATGGCGATCCACCCGCCGTCCCTCTACCTCGGGCTCACGGGCTGGGCGATCCCCTTCTCCCTGATGGTCGCCGCGCTCTTCACGGGGCGGCTCGGCGACGAGTGGATCCTCGCCGCGCGGCGCTGGTCGATCCTCGCGTGGGCCTTCCTCTCGCTCGGCAACCTCATCGGCATGCTCTGGAGCTACGAGGAGCTCGGCTGGGGCGGCTACTGGGCGTGGGATCCGGTCGAGAACGCCTCGTTCATGCCGTGGCTGCTCGGCACGGCCTACCTCCACTCCGTCATGATCCAGGAGCGCCGGGGCACGCTCAAGGTGTGGAACGTCTCGCTCATGGCCGGGACCTTCTTCCTCACGATCTTCGGCACGTTCCTCACGCGCTCGGGCCTCATCGCGAGCGTCCACTCCTTCGCGCGCTCCGACATCGGCGAGTACTTCGTCTGGTACATGGCCGGGCTCGCGGTCTTCCTCGTGCTCCTCATCAGCTACCGGCTCCCCGAGCTGCGCGGGAGGTTCCTCGGCTGGGACGACGTGCTGGAGAATTCCGCGCCGCGCATCCTGCGCCTGCCGCTCCTGCCGCTCGTCCTCGTCGCGAAGCTCGTCGAGCTCGCGCGCCGGCGCGTCGATCCCTACACGCCGCCGCCCGTGCGGCGCAACGAGATCGAGTCCGTCCTCTCGCGCGAATTCGCGTTCCTCATGAACAACTGGATCCTCGTCGGGATGCTGATCTTCATCCTCGTCTCGACGACCTTCCCGCTCATCAGCGAGGCGCTGCGCGACGAGACCGTGACGGTCGGGCCCGCCTTCTACAACCGCTGGATGATCCCCCTCTCGCTCGTCCTGCTCTTCCTGATGGGCACGGGGCCGCTCATCGCGTGGCGCAAGGCGAGCGGCAAGAGCCTGCGCGAGGCCTTCGTCGGGCCCACCGTCTTCGCGCTCGTCGTCCTCGTCGCCCACGCGACGCTCGGCCCCTCGCTCGGCATGCCCCCGACGATGGAGGCGAGCGACATCTACGGCACGAGCACGGGCGCGGTCCTCTCGTTCCTCGGGAAGTTCTCGCCGATCGCGTGCACCACGCTCGTCGCGTTCGCGTTCTTCACGATCGTGCAGGAGATGTGGCGCGGCACGCGCGTCCGGATGAAGAACACGAAGGAGGGCTTCTTCACCGCGTACGTGACGATGTTCTCGCGCGCCCGGCGGCGCTACGGCGGCTACGTCGTCCACCTCGGCATCCTCGCCATCTTCGTCGGCTTCCTCGGCGCCGCCTACGACGTCGAGCGCGAGGGGCAGCTCCAGGTGGGGCAGTCGCTCGACGTCGGCGGGCTCCAATTCCGTTACGACGGCTTCCGCGACGAGAACAACGTCAACCGCGAGATGCTCTTCGGCGACCTCTCCGTGCTCTCGGGGGGCCGCGTCGTCGATCGCGTCTCGCCGGCGAAATTCGTCTACCGCACGCACCCCGACATGCCGACGACGGAGGTGGCGATCCGCTCCTCGCCGCTCGCCGACCTCTACGTGATCCTCTCGACGATCGACACGCGCACCTCCGCGGGCACGTTCCGGGTGCTGCGCCGGCCGCTCGTGTTCTGGATCTGGATGGGCGGCTTCATCTGCTTCCTCGGGGCCGCGCTCGCGGCGTTCCCATCCGTGCGCGAGATCCTCGGCGAGGCGAAGGAGCGCGCCCCGAGCCGCGGCCTCGTCGCGATGGCGACCACGCTGCTCCTCGCCCTCGGCCTCGGGCTCGGCGTGACGGTGCTCTCCCTCCTCTTCGCGGCCCTCGCGCCCTTGCCCGCCCACGCGCAGGCCGACAGCTCGAGCTCGCTCCACGCCGGCAGCGTCGTCATCGAGGATCCCTTCGAGCGGCAGGTCTTCGAGCGCCTGCTCTGCCAGTGCGGCGACTGCCAGCGGCTGCCCCTCTCGACGTGCGACTGCGGCTGGGCCGACCACATGCGCGCGGAGATCCGCGAGCAGATCGCGCGCGGCATGGACGTCGCCGCGATCCAGGCGGACTACCGGGACCGCTTCGGGCCCGCCGCGATCTCGATCCCCTCCGACCACGGGCTCGATCGCGCGCTCTGGGCGGTGCCCGTCGCCGCGATCGGGATCGCGCTCCCGGCGCTCCTCATCGCCGTGCGGCGTCGCCAGAGGCCGGAGGCGTCGGCGCCCGACGCGACCTCGCGCGCCGCGGGCTCGGAGGCGCTCGACGCGCGGCTCGAGGAGGAGCTCCGCGACCTCGACGCGTGAGGGCGAGCCGCGCTCGACGTGGTCCGTCGCGTCGCGGCGCGCCGTCAGATCCCGCGCCGCGCGAGATCCCCGCTCCGGCTGCCCCACGCGCCGAGCTCGCAGCGGTAGCCGCTATCGCTCCCGAGGAACGAGCTCGAGGCGAAGCGGAGGGACCCGCTCGGCGGGCAGATCGCCGTCACGGCGGGGCAGTAGCCGCACGCGTCGTCGCTGTAGCCGAGGGCGCTCGGGCGATCGCAGGCCACGCCCGGCGCGCACGCGTAGAGCACGGGATCGCCTGAGCACACCCGGCCGAGCGACGCGCAGCCGCACGAGGCGGTGACGGTCTCGTCGGGGATGCAGTCCACGTCGAGGATCGGTCCCGGGTGGACGCTCGAGCGTCGGACGCCCCAGCGGCACGAGCCTCGCTCCGCCGCGCGCCCCGAGCGAGGCGTCCGCGTGAAGCTCGAGACGGCGAGCATGCCGGAGGCGGGGCAGAAGGTCGTCGCGAGCGGGCAGTAGGGCCCGGTGGCGCTCGACGGGGAGCCCACCCGCGCGAGCTCGGCGTCGCCCGCGATCGTCACGGCCTCCGCGTCGGTGCAGCGCCCGTTCGCGAGCGCGGCGTCGCAGAGCCGGATCCCGGGCGTCCCCGAGCAGGGCTCGCCGAGGCCGAGCGCGCCGCAGCTCACGTCGACGCGCTCGCCCGGCGTGCAGCGCAGGACCGCCTCGCGATCGTTCGGCGCGCAGCCGACGAGGGCGACGAGCGTGAGCGAGAGCACGATGAGAGCGGCGCGGGCCATCGCGCGCGATAGTAGCTCGGCATGAGCGGATCCGTCCTCCCGACCCTCTCACGCGCGCCGCTCTCCGAGGGGCGCGCCTTCTTCGCGGTGGAGCTCGAGCCCGAGGGCGCCGGCGGCCCCGAGGTGCTCATGCTCGAGCAGCGCGAGCTCCCGCGCGTGGTCGGCTACGTGCGCCTGCGGACCTCGGGCGAGGTCGGGCGCGCGATCCGCGACATGACGGTGCGAGGCGCCCCGGCGATCGGGGTCGCGGCGGCCTACGGCCTCGTCCTCGAGGCGGCTCGGGAGCGAGGCGACGCGGCGAGCTTCCTCCGCAGCATGGACGACGCGGGCCGCGCGCTCGGCGCGAGCCGGCCGACGGCCGTCAACCTGAGCTGGGCGATCGCGCGCATGGGCCGTCGCGCCGCCGACTGCGCCCACCTCGCGCCCGACGAGCGCGCGCGCGCGATGCAGGAGGAGGCGGAGTCGATCCACCGCGAGGACGTCGCCGCGTGTCGCGCGATGGGGGCGCTCGGCGCGGCGGACGTCCCCGCGCGGGCGACCATCCTCACGCACTGCAACGCCGGCGCGCTCGCGACGGGCGGCTACGGGACGGCGCTCGGCGTGATCCGCGCGGCGCACGCCCAGGGCAAGCTCGAGCGCGTGCTCGCGTGCGAGACGCGGCCCTATCTCCAGGGCGCGCGGCTCACGAGCTTCGAGCTCCGCGAGGACGGGATCCCCGTCGAGGTGATCACCGACTCGATGGTGGGCCACTTCATGTCGCGGGGCGAGATCCACTTCGCCGTCGTCGGGGCCGATCGCATCGCCAAGAACGGTGACGTCGCGAACAAGATCGGCACGTACGGGCACGCGGTGCTCGCCGCCGCGCACGGCGTCCCGTTCACCGTCGCGGCGCCCTGGAGCACGATCGATCTCGCGACGCCGACGGGCGCCGAGATCCCCATCGAGGAGCGCTCGCGCGACGAGGTCGCGTTCGTCGGCGGCACGCAGCTCGTCCCCGACGGCGTGCCCTGTCGTCACCCCGCGTTCGACGTCACCCCGGCGAGGTACGTCGAGCGCGTCTACACGGAGCGCGGCGCGTTCTCGCCGAGGCGGGGGGAGGGCCCGGAGGCGCTCTCGTCGCGCGGCGCCTGATCGCCCGAGGCCGGCGCGCGCTGCGGGGGGCGGAGGCCGTTGCGTGGCGACGCTCGATCGCCGATCCTCCCCCCATGTGGACGAGGCGGTGGCTTGGGCTCTCGGGGCTTCTCGTGGTGCTCTCCTCGCTCGCGAGCGGGTGCGAGCCCGAGCGGGTGCTCGCGGTGGGGCTTCAGACCGACTACGTGGCGGGGCTCGAATTCGACGCGGTCGACGTCGAGATCGACGCGAGCCCGGCGGGCCATCGCAGGGTGGGCGTCGCGGACTCGTTCGCGCGGCCGCGCACGGTCGTCGAGCGCTCCGACGTGGCCGAGGGCCTGCGCCACGTCCGGCTCACGCTGCGCCACGGCAGCACGATCGTCGCGCGCCGCACGCGCGATCTTCGCTTCGATGGCCGCCACCTCGTCACGATCGTGATCACGCGATCGTGCGAGGGGATCACGTGCCCCGGGGCGGGCGACTCGATCGCGGCGACGGAGTGCCTGGGAGGTCGTTGCGAGGCGCCGGACTGTGGGCTCGACGGAGCTCCGGCCTGCGCCGAGCCCGAGTGCGACGCGAGCCGCCCCTGCGCGGCCTCGGGCGTCGCCTGCGTCGAGGCGACGTGCGTCGAGGGGGTCTGCCTCGCGCTCCCGCGCGACTCGGCGTGCGTCGAGGGCGAGCTCTGCCTGCCGACCACGGGCTGCGTGCCCGCGCCCACGGGCGACGTCGACGCGGGCCTCGACATGGACGCGGGCGCGCGGCGCGACGGCGGCTCCCGCGACGCGGGCCCACCTCCCGCTTGCCTCCGCGACGAGGACTGCCCCGACGAGCCCTGCGCCGACCGCGCCTGCGTCTCCGGGGTGTGCACGACGCGCACGCGCTGCGCCGACACAGAGCGCTGCTGCGGCGGCGACGTGTGCGCGCTCGACTGCGTCGAGGTGCGCTGCGCGGGTCTGCCCGCGGGGACGGTCTGCCGCGCCGCCGAGGGCGACTGCGACGTGGCGGAGGAGTGCGACGGTCTGAGCCCCTTCTGCCCCCCGGACGGCTCCGCGCTCGCGGGGACCGCGTGTGGGGGCGGCGTCTGCGACGGCGCGGGGAGCTGCGGCGCCTGCGTCGAGGGCGCCCCGTGCGCGACGGGCAACCCCTGCGAGCGCGGCGAGTTTCGGTGTGGGAGCGGGCACCCGGAGTGCGTGGCGGCGGGACCCGCGACGAGTGGGACTCTGTGCCGCCGGTCGGCGGGGCCCTGCGATCGGGAGGAGCGGTGTGACGGCGTGAGCTCGGTCTGCCCGACCGACGAGGTCGAGCCGTCCTCGACCTCGTGTCGCGCTGCGTCCGGGCCGTGCGAGCAGGACGCGCGCTGTGACGGCGTCGGCACGGCTTGCCCGCCGAACGCGCTCCGGACCTCCGGCGTGTGCCGCGCGGCGGGCGTCTGCGACGTCGCGGAGTCGTGCGACGGAAGCGGCCCCGCGTGCCCGCCCGATCTCCTCGCCCTGGCTGGCGCCTCGTGCCCGGGCGGCCTCTGCGACGGCGCGGGCGCCTGCGTCCCGGCTTCGTGCGACGTCACGCCGGGCTCTCGCATGCTCGTGGGAAACCCCTTCGGGATCGTGCGCCTCGGCTGCGACCGGATCACGGCGAGCTCGCACACGAGCCCGCTCCTCACGCAGATGGAACTCTCCACCATCGGTCCGCGGATCTCCACCTCGCTCACGGCGCCCGCGCTCAACCTGAGCCTCGACGTGACGGGGACGCGCGTCCTGCTCGCGCTGACGAACGGCCACGTCGCGCTGGCCCCGTCGAGCGGTCCCGTCGTCTACTCGTCGATGGCGTTCGGGAGCGTCCGCTGGATCAAGCAGAACCCCGCCGTGCCGAACGATCTCTGGGTCATCTCCACGAGCGGGGTGCACATCATCGACGACACGTTGGTCGGCGCCGGCAGGCTGGTCTTCGGCGGCTTCGCGGATCCGAACGGGATCACCTTCGATCCCGCGACCGGCGACGCCTTCATCTCCGACCGAGGGTCCGGGGTCGCTCGCTTCGCGAGCGCGGGCGCGATCTCCATGGGCCCCGTCATGCCGTGCGCTTCGCCGCAGGAGCCCGTCTGGTCCGCCGATCGGAGCCGGGTCTACCTCGCCTGCGAGGGCGGCGAGGTGGTCGAGCTCTCGCCGACCCTCGCCGTGCTCGATCGCCACGTCGTGTCCGGCGCGTTCGGCCTCGCGCTGAGCTCGGACGAGCGCCTGCTCGCCGTCACGCGGACGGGCGAAGGCTTGGTCGACGTCGTGGCGATCCCCGACTTCTCGCTCGTCGCGAGCTTCAGCGTGAGCTCGCCCCGGCGGGTGACGTTCTTGGGCGACGACCGCTTCGTCGCCGTGACCGCCGAGGCCGGAGCCGCCGTCGAGGTCTTCGCGATCCCCTGATGCGGGGGGCGCCGTCAGCGCCGCCCGAGCTTCTCCGCGAGCCTCCGCGCGACCGCGTCGGGGATGAGCCGGCTCACGTCGCCGCCGAGGCGCGCCGCCTCCTTCACGAGGTTCGAGCTGACGTAGAAGTAGGCGTCCGTCGCCATGAGCAGCATCGTCTCGATGTCGGGGCTCAGGTGGCGGTTCATGTTCGCCATCTGGAGCTCGTACTCGAAGTCCGCGACCGCGCGCAGGCCCCGCAGCACGACGCGGATCCCCTTGAGCCGGCAGTAGTCGACGAGCAGGCCATCGAACGAGTCGACCTCGACGCCGGGCGTGTCGGCGAATTCCTCGCGGATCATCTCGACCCGCTCCTCGATCGTGAAGAGGGCGTCCTTGCGCGGGTTGCGCAGGACGGCGACGACCACGCGATCGAAGGCGACGAGGCCGCTGCGGATGATGCTGACGTGGCCGCGCGTCATCGGGTCGAAGGAGCCGGGATAGATGGCGGAGGTCATGGTCGGCGACGCTCGTCGATGGGGGTGGGTGGGCGCTCGAAGCCGAGACTCGTGGATCAGAGACGCCGCTCGCCGTGCGTGGGCTCGGAGGAGGCGCGGAGGAGCGAGACCGTGCTCTCGCCGTAACGGTAGCGTGCAACGACGCGGAGCGGATCGGCGATCGCGCGCGCTGGGGCGGCCTCGAGGTCGAGGCGATCGCGGCTCGCGTGCTCGAGCAGGGCGAGGCCTCCCTGGGCGAGCAGCCCCGCCGACGCGATGCGAGCGAGGAGCGCGAGGGCGTCCTCGGCGAGCGCGTAAGGGGGATCGGCGAGCACGAGCTCGAAGGGCGCCTCGCCGAAGCGCTCGAGCGGCGTCTGGGCCGAGAGCTCGATCCGAAGGAGTCGGCTCCGCTCCTCGAGGCCGAGCGCGCGTCGGCTCGCGTCGATGTCGTGGCACGCGCGCGCGTCCCGCTCGACGAGCCAGGCCTCGCGCGCGCCCCTGGAGAGCGCCTCGAAGGAGAGCGCGCCGGTGCCGGCGAAGAGCTCGAGGACGCGGGCGCCCTCGACGCCGCCGCGGGCCTCGAGGATCGACCCGATCGCCTCGCGGACGCGATCGCTCGTCGGGCGCGTCACGGGGGCGGGGTGGCCGAACCGCCTGCCTCGGAGCGCGCCCCCGACGACGCGGAGCGCGCCGCCACGGGCCGAGGCTCCTCCGCGATCGCTCACACGCATCGGCGAAGAGCGCGTCGGCTCAGAACGTGAGCTGCAGCCGGAGGCCGCCGCCGCCCCGCCCGACCGAAGGCTCGAGGCTCAGGCGCGCTCGCTCGGCGCCGGACTCGTCCGAGAGGACGACCCCGTTGATCCCGAGCAGCGCCGCGCCGGTCGCGCCCGCGATGATCGTCGCGCCCATGAACACGAATTGGAGGATCTCGGCGGGGCTGTCGCAGGCGCCGCGGACGGCGGCGGTCTCGGGATAGCCCTCGTTGTTCGAGGGGCTGCAGATGGAGAGATCCGCCGCGCTCGCCGCCGTGGGGCTCCGCTCGTGGCGGAACCGATCGACCGTCTGCATGTTCGTCTGGGCGTCGAGGCCCGCCACGATCCAGCCGACCGCGCTCAGCACCCCGGCGGCGAGCAGGGCGAACGCGGGCCAGTTGAGCCGGGAGAGATCGGGGCCGCCGCCGCTCGAGGAGGGCTCGGGGGACGACGCGTCGCTCCCGCCGGCCGTGGCCGTGGCCGCGCCAGCGCCGTCATCCTCCCCGGCGGCGGATCGATCGCCCTCGGGGGTCGGGCCGGGCGCGCTCGTCGTGGTCGACGTCGCGGCGCCCGTCGCCAGGGCCGTCGCGAAGCGCCGCGCCGGCTCGCGCAGATCGTCGATGTCGGTGCGCGAGGAGGGCAGCCGCTCGTCGAGCGAGCGGAGCACCGTGCCCGACGCCGTGTCGTAGAGGTCGATCTGGATTCGGAACTCGTAGCGGCCACCGCTCCCGTCGACGCGCTGGATCGTGCCGTAGACGAGGCGCTGCGCCCCGACGGCGGTCGCGATCTGCTGGACGCACGAGAGCTCGGTCGCCTCGCAGCTGAGCGAGAGCTCGAGCTGGCTCAGCGGGACGTCGCGCTCGGCGACGGCCCACCCGCGGACCTGGCTCGCCGCCTGTCGGAGCGCCCCGGAGAGGTTCGTCGCGAAGGTGTCGTCACCGTCGATCGACGTGAGACCGAGCACCACGACGCTCGTCGACTGAGCGCGCGCGATCGAGCCCGTGAGCGCCGCGAGGAGCACGACGAGCAGTGAGAGGAGTCTTCCGAGCGACCGCATGTGACCTCCAGCGCAAACGATAGCGAACCCGAGGCGCGGCCAGCAACCGATCTCGGCCGCGAACCGTGTCCGAGGCCCTTCTTCGCCGGTTTCGCTACCCGAAGGGCCCGGCTTTGGTACCTTGCCCCGCGTGCAGGCCTTCGCGAAGACGTGTCCGCGCTGCGGCGCGAAGTACGACGCGGCGGCGGCCTTCTGTCAGCGGGACGGCGCCGCGCTGCGGCTCATCGAGGAGGATCGCGACCCGCGGATCGGCCAGGTGCTCCTCGACCAGTTTCGCATCGAGGAGCGGATCGGCGCGGGCGGCATGGGGATGGTCTATCGCGCTCGGCAGACGACGATCGGGCGCGACGTCGCGATCAAGATCCTCCACGCCGATCTCGCGCAGAACCCGGACGCGGTGCGGCGCTTCCACCGCGAGGCGCGCATCTCGACCTCGCTCGATCACCCGAACATCGTCCGCGTCTTCCTCTTCGGCCAGCTCCCGGACGGCAGCCTCTACCTCGTCATGGAGCTCCTGCGCGGCCGGCCCCTCGCGGACCTCCTGCGCGTGGAGCCGCGGCTCTCGGTGAGCCGCGCGCTGCACATCGCCATCCAGGTCGCCGAGGGCGTCGGGGAGGCGCACGCCCAGGGGATCGTCCATCGCGACGTGAAGCCCGAGAACGTCTTTCTCGTGACGAAGGGGCGCGATCCGGACTTCGCGAAGGTGCTCGACTTCGGGATCGCGCGCCTGCTCCGCAACGAAGATCAGACGCAGGCGACGCAGTCGGGGCTCGTCTTCGGCACGGCGCGCTACATCTCCCCCGAGGGCGCGGCGGGTGAGCCGACCGACGCGCGCAGCGACGTCTACTCGATGGGGGTGCTCACCTACCAGATGCTCTCGGGCGAGACGCCCTTCGACGCGCCCTCGCCGGTGAAGCTCCTCATGCAGCACATCCACGACGCGCCGCCGCCCCTCGACGTGCAGGCGGGCGCGCTCGGCGTGCCGAGGGCGGTCGCCTCCGTCGTGATGCGCGCGCTCGCGAAGAACCCGGAGGCGCGCTTCGACGACGCCGCGCAGTACGCCGAGGCGCTGCGCGAAGCGGCCGAGCGGGGCGGGGTCGATCTGCGAGGACGCCGCGGCGAGCGGGAGCCGAGCGGGCGGGTGTCCATTCCAGCGCGCGGCCCGAGCGCGGAGCCCTCGCCGCCCTCGTCGAGCGCGCACCGCGGGGGACCGGAGCGCACGAGCACGGACGAGCTCGTCATCGCGGGCCTCTCGCGCCGCGCGCGCTCGCGAGGGGGCTCCCCGCTCGGCACCGCGATCCTCCTCGCGACCGCGTTCGCGCTCGGCGTCCTCGCCGTCGGGGGCCTCTACTGGGCGCTCGCGCGGCCCGGGACGCCCTCGGCCGAGGAGGTCCACGCGGCGCGCGTGAGCGCGGCCGAGCAGGCGCTCATCGTCGATCGGCTCGACGGGGAGGGCGAGACGGTCCTCTCGTGGACCGATCAGCTGCTCGCCGGGCGGCCCGACGATCCCGACGCCCTCCGGCTGCGGCGCGCCGCCTTCGGCCGGCTCGCCCACCGCGCGCGGGTCGCGAGCGAGGCGGGCGAGCGCGAGCAGGCGGCGGCCCTCTATCGCCGGGCGCTCGTCTTCGTGCCGGACGACGCCGAGGCGACGCAGCGGCTCGAGGAGCTCTCGCGCCCCGCCGAGCCGGCCGTGGTGACGCTCGTCGTCGCGCCCTCGCCCGTCGCGGGCGCGCCCGTGACCTTCTCCGCGGAGGCGCCCGAGGCCCTGCGCGCGGCGCTCGCCGATCACCCCCAATTCGTCGTCCTGCGCGCCGGACGCGTCGTCCGACGGCTCGACGCGACGCCCGGCGCGAGCGAGCACCAGTGGGTCGCGAGCTACGCGTTCACCACCGCGGGCGCGCACACGGTGCAGCTCCGCGCGGGCGCGGGCGAGGGGACGGTCCACGCCGAGCTCGAGGTCGACGTCGCGCGCGCGCCGCGCCCGCCCGGCGGGGGCGATCCCCCGGTGACGACGCAAGGCTCGCTCGGCCCGAGCACGCCGAGCACCCCGAGCGTCGTCGGCGCGGGGACGATGACGGCGTCGAGGGATCCCGCGCCCGCGCTGCCCGAGCCCTTCGTCGCGACGCCCGTGGCCGCTCCGCCCGCGCCGCGCGCGCCCGCGGCCGTCACCGCGCCGATCCCCCCATCGACCCTGCTCCCGATCGCGCCGGCCGAGCCCGCGCTCCCTCCCGCGTGGACGAGCGGCTCGCCCTGATCCGAGGGTGGAGCGAGCCTCGCCGGGCTCGCTCGCGGCGGACCCATCGCGGGCCGAGAAGGGCCCCGCGCCGTGCGGCGAGGCCGACGGCGCGGGGCGGTTCACGATCGAGGTGGTTCTCGCGCGGGCGCGCGCGGCGGGACGTCGTTCGCCTCGCCGCGGCGCGCCGTCAGCGTCGCGCGCGCCTGCGGCGCATGCCGGCGATCATCACGCCGAGCGCGGCGAGGAGCGACCAGAGGCCGTGGCTCGAGCGCGCGCCGACCGCGGAGCACCCACACGAGGCCTCGGGCGCGCTCTCGAGGTCGGCGTCGCCGAAGTGGGGCAGATCGGCGTCGCCCACCCCCGCGTCGCGGATCCCCGCGTCCACGGCGCCGGCGTCCCACGCTCCGGCGTCGGGCACGCCCGCGTCCGTGTCGCGGAGGCGGCAGTCCGAGCTCCCGTCGTCGCGCTCGACGCAGTCGTAGCCCGCCTCCACCTCGCACGCGGTGCTGCAGCCGTCGTGCGACGCCGCGTTCCCGTCGTCGCAGGCCTCGTCGTCGGTTCGGAAGCCGTCACCGCACTCCGTCTCGCACCTCGAGGGGCTCCCGGTGCAGACGTAGCCGCGCTCCGCCTGGCAGTCGGCGCGGCAGCCGTCGCCGTCGACGTCGTTTCCGTCGTCGCAGGCCTCGAGGCCAGCCACGACGCCGTCGCCACAGCCCGTCTCGCAGACCGAGGGCGAGCCCGCGCAGGTGTAGCCCGCCTCGACGGCGCACGCGTCGCAGCCGTCGCCCGCCGCCGCGTTCCCGTCGTCGCAGCGCTCGGCGCCGGCGGCGACGATCCCGTCGCCGCAGGTGCTCACGCACGCGCTCGGCGAGCCGGCGCAGGCGTATCCCGGCTCGATGGCGCAGGTGCTCCCGCAGCCATCCTCCTCGGCCGTGTTGCCATCGTCGCAGGCCTCGGCGCCGGCGCGGACCCCGTCGCCGCAGGTGGTGGCGCAGCTCGAGGGGGAGCCGCTGCAGGTGAACCCGCTCTCGAGGGTGCAGCTGCTGCTGCAGCCGTCCCCGGAGAGCAGGTTGGCGTCGTCGCAGCTCTCCGCCCCGGCGCGGACGCCGTCACCGCAGACGGTCGCGCAGGCGCTCGGCGCCCCGGAGCAGACGTAGCCGCGCTCCGCGTGGCAGTCGGCGCGGCAGCCGTCGCCGTCGACGTTGTTTCCGTCGTCGCAGGTCTCGAGGCCGGCCACGACGCCGTCGCCACAGCCCGTCTCGCAGACCGAGGGCGAGCCCGCGCAGGTGTAGCCCGCCTCGACGGCGCACGCGTCGCAGCCGTCGCCCGCCGCCGCGTTCCCATCGTCGCAGCGCTCGGCGCCGACGGCGACGATCCCGTCGCCGCAGGTGCCCACGCACGCGCTCGGCGAGCCCGCGCAGGCGTAGCCCGGCTCGATGGCGCAGGTGCTCCCGCAGCCATCCTCGTCGGCCGCGTTGCCATCGTCGCAGGCCTCGGCGCCGGCGCGGATCCCGTCGCCGCAGGTGGTGGCGCAGGCGCTCGGCGAGCCGGTGCAGACGTAGCCGCTCTCGATGGCGCAGGCGCCGCTACAGCCGTCGCCCGCGCGGGTGTTTCCATCGTCGCAGGCCTCGGCGCCGACGCGGATTCCGTCGCCGCAGATGGCGGCGCAGGCGCTGGGCGAGCCGGAGCAGACGTAGCCGCTCTCGATGGCACAGGCGCCGCTACAGCCGTCGCTCGAGCGGGTGTTTCCGTCGTCGCAGGCCTCCGTGCCGGCGCGGATGCCGTCGCCGCAGACGGTGGCGCAGGAGCTGGGTGAGCCGGAGCAGGCGTAGCCGCTCTCGATGGCGCAGGCGCCGCTACAGCCGTCGCCCGCGCGGGTGTTTCCGTCGTCGCAGGCCTCGGCGCCGACGCGGATCCCGTCGCCGCAGGTGGCCTCGCAGATCGAGGGCGTCCCCGAGCAGACGTAGCCGCTCTCGATGGCGCAGGTGCTGCTACAGCCGTCGTTGGAGTAGCTGTTCCCGTCGTCGCAGGCCTCGGGCCCTCCAGGGATTCCGTCGCCGCACGTGGTCCCGCAGGTGCTCGGCGAGCCGGAGCAGGTGTAGCCGCTCTCGATCACGCAGGCGTTGCTACAGCCATCGCTCGAGCGGGTGTTTCCGTCGTCGCAGGCCTCCGTGCCGGCGCGGATTCCGTCGCCGCAGACGGTGGCGCAGGAGCTGGGCGAGCCGGAGCAGGTGTAGCCGCTCTCGATCACGCAGGCGTTGCTACAGCCATCGCTCGAGCGGGTGTTTCCGTCGTCGCAGGCCTCCGTGCCGGCGCGGATTCCGTCGCCGCAGACGGTGGCGCAGGAGCTGGGCGAGCCGGAGCAGGC
>JBDHVC010000007.1:0-112456 GCA_039809495.1 Sandaracinaceae bacterium
CTCGCTTCGATCGGGATGATCTCCTTTCGGCCGGACTTGCACCGGCAAGGTCGCGCCCATGCTGGGCGCACAAGCGGAAGAGCCCACGGCCTCGGGCGCGCGGGCTCTTCGCTCGGATCCGATCGCCTCGGGCGCGACGCGCCGTCAGCTGCCCTTGAGCTGCTCCGCGACCTCGGCGGCGAAGTCCACCGACTTCTTCTCGATGCCCTCGCCGAGCTCGAAGCGCACGAACCTGCGCACGGAGATCTTCTCGCCGATCTTCGCGGTGAGCGCGCTCGCGACGCCGCCGATGGTCGCCTTCTCGTCGCGCGTCATGAATTCCTGCTCGTCGAGGCAGATCTCGGAGAGCCACTTGTCGAGCTTGCCCGAGAGGATCTTCTCGAGCGCGGCCGCGGGGCGAGACTTCCCCGTCGCCTTGGCCTCCTCGTCGAGCTGCCCCTGGAAGATGCCCATCTGCTTCTGCTTCTCCGCCTCGGGGACGTCCTCGCGCCGGACGTAGAGGGGGCCCGCGGCGGCGATGTGCATCGCGACCTCGTTCGCGAACGCGACGAACTCGTCGTTCTTCGCGGTGAAGTCGGTCTGGCAGTTCACCTCGACGAGCACGCCGATGCGGTGGTTCGTGTGGACGTAGGAGACGACGCGGCCCTCGGCGGCGATCGCGCCCGCCTTCTTCGCGGCCTTCGCGAGCCCCTTCTTCTGGATGATCTCGACGGCCTTCTCTTCGTTGCCCTCGGCCTCGATGAGCGCCTGGCGGCAGTCGTTCATCCCAGCCTGCGTGCGATCACGGAGCGACTTGACCTGGGTGGCGGTGACTTGGACGGACATGATTTCCTCCACGGATGTCGAACGGGCTCGCGCGACGACGCCTGCTCGTCGCGCGAAAGGAGGCGGGGGATCCCCGCGGCACGGAGCGCTCGCTCGCGCGAGCGTGGAGCGTCGGGAGCGCGCGAGCCGGCTCAGGCCGCGCCCTCACCTCCGCCCGAGGAGCGATCCCGCGAGCCGGGACCGCCACGGCGCCCGCCGGGGCCACGACGAGCGCGCTGGAACTCGACCTCGACGCGACCGTCGGAGCCCGGGACGGTGCGCGGCTCGCCGCCGCCCTGCTGCATCGCGCGGCGCTTCTGCTGCCCCTCGACGCAGGCGTCCGCCACCTTCGCGGTGAAGAGCTTGATCGAGCGGATCGCGTCGTCGTTACCGGGGATGACGTGATCGATGATCTCGGGGTCGCAGTTCGTGTCCGTGATCGCGACGATCGGGATGCCGAGCTTGCCGGCCTCGTTCACCGCGATGTGCTCGTGGTGCGGGTCGATCACGAAGACCGCCGCGGGGAGCGCGTTCATCATCTTGATGCCGCCGATGAACTTCTCGAGGCGCTCCTGCTCGCGGCGCAGCTTCATCTGCTCCTTCTTGAGCAGGTTCTCCGCCGAGCCGTCCTCGAACATCCGATCGAGCTCGCGCAGGCGCTCGATCGCCGTCTTGATGGTGCGGAAGTTCGTGAGCGTGCCGCCGAGCCAGCGCCCCGTGACGAAGAACTGTCCGGCGCGCTCGGCCTCCTCGCGCACGATGTCCACCGCTTGGCGCTTCGTACCGACGAAGAGGACGTGGCCCCCGCGCCCCACCGCGTCGACGAGGAAGTCGTAGGCGCGCTTGAAGAGGACGGCCGTCTGATCGAGGTCGATGATGTGGATGCCGTTGCGCGCGCCGAAGATGTAGGGGCGCATCTTCGGGTTCCATCGGCGCGTCTGGTGTCCGAAGTGGACGCCGGCGTCGATGAGGCTGCGCAGGCTGAGCGGGAGCTCCTCCGCGAACTCGGGGGCGGACTCGGGCTGGGTGGCTTGGATCTCGGTCATGGGGTCTCCGGTTGTGGCCTCCACCTCCGCGGTCGACGACCTCATCAGCGAGGCACCGAGTCGAGCCGTCTGTCGCGTCTGCGACGGGGGGTGTGCGGGGTTTCGACGCGCACGAGCGCGCCGCCCCCACGAGGGGGGGCGCCGCTCATACCACGGCGTCCTCCGCGGGCAAACCGGGCGGGCGTCCCCCTCGTCGGCGGCCGAGGAGCGCGATAAGGCCGGGCCATGAGCCCGCCCCTCCTCCCGAGCGAAGCCCGCGTCGTCGTCCTCGGCGGCGGCGTCATCGGCTGCTCCGTCGCCTACCACCTCGCGCACCTCGGCTTCTCCGACACGGTCGTGCTCGAGCGCGATCGGCTCACGTCGGGCACGACCTGGCACGCGGCGGGGCTGATGGTGACCTTCGGCTCGACGAGCGAGACCTCGACGGAGCTGCGCAAGTACACACGCGCGCTCTATGGTCGGCTCGAGGAGGAGAGCGGCCAGGCGACCGGCCTCCGGCTCGACGGCTTCATCGAGCTCGCGTCCGACGACGATCGCCTCGAGGAGTACCGGCGCGTCGCGGTCTTCAACCGTCGCATGGGGATCGACGTCGCGGAGCTCACCCCGAGCGAGGTGCAGGCGCTCTTCCCGCTCGCGCGCGTCGACGACGTGCGCGCGGGCTTCTACGTGAAGGACGACGGACGGGTGAACCCGGTCGACGTCACGATGGCGCTCGCGATCGCCGCGAAGAAGAAGGGCGTGCGCGTCCTCGAGGGGGTCCCCGCGCTCGAGGTGCTGACGAAGGGCACGGGGGCTCGCCGCGCGGTCCGAGGCGTGCGGACGGCGCTCGGCGAGATCGCGTGCGACGTCGTCGTGAACGCGACGGGGATGTGGGCGCGCGAGCTCGGCGACGCGCTCGGCGTGCTCGTCCCGAACCAAGCCGCCGAGCACTACTACCTCGTCACCGAGCCCATCGACGGCGTCTCGCCGCGCTGGCCGGTGCTCGAGGATCCGGGCCTCCACGGCTACTACCGCGAGGAGGGCGGCGGGCTGATGATCGGCCTCTTCGAGCCCGAGGCGGCGCCGTGGAAGCTCGACGGCGTCCCGGCCGACTTCTCGTTCGGCGAGATCGCGCCCGACTGGGAGCGCATGGCGCCCTACCTCGCGCGCGCCCTCTCGCGCGTGCCTGCCGCCGAGCGCGCCGGGATCAGGAAATTCTTCTGCGGGCCGGAGAGCTTCACCCCCGATCTGCGGCCGGCGATCGGCGAGGCGCCCGAGGTGCGCAACTACTTCGTCGCGGCGGGCCTCAATTCGATCGGGATCCTCACGGGCGGCGGCATCGGGCGCACCCTCGCGCGCTGGATCGCCGACGGTCAGCCGGACGTCGACGTCACCGCGATGCACGTCGATCGCTTCGGGCCGCACCAGCGCACGCGCGCCTACCGCGGCTCGCGAACGGTCGAGGCGCTCGGCCTCGTCTACCGTTGCCACTACCCGTTCCGCGAGATGGAGAGCGCGCGCGGCGCGAAGGCGTCGCCGCTCGAGGGGCGGCTCCGCGCGCGAGGGGCGCACCTGCGCGACGTGAGCGGCTGGGAGTGCGCCGACTGGTACGCGCCCGAGGGCGACCCCGGCGAGGCGTCGCGGCTCGGCTGGGGCCGCCCGAGCTTCTTCTCCCACTGGGAGGCGGAGCACCGCGCGATCCGCGAGGCCGTGGCGCTGATGGACATGTCGTTCATGTCTAAGTTCGAGGTCGTCGGACGCGACGCGGGGCGCGTCCTCGATCGGCTCTCGACGGCCGCGGTGAACGAGCGCGACGGCGTCGTCACGTACACCCAGTGGCTCAACGAGGCGGGCGGGATCGAGGCCGATCTCACGGTGACGAGGCTCGATCCGGAGCGCTTCCTCGTCGTCGCGTCGGACACCGCGCATCGACACGTCGAGGCCCGCCTAAGGCGCGCCGTCGCGGACGACGGCGGGCACGCGTTCGTCGTGGACGCCACGAGCGGCTACGCGCAGATCAACCTCCACGGCCCCCGCTCGCGCGCGCTCCTCGCCTCGATCACCGACGCGGACGTCTCGAACGAGGCCTTCCCCTACCGCGCCGCGCGCTCCCTCGAGATCGGCTACGCGAGCGTGCTCGCGCTCCGCGTCACCTACGTCGGCGAGCTCGGCTACGAGCTCTACGTGCGGACCGAGCAGGCGCAGCACGTCTACGACCGCGTCGTCCACGCGGGCGAGGCGCACGGCCTGCGTCACGCGGGGCTCAAGGCGCTCGCGAGCTGCCGGATGGAGAAGGGCTACCGCGACTACGGGCACGACATCGACAACACCGACGACGTCTTTCGCGCCGGGCTCGCGTTCACGCTCGCGCTCGAGAAGCCGGGCGGCTTCATCGGCCGAGACGCCGTGCTCGCGGCCAAGGCGAGGGGCCCCTCGCGGAGGCGCCTCGCCTCGGTCCTCGCCCTCGACCCGGACGTGATGCTCTTTCACGCCGAGCCGCTCCTTCGCGACGACGTCTTCGTCGGCTTCGTCCGCTCCGCCTCCTACGGCTTCACGCTCGGCGGGGCCGTGGGGCTCGCGATGCTCGAGGCCGATCGGCCCATCGATCGCGCCCTCCTCGAGGCCGGGCGCTTCGAGCTCGAGGTCGGCGCGAGGCGCGTCCCGGCGCGCGTCTCGCTGGCGCCCTTCTACGACCCGAGGGGGCTGCGCGTCCGCGCCTGACGAGGTCGCGCGGGCCCTTTCCCTTGCGGCCCTCGCCCGCGTCCGTTACCCGTTCGCGCCCCATGTCGGCCCGCGAGCTCATCGTCCTCGGCACCTCGAGCCAGGTCCCCACCCGCTTCCGTAACCACAACGGCTACCTCCTTCGGTGGGACGAGGAGGGCGTGCTCTTCGATCCCGGCGAGGGCACGCAGCGCCAGATGATCTACGCCGAGGTGACCGTCACGCAGGTCACGCGGATCTGCGTCACGCACTTCCACGGGGATCACTGCCTCGGGCTCGCGGGCCTGCACCAGCGCATCAGCCTCGATCGGGTCCCGCACGAGATCGAGATCCACTACCCCGCCTCGGGCCAGCTCTACTACGAGCGCCTGCGGCACGCCTCGATCTACCACGACGTCGCGAGGATCGCGCCGCGACCGATCCGCGAGGAGGGGATCGTCGCCCAGCAGAAGAAGCTCCAGCTCCGCGCCCTGCGGCTCGATCACGGGGTCGAGACCTACGGGTATCGGCTCGAGGAGCACGACGGCCGCACGATGCTCCCCGACGCGCTCGAGGCGCGCGGCGTGCGCGGCCCGGCGATCAAGGAGCTGATCCGCGCGGGCTCGCTCCGGGTCGGGGACGACACCGTCCTCCTCGACGACGTGAGCCTCTTCAAGAAGGGGCAGGTCTTCGCGTTCGTCATGGACACGCGGCTCACGGACAATTGCTTCGAGCTCGCGCGCGGCGCGGATCTCCTCGTCTCCGAGTCGACCTACCTCGCCTCCGAGGAGCGCGAGGCGCGCGCGCACGGGCACATGACGGCGCGTCAGGCGGGCATCATCGCGCGCGAGGCCGGCGTCAGGAGGCTCGTCCTCACGCACTTCTCTCAGCGCTACGGCTCGACGCGCCCCTTCATCGAGGAGGCGCGCGCGGAATTCGACGGCGACGTGATCGCCGTGCGCGACGGCGATCGGGTCGCGGTCCCCAAGCGCGTGGGCTCGGAGGAGCCGGCGCCAGGAGACGCGGCCCCCTGACGGCCCGCCTGGATCGACGGATCACGTCGAGCGCCGCGCGCCGCCAGCCGAGGCAGGAGGCGCGCCTCGATCGGCGGCCAGAGCCGTCCCCACGCGAGCGCGACGGCGACGCTCAGCGCGAGCATTCCGGCCGCGAGCGCCATCGAGGGGCCGAGCCCGAGCGCGTGCGGGAAGAGCTCCGCGGGGCCGACGCCCGCCGCGTAGAGGACGAGCAGGTGGACGACGTAGAGCGCGAGCGTCTCGCCGGCGAGCGCGGTCAGCGCCGCCGGCAGGCGCGCGCGCGCGGCGACGACGGAGAGGAGTGACGCCGTGAGGAGCACGAGCCCGAGGCGCTCGAGCACGACGGCGGGGTGCGACGACCAGTCCGACGCGGTCGCCGCGGGCACGATCCCCCACGCGCCGGCCACCTCGAGCCCGCGCGCGAGGAGGAGCGCCGAGAGCGCGATCGCGGCGAGGCGCGCCGCGCTCGTCCGGGAGGGCGTGCGCGCGCCCTCGGGGAGCGCGACCCGCGCGATCGCGACGCCGAGGAACACGTACGCGGCCCAGGGCACGAGGGGAAAGAGCGAGCCCCCGTCGTGATCGAGCCACGCGAGCACGAGGCGCGCCGGCCCCGCGTGGGCCTCGGCGCCGATCGCGTGATCGATCGGCGCGGCGAGGGCGACGAGCGCGGCGCCGATCATCAGCGAGGCGAGCCCGACCTGCCGCGAGCGCGGGAGCAGGGTGACGAGGAGATCGAGGCCGAGGAGCGTCGCGCCGATGCAGTGCAAGACGTCGACGATCCAGGGAGCGTCGAGCGCGTGGAGCAGCGTCCCGAGCACCACGAGCCACGCCGAGCGGACGACGCGCCGAAGGCGCGCCCCGTCGCGGGCGCGCAGGGCCCGGTAGGCGCCGTCGTCGTCGAGCTTCGAGGCCAGCGCGAACGAGATCCCGCTCGCGACGAGGAAGGCGGGCGCGGTGAGGCCCCGGAGCTGCACCCAGAGCCCGTAGATCGCGCCCGTCCGCAGCTCGTCGGCGAGGACGGCGTCGAGCGTGTGCCCGGAGATCATCTGGAGCGCCGCGACGAGCCGTAGCCAGTCGACGAACGCGACCCGTGAGCGCTCGCGGGGCGCGCTCACGCGAGCCGCTCGACCGCGCGGAGGGCGTCCTCGAGCGAGGGGCGCGCGAGCGGATCGGGCGCCCGCATCGCCTGGGCGAGCGCGAGGAGCGGGGCCGGCGCGCTCGGGTCGGACGCGAAGAGCTCCGCGATCGAGACGCCGAGCGCGTGGACGTCCATCGTGAACGCCGCGGGCGCGCCGCGTCGCTGCTCGGGCGGCATGTAGCCCGCGCTCCCCTCCCCCTGCTCGATCCCCGAGAGGGCCGGCGCCTCGCCGACCCGCGCGGCGATCCCGAAGTCCGTGAAGACCACGCGATCGCCTCGCACGAGGAGGTTCGAGGGCTTCACGTCGCGATGGACCACGCCGCGCGCGTGGATCCACGAGAGCGTCGCGATCATCGAGCGCGTCCGGGCGAGCAGGCGCTCGCGCGGGAGCTCGCCCCGCGGGTCGGCGTCCTTCAGCGAGCCGTCGGTCAGCTCCATCGCGATGGCGAAGAGCGTCGGATCGACGTCGAGGATCCGCACGACGCCCGGGTGCTCGAGCGCCGCCGGCACGCGCGCCTCGTGGAGCAGCCGCTCCCGATCGGCGCGCCCTCGGCGGTGGTAGACCTTGAGCGCGACGTCGCGATCGAGGCCGACGTCGCGCGCGAGGAAGACCGTCCCTGCCCCGCCTCGGCCGAGCTCGCGCGTGACCCGATAGCGCCCGCGCGTGAGCGCTCCGTCGGCCATCACCGTGGCGCCCGCGTCGGCGCTCGCCGATCGCGCCGTCCCCCGCAGCCGCTCGAGCCGCTCACGCGCGTTTCCGTAGCGGACGTCGCGCGCGAGGATGCGCTCCCAGAGGAGCGCCGCGCCCTCGACGTCGTGACGACGCTCGAGGACCTCGGCTCGCCGCGACCAGGCCTCGAGCAACGCGGCGACGGGCACGTCGCGCTCGGGCATGCGCGAGAGCACGGCCTCCACGGCGTCGTCGTCGCCGCGCGCGTCGAGGGTGCGCGCCAGCTCGACGCGGAGCCTCGGGAAGGGCCCTCGCTCGAGCAGCCGTCGCGCCTCGTCGATCGCCCGCGCCTCGCCCACCTCGCTCACCAGCGGGCGGTAGCGAGCGAGCGCCTCGTCCTCGCTCGCGGCGGCGCGGAAGGCGTCGAGCGCTGGGTGCGCGCTCGAGCCCGCGGGCGCCCGGGGCTGGCTCGGGGCGCCGCTCGCGGTCTCCGCCCCGACGGGAGACGGCGCCTCGGACGGCGTCGGCGCCTCGGACGGCGCCTCGCTCGCCTCGCCGAAGATCGCGCGGAGGCGATCGAAGACGCTCACGCGATCACCTCGATCGACACCTCGCCCACCCGGACGCGATCACCGCGCAGGAGATCGATCCGCCCCTGCACGCGCCGCGCCTCCGGCGCCCCGTCAAAGGACAGCTCGACCATCTCTCCGGGGGGCGGGACGAGCCGCACGGCGTCGTCGAGGAGCTCGAGCGTCGCGCCGACGCCGGGGATGCGCAGAGCGCCACGGCCGCTGCCGAGGACATGGAGCGCGCCGCGATCGAGGCCGCTCGTCACCTCGAGCGCGAGCGCGTCGTCGCTCGGTCGAGCGACGAGCGTGACGTCCTCCCCGAGGCCGATCGTGAGCTCGCCGTCGATCGGCATCGATCCGGCGAGGAGGACGCCCGCGACGAGCGTCCCGTTGCGGCTCCCGGCGTCTCGCACGAGGAAGCGCCCGTCCGCGAAGCGCACCTCCGCGTGCGCGCGCGAGACGCTGCTCCCGCGCACGACGACGTCGGCGTCCGCGCGCCCGACGATCGCGGGCAGGCGCGCGGAGAACGAGACCCGTCGCCCGCCGACCGAGAGCGTGACCGGCGGTGTGACCCAGCGCTCCTCGATCCGCCGCGCGAGCCGCCCGAGGCCGGGATCGTCCGGCGCGAGCGCGACGACCTCCCGGAGGCTCGCGCGCGCGCTCACGCGATCTCCGAGCGCCATCGCGAGCTCGCTCTCCGAGACGAGCCGGCGGATCTTCGCCTCGCGCGCCTCGCTCGCGTTGCTCTCGGCGAGGAGCGCCTCGAGCCGCTCGACCTCGCCGCCGAGCTCGAGGCACCGCGCCTCGTCGCTCCTTCGCCCGAGCATCGCGAACGCGTCCGCCGCGTCGACGAACGCCTCCGCGCGCTCGAGGCGCGCCGCCGCGTCCGCGAGCCGCGCGCGCGCTTGGCTCGTCGCGAGCCCGTGCGCCTTCGCGTCGAGGAGGATCGCCTCGCCGATCTTGGCCTCGAGCGCCCTCCGCTCACCGACGGCCAGCGCCGGCAGCAACGCGAGCCCGTCGAGCCAGGCGCTCAGCCGCTCCTCGAGCTCGAGGGCCTTGTCGCCCACGTGCTCGAGGCACCTCGCCGCGTCGACGGGTCGCTCGAGCTCCGCCCAGAGCGCCGCGGCGTCGCGGTGGCGGCCCTCCGCCTCGGCCGCGCGCGCGCGCCGCGCCCGTCCGTCGAAGAGGTCGCCGAAGAGGCTCATCGCCACCTCGCGCGGACGAGCGTCGCGTCGTCCATTGACGGCGATGGTGTTTTTTGCCGACGATGAGCGTCGCGTCGGTCGTCTCGAGCCACTCGACTCACCGCACGTTCCTTCGGGTCGGGCCATGCTCACCCGACCCCGCCCGAGATTCAACGCCCACGTTCGAGAGAGGAAGCATGAGTAACCGCATCGGCGAGCTGCTGGTCCGCGAGAAGCTGATCAGCCTCCAGCAGCTCCGCACGGCCCAAGAGGAGTCGCGCAAGGGCAACACGTCGCTCGGCTACCAGCTCGCGCGCCTCGGCTTCGTCTCGGATCAGGAGATCACCGACTTCTTGAGCCAGCAGTACCGCGTCCCCTCGATCAACCTCGACGAGTTCGAGATCGAGGACGAGGTCCGCAAGCTCATCTCGCCGGAGGTCTGCCAGCGACACAAGGTCATCCCCGTCTCGCGCGCGGGCAATTCGCTGACCGTCGCGATGGCGGATCCCTCGAACCTCCACGCGATCGACGACATCAAGTTCCTGACCGGCTACAACGTCGAGCCCGTCGTCGCGTCCGAGGCCCAGATCCTCCGCGCGATCGAGCACGCGACGCCGGCCGCGCCCGAGATCTCCTACGACGAGATCATGGAGGGGTTCGAGGAAGGGGACATCGACTTCGGCAGCGACGACGAGGACATCAACCTCGGCGAACTCGAGCGCGCGTCGGAGGACGCCCCGGTCATCCGGCTCTGCAACGCGATCCTCCTCAACGCGATCAAGAAGCGCGCGTCGGACATCCACGTCGAGCCCTACGAGCGCAAGCTGCGCGTCCGCTACCGCATCGACGGCGTGCTCATCGAGGAGATGAACCCGCCGCTCAAGCTGAAGGCCGCCATCGCGTCGCGCCTCAAGATCATGAGCTCGCTCGACATCGCCGAGCGCCGCCTCCCGCAGGATGGGCGCATCAAGCTCAAGCTCGGCAAGGGCAAGGAGATGGACTTCCGCGTCTCCACCTTGCCCACGATCTGGGGCGAGAAGATCGTCCTGCGCCTGCTCGACAAGTCGAACCTCCAGCTCGACATGACGAAGCTCGGCTTCGATGCGAAGCCGCTCGAGGACTTCAAGTGGGCGATCAACCAGCCCTACGGGATGGTGCTCGTCACGGGCCCGACCGGCTCCGGAAAGACGACGACCCTCTACTCGGCGCTCTCCGAGCTGAACCAGCCGGACACGAACATCTCCACCGCCGAGGATCCCGTCGAGTACAACCTGATGGGCATCAACCAGTGCCAGATGCACGACGAGATCGGCCTGAATTTCGCGGCGGCGCTCCGCTCGTTCCTCCGGCAGGACCCCGACATCATCATGGTCGGCGAGATCCGCGACTTCGAGACCGCCGAGATCGGCGTCAAGGCCGCGCTCACGGGCCACCTCGTCCTCTCCACGCTCCACACCAACGACGCCCCGAGCACCGTCTCACGCCTCTTGAACATGGGCGTCGAGCCCTTCCTCGTCACCGCGTCCGTGAACCTCGTCCTCGCGCAGCGGCTCGCGCGCAAGATCTGCGAGGGCTGCAAGCAGCCGACCCAGATCGACGAGGACACGCTCCTCCAAGCGGGCTTCACGAAGCAGGAGCTCCCGACGGTCCGCCCGATGAAGGGGATCGGCTGCAAGGACTGCAACGGCACCGGCTACCGAGGCCGCGTCGCGCTCTACGAGGTGATGCCGTTCACCGACCGCTTGAAGGAGCTGGTCATCCACGGCTCGACGGCGGCGGACATCAAGCAAGAGATGATTCGCCAGGGCGTGAAGACGCTCCGCATGGCCGGCCTCGAGAAGGTGCGAGCGGGCGTGACGACGCTCGACGAGGTCGTGCGCACGACCGCGGCCGATCACGTCTGACGGCGCGCCGCGATCGCCCCGATCCGTCGAGCGCGGAGCCCGCCGAAGGCCTCACGAGGTGAGCGCCGAGATCGAGAGGAGCGCGTTGTAGACGAGGTGCGCGAGCGCGGCGACGAGCGTCGAGCCCGAGAGCATCCGGAGCAGCGTGAACGCGATCCCCGCGACCGCGACGGCCAGGAGCCCGCCCCAATTCCCCCAGCCCTGCGCGACGTGGGCGAGCGCGAAGAGCCCCGACGCGAGCACGAACGCGAGGGCGCGACGCCTCCCCCAGCGCCCATCGTCGATGGCGCCGAAGACGAAGCCTCGAAAGAAGACCTCCTCCGCGATCGGCGCGACGAGCGCGAGCGCGGCGAACGAGAGCCGCCCGCTCGGCCAAGCGACGAAGGCCTCGATCGGCGCCTCGCCGCTCGGCTCGATGCTCGAGAGCGCGAAGTAGGCGAAGCGAAAGAGCGCGAGGCCGACGAGCGGCGCCGCCACGAACGCGCCGAGCGTGCCGACCCAGCTCGAGGGCCGCGCGAGACCGAGGCGAGCCGCGCTCCCCCCGATCAGCGTCCACGCGAGCAGGAGCTCGAAGGCCGCGAGCACGAGCCCGGCGACGAGCCCGAACGTCGAGCCCCCCGGCGTGAGCGCCGGGAGCGCGATCCCGACCGCGACGACGGCGAGGACGCCCGCCGCGACGAGCGCGACGGCGAAGGCGAGCCGATGGCGCCGAGCGCGCCGCCGCGCGCGAGCCGAGGCGCCGCGCAGCCAGCGCGGCCACGTCGCTCGGACGCTGGGATCGCGCGCCGCGAGCAGGATGACGAGCGTCACGCCGAGCCCGAGGAGCGCGAGCGCGAGGTTGCGCTCCCGCGGCCCGAAGTCTCGCCGCGCGAGGATCCGCGCGCGGACGCGCGCCGGTGGCGCTGGGGGATCGACCGTGATGGCGACGCGATAGACGCCGCCCGCCTCGAGCGTCCCGCGGCCGACCTCGACGCAGGCGCCGCGGGCGCTCCTCCGCGCGAGCGCGCGCGTCGGCCCATCGAGCGTGAGCGTCGAGATCGTCTCGTCCCCGCGCGCGAGCTCGACGCGGACCCGATCGCCCCAGGCCTCGCCCAGCTCGTCGTCCGAGCAGAGCTCGAAGATCGCGCCCTCGCCTCGCTCGAGGGTCGCCTCGGCGAGCTCGATCGCGCGCCCCTCGGTCGGCTCGAGGGAGACGGTCACGCCGCGCACGTCGAGCTCGCGCGCCTCGAGCGCCGCGACCCGCCCGAGCAGCGCCCCGAGCACGATCAGGATCGCGAGCGAGACCCCTCCGACCAAGGAGAGGATCACGCGCGCCACCACGGAGCGTCGTTCCACGACGCCACTCTAGCCTCGAGCCGCACGCTCCTTGGCATGCTTTCGATCGGAGCGGATCACGATCGCTCTCGAGGCGGGCGATCTGTCGAGCCGCGGGAATCGGCGGTCGTTCGCGGCCCCGAGCGTCTGCGCACGATTCCGTCGTTCACCGCTTTGATAAGTGTTTACGGAATGTTATCGGGCGATCGTGGCGGTGAAATGACATTTCGTGACGATACGATGCGCGTCGTACATTGTCGCGCGCCGAGCGCTCTGTTAGATCGACCTCATGCGCATCTCGAACTCCTTCTCCGAAGGCGAAATCCAGGTCCTCGATTTCATCCTCACGACGCTGCTTCGCGGGGGAACGCCCGCGATGGCCGTGCGCAGCAAGGACTTCGCGTCCCTCTGCCGCAAGGTGCAGTCGATGAAGACCCGCGCCGGCGACATCCGAGAGGGACGCGGCGCGGGCAAGCGCCCCGACCGGTCCTCGGTCGGCCTGATCGACGCCGAGGGCGTCGAGGACGAGGCGATCGAGGAGGTCGGCTGATCCTCGACCTCGCGAGGGCTCGACGCGTGGGGGCTCGACGCGCGAGGGCTTGACGCGCGAGGCCCGCTCCGATACCTCGCGCGCCGATGCTGATCCTCGAGCGAGGTCGTGTCCTCGACCCAACCCGCGGCCTCGACGAAGAGGGGGACGTGGTGATCGAGGGCGGGCGAGTCACCGCGGTCGGGCGTGGCGCCGGCGCGCGCTACCCCTCGACCGAAGCGGTCCGTCGCATCGACGCGGCGGGCCGCTGGATCGTTCCGGGCTTCGTGGACCTCCACGTCCACTTCCGCGAGCCCGGGCAGGAGTACAAAGAGGACATCGTCTCGGGCCTCGCCGCGGCCGCGGCGGGCGGCTACACGGCCGTCTGCCCGATGCCCAACACGCGCCCGGTGAACGATCACCGAGCCGTCACGGAGCAGATGCTCGCTCGTGCGCGCGACGCGCGAGGGCCGCGCCTCCACCCCTTCGCGGCGATCACGATGGGCAGCAAGGGCGAGACGCTGACCGAGATGGCGGAGCTGCGCGAGGCGGGCGCGATCGGCGTGAGCGACGACGGCGTGTGCGTGATGAACGCCGCGGTGATGCGCCGCGCGCTCGAGTACGCCAAGACCTTTGATCTCCTCGTCTCGCAGCACTGCGAGGATCACGACCTGACGCGAGGCGCCGAGATGCACGAGGGCGCCGTCTCGACGACCCTCGGCCTGCGCGGCTGGCCCCGCGAGGCGGAGGACGTGATCGTCGCGCGCGACGTGCTGCTCAACGAGCGGATCGGCGCGCGCTACCACGTCGCGCACCTCTCGACGCTCGGCGCGGCGCGCATCGTGCGGGAGGCGAAGTCGCGCGGCGTCCCCGTCACCGCGGAGGTGACGCCGCACCACCTCCTGCTGACCGATCGCGAGCTCATCGGCTACCGCACCTTCTGCAAGGTCACGCCCCCCTTGCGCGAGGCCGAGGACGTCGAGGCCGTGCGCGCGGCGCTCCGCGACGGGACGATCGACTGCATCGCGACCGATCACGCGCCGCACAGCGTGCTCGAGAAGGACTGCGAATTCTCCGCCGCCTCGCCGGGGATGATCGGGCTCGAGACGACCGTGCCGCTCCTGCTCGGCCTCGTGCGCGACGGCGTGCTCTCCGCGCTCCGCTTCGTCGAGGTGATGAGCACGTCGCCCGCGAAGATCGGCCGCCTCCCCGGCGGCGGCCTCGCCCCGGGCGCGATCGCGGACGTGACCCTCCTCGATCCCGAGCTCCGCTGGACGCCCTCGCGCGCGACCCTCCACGGCAAGCAGCTCAACACGCCCTGGCTCGGCAAGGAGCTCGTCGGCGCCTGCACCCACACGATCGTGGGTGGCGAGATCGTCTTCACGCGATAGGAGCTCGAGATGCTCGCCGAAGCGACAGCACGCCTCGTGACCTCGGACGGAACGACCTTCGAGGGGCGCTCGATCGGCGCGATCGGAGCCGTCTCGGGAGAGCTCGTCTTCACGACCGGGATGACGGGCTACGAGGAGGTCCTGACCGATCCCGCGTTCCATGGGCAGATCGTCACGCTCACCGCGCCGGAGATCGGGAACACGGGCGTGAACGGCGACGACGCGGAGTCGAGCGCGCCTCGGCTCGCGGGGCTCGTCCTCCACGCGGCGAGCTCGATCGTCAGCCACCACCGCGCGAAGAGCAGCCTCGAGGCCTACCTGCGCGAGCACGCCGTGGTCGCGGTCGCCGGCCTCGATACCCGCGCGATCACGCGCTACCTGCGCGAGCACGGCAGCGCTCGAGCGGCGCTCGGCACCGAGCCGGTCGCACAGCTCCGCGAGCGCGCCGAGGCGCACCGCCCGAGCGCCGATCCCCTCGCGAGCGTCTCGACCCCACGCGCCTACGACCTCGAGGAGGGCGAGGGTGTGGCGGCGAGCGGGCCGCGCGTCGTCGTCGTCGATCTCGGGGTCAAGCGCGGGATCCTGCGCGCGCTCACTCGACGAGGCTGCCGCGTCACGGTCGTCCCCTTCGACACGCCGCCCGACGACGTGCTCGCGCGTGATCCTTCGGGGGTCGTCCTCTCGAGCGGCCCGGGCGATCCGGCGCAGGCGACGAAGGCGCTCGCGACCGTGCGCGCCCTCATCGGTCGCGCGCCGCTCCTGGGGATCGGCCTCGGCCATCAGCTCCTCGCGCTCGCGATCGGCGGGCGCACGACGAAGATGAAGCTCGGCCACCGCGGCGCGAACCACCCCGTGCGCGCGCTCCGCACCGGCGCGATCGAGATCACGTATCAGAACCACGGCTACGTCGTCGATCGGGCGACCGTCGAGGGCCGCGCCGAGATCACGCACCTCCACCTCGAGGACGGGAGCCTGATGGGCCTCGAGCTCGCCTCCGCGCGCGCCCTCTCGGTGCAGTACCAGCCGGAGTCGAGCGCAGGCGCCGCGGCGCCCGGCAACGCCTTCGGTCGCTTCCTCGCCCTCCTCGCCTGACGGCGCCGCCGCGCCGTCAGCGCGCGCCGCGCGAGCGAGCCAGCGCGCGTATGTCGACCCCCCGATCGGCCCAGCGCGCCTCGAGCGCCTCGAGCGCCGCGACGACGCGCACCCTCGCGGGCCCTCCGAGGACGTCGCGGCGCTCGATCGCCGTCTCGGGCTCCATCGCCGTGAAGACGCTCGCGTCGAAGCTCGGATGCTCGAGGCGGAGCTCGTCCAGCGTGAGCTCGGGGAGCGTCTTCCCCGCGGCGATCGCGCGTCGAACGAGGCGCCCAGCCACGTGATGCGCCTCGCGAAACGGGACGCCGCGCGCCGCGAGCCAGTCGGCGATCTCCGTCGCCTCGACGAAGCCCTCGCGGAGCGCGCGGCGCATGCGGTCATCACGAAACGCCGCCGTCGCGAGCGCGCCAGCGAGCACGTCGAGGCAGTCCTCGATCGTGTCGAACGCGTCGAAGACGGGGCGCTTGTCCTCCTGCATGTCGCGGTTGTAGGCGAGCGGCAGGCCCTTCATCAGCACGAGGAGCGAGACGAGATCCCCGACGACGCGCGCGGACTTGCCGCGCACGAGCTCGGCCATGTCGGGGTTCTTCTTCTGCGGCATGATCGACGAGCCGGTCGTGAAGCGATCCGTCATCTCGACGAAGCCGAATTCCTGCGTGCTCCAGAGCACGAGCTCCTCGCCGATGCGCGAGAGGTGGATCGCCTGGATGGAGAGCGCGGCGAGCGCCTCGAGGAGGAAGTCTCGATCGGCCGTTGCGTCGAGCGAATTGCGCATCGGGCGCTCGAAGCCGAGCTCGCGCGCCGTCATGTCGCGATCGATCGGGAATGTCGTCCCGGCGAGCGCGGCGGCGCCGAGCGGAGACTCGTTGAGTCGCGCGCGCGCGTCCTCGTAGCGGCCGTGATCGCGCTCGAGCATCTCGCACCAGGCGAGCAGGTGGTGGGCGAGCCGCACGGGCTGGGCGCGCTGGAGGTGCGTGTAGCCGGGCATGACGACGTCGAGGCTCGAGCCCGCGCGCGCGTGGAGCACGGCGAGGAGCGCGCGCGTCTTCTCCATCGCGCGATCGAGCGCCGCGCGCGTCCAGAGCCGCATGTCGGTCGCCACCTGATCGTTGCGCGAGCGGGCCGTGTGGAGCCGTCCCCCGGCGTCACCGATCCGCTCGCGGAGCCGCGTCTCGATGTTCATGTGGACGTCCTCGAGGCCCTCGTCCCAGCGGAGCCTCCCCTCCGCGATCTCCTCGCCGATCGCGCGGAGCCCGCCCTCGATGCGCGCGGCGTCGTCCGCGGAGACGATGCCCGCCTCCGCGAGCATCCGGACGTGTGCGATGGAGCCCCGCACGTCGTCGGCGCCGAGGCGCTGGTCGACGTCGACCGAGGCGTTCACCCGCGCGGCGACGGCGTCGAGGCCCTCCTCGAAGCGGCCTCCCCAGGTCGCGTGGCCGCCGTCGGGTTCGTCGGATCGAGCTGGCTTGGTCATGACGGCCCCGAGCGTCGTTTGCGCGCGCGCTCGACGCAAGGTGACCGATGGGTGATCGGGCGAGTGAGGAGAGGGCCGGCGCGCGGGGCGAGGCCGCGCTCGTCACGGATCGAGGCGCGTGACGCGCCAGCCCGGCTCGCCGGGCAGCCGCTCGAAGCGTCGGCGATCGTGGAGCCGGGAGGCGCCCTCCGACCAGTGCTCGACGCGCACCGGCGTGAGGAGGTAGCCGCCCCAGAAGGGGGGGCGCGGGACGTCCCGCCCCTCGAAGCGTCGCGCGACCTCGTCGAGGCGACGCTCCAGGTCCGCGCGGGAGGGGCTCGGTCGGCTCTGGACCGAGGCCCACGCGCCGAGCTGGCTCTCGCGCGGGCGTGACGCGAAGTACGCGTCGCTCTGGGCGTCCTCGAGGATCGCGACCGGCCCCTCGAAGCGGATCTGGACGTGGGTCGTGACGAAGTGGAACGCGAGCGCGGCGTGCGGGCACGCGGCGAGCTGCCGCCCCTTGTCGCTCTCTCGGTTGGTGAAGAAGCGCGGCCCTCGCGCATCGACGTCCTTGACGAGCACGAACCGAACGCTCGGCGCGCCCTCCGAGGTGACCGTGGCGAGCGCGGCCGCGGCCGCCGCCCACGGCTCTCCGAGCGCGAGCGCGCGATCGCGCTCGCGCGTGAAGAGGGCGAGCGGATCGTCGACGAGCGGGTTCGAGTCCATCGAGCGCCGAGTGTGCCACGCGCTCGGGCGAGCGGCGGCGCGGCGCGGCGCGAGCGGCGCGTGACGGGTCGTTTTGCCTCTTTCTATGCGATCGACGTTTTCGTACGCTCCGGCGCGCGTGGCGCGCGCATCGCGCGCCGCTCGCCTCCCATGGACCCCACCGCCGACGAGCTGATCGCGCGCTTGCGCCAGAACCCCGACGACGGGGCGGCGTACGCGGCCTTACGCGCCCACTACCAGCGCATCGGCGACTACGCCTCGCTCGCGAACCTGCTCGAGGGCTTCGCCGCTCGAGCGGCGGACCCCGCGGCCGGGGCGCGCTCGTTCTACGACGCGGCCGATCTCGCGTGGAGCGCGCTCGGCGACACGGGTCGCGGCGTCGCGCTCTACGAGCGCGCGCTCGAGCGGCTGCCCACCTACGACGACGCCTTCGCGCGGCTCGCCGCGATCTACGAGCAGGCGGAAGACATCCAGCGGCTCGCAGGGCTCTACGAGCGGCGCGCTCAGGCGCTCGCCCAGGCGGGCGCGGACCCGCGCGCCGTCGCCGAGCTCCACCACCGCCAGGGCGAGCTCTGGGAGCAGCGGCTGCAGCGCGCGGACCGAGCCCTCGTCCACTACCGCAAGGCGATCGATCTCGATCCCTCCCTCGTGCCGGCGATCTACGCCGCGCGGGAGATCTATCGGCAGGCCGGGAACGACAAGGCCGCGGCCGCCCTCATCGAGCTCGAGGCGAAGGCCGAACCGGAGACGGAGCGCAAGCTCGCGCTCCTGCGGGAGCTCGCGCACGTCCGCGCCGAGATCCTCGGCGATCGCGAGGCCGCGGTCGTCGCGCTCAAGCGCGCGCTCGCGCTCGCGCCCGAGCACCCGGAGATCCTCGACAACCTCGCGACGATCTACCAGCAGCGCGCGGAGGCTCAGCCCGATCCCCAGCTCGCCGACGCGGATCGGCGCCGCGCGAGCGACGTGCTCTTCCAGCTCGCCCAGAAGCTCCCTCCCGCGAGCGCCGTGCCCCTGCTCGAGCGCGCGCTCGACGCGACGCCCGATCACGAGCCCTCGCTCGCGCTCCTCGAGCGGATCGCCGAGCACGTGGGCGATCCGGGCCTCCTGCCGGTGCGCTGGGTCGCGTTCCTCGCAAGAGCGCCCGAGGCCCCGAGCGCGGGGGAGCGCCGCAAGCGCCTCGGGCGCGCCTACCTCGACGCGGGGCAGCTCGACTACGCCGTCGCGTGCTTCGAGTGGTCGGCCGAGCAGGGAGACGTCGAGGCGACGGAGCTCTTGCTCGGGATCTACCGGCAGCTCGGGCGCGAGGAGGACGTGGTCCAGCTGCTCGAGCGCGCGGGCGCGGCGCTGCCGGCGGCGGTGCGCGTCACCCAGCTCCGCGCGGCGCAGCAGGCCGCCCTCGCGCGGGGCGACGAGGAGACGGCGGCGCGCCTCGCCCGCGACCTGCTCGCGGCCGACCCCGCCGATCCCGAGGCGACCATCTTCCTCGAGGAGCTCTACCGGCGCCGCGGCGACTTCGGCGCCCTCCGCGACCTCCTCTACGAGGCCGCGCGGATCCCTGGCCTCTCCGTCGAGGCCCGCAAGCAGCGGCTGCGCGAGATCGCGCTACTCGAGGAGCGCCGCCTGAACGATCCCGACGGCGCCGTGCAGGCGTGGCGCCAGGTCGTGACGCTCGACGTCGCGGACCGGGAGGCTCGCGCCGCCCTCGCGCGCCTGCTCGAGCAGCTCGAGCGCTGGGACGAGCTCGCGCAGGCCGCCGAGCGCGACGCGGTGGCAGCGACGGACGACGCGACGAAGCTCGAGGCGTACAAGCGGCTCGCGCGGATCCACGCGGACAGGCGCGGCGATCAGGCCGAGGCCGCGCTCGCGTGGCGAGCCGCGCTCGACGTGTCCCCCTCGGACGTGGAGGCGCGGGACGGCTGGATCGCGGGGCTGCTCGCGGCCAACGCGCTCGCCCAGGCGATCGCGCCGATGCGCGAGCGCGCCGAGTCGACACCGAAGGGGGCGACGCGGGCCGAGGCGTACCGCGCGCTCGCCCGCACGCTCGATCTCCTCGTCTCGCAGCGCCTCGCCGAGGCCCCCGACGCGGACGTCCGAGATCGCCAGGCCGACGCGCTCGCCGCCTGGACGCGCGTGCTCGACGACGCGACCCAGGACCTCGAGGCCCTCGATCGGCTCGAGGCGCTCGACCGACAGCTCGGCGACTGGGAGCGCCTCCTGCGGACGCTCTCGTATCGCGCCGATCTCGAGCAAGGCGGCGCCCGGATCGAGGTCCTCTTGCGCATGGGCGCGATCGCCGAGGCGGAGCTCGGGGATCTGCCGCGCGCGGCCGAACTCTACCACCACGCGTTCGAGCTCGACGCGAGCGACGAGCGCGCGCTCGACAGCTTGATCCGGACCTACGAGGCGAGCGGCCGCTACCGCGACATCGTCTCGCTCCTCAACGAGCGGGCCCACGCCGAGCCCGACCCTCACCGACGCGCCGCGCTCTATCGGAGGATCGCGCGCATCCTCACCGAGCGCGTCCAGAACGACGAGGGCGCCGCCGAGGCCTACTGGAAGGTGCTGGAGCTCTCCGAGGATCTCGAGGCGCTCGTCTTCCTCGAGCAGCGCGCCGAGCACGCGGGCGACTTCGACGCCGCGGAGCAGCTCCTGGTCCGGGCGATCGCCGTCGCCGAGACGACGGAGGATCGGGTCGCGCGGATGGCGCAGCGCGCGGACCTCCTCGCGGACGCGCTCGGGCGCCCGAGGGACGCGATCGCCGTGCTCTCGGAGCTCGTCCGCGAGGTCGATCCGAGCCACCTCCCCGCGCTCGGCCGCCTCGGCGATCTCGCCGAGGAGACCGACGACGCCCCCCTGCTCGCCGACACGCTCGAGCGCACGCTCGGCGTCATCGACGATCCGGGCCTGCGCGCCCCCATCGCCGAGCGCCTCTCGCGCCTCTACCTCGACACCCTCGGCGATCGGCCCCGCGCGATCGAGGCCCTCGCGCGCTGGCACGACGCGAGCCCCTTCGACGAGGCCCCCTTGCGCGCGTTGATCCCGCTGCTCGAGGAGGCCCGACGAGCGCAGGAGCTCGTCGACGCGCTCGACGCGCTCACCGCGATCGAGGGGGATCCGGAGGCGGTGGGCGCGCTCGTCCGGCGCGCGGCGGCGATCGCCCACCGCGAGCTCGGGGACTACGAGGGCGCGCGCGCGCGGCTCGAGCCGCGCGTCGGAGACGGTGACGACGAGGCCCAGCGCGACCTCGAGCTCTACGCCGCGGAGGCCGACGCCGGCGAGGGGCTCGTCCAGCTCTTCTCGTCGCTCGCGGCGAGCGCGCCCGATCCGGCGCTCGGGCGGCGGCGCTGGATCGACGCGGCGCGCGCGGCCGATCGGCTCACCCACGATCCCGGGCGAGCCCTCGAGCTGGTCCTCAAGGCGCTCGCCCTCGACCTCTCCGACGAAGAGGCGCTCGATCACGCGGATCGCCTCGCGGCGGCGGCCTCGCAATTCGCGCGCCTCGTCCAGGTCTACGAGACGCTCCTGCGCAAGAGCGACGACAAGGATCGCAAGCTCGAGCTCCTCGTCCGCCTCGCCGGCGTCCTTCGCGCCGCGCCCGACGAGCTCGGCAACGCCTTCGATCGGCTGATGCGCGCGGCCTCGCTCGCGCCCTTCGACGCGCGGGTGATCACCGCGCTCGAGGAGCTCGCGCCTGCGCTCGGGCGCGCCGAAGAGCTGCTCATCGTCTACGATCGGAGGAAGCGGGACGCGAGCGACGACGAGGCGCGGGTCCGCGAGCTCGTCGCGTCGGCGCGCGTCGCGGAGCTCCTCTTGGGCGATCGCGAGCGCGCGATCGCGTTCCTCGCGCAGGCGGTCGCGCTCGCGATCCGCTCGCCGGCGCTCTTCCCGCTCGTCGAGGGGTGGTCGCGCGCCGTGAGCCCGGCCCTCGCGCGGGCGCTCGTGGACGTGTACGGCGCGCTCGCCGAGGACATGGAGCTGGATCCGCGCGCGGGGGCGCTGCTCGTGCGCGCCGCGGCGCTCTTGCGGACCCCGCCCGCGGACGACGAGGGGGCGTACGGCGCGCTCTTGCGCGGCGTGACGCTCGTCCCCTTCGACGAGCCCACGATGGACGCCCTCGACGCGCTCGCGACCGAGCTCGGGAAGCTGCCGCTCCTCGCGACCCAGCTCGACAAGCTCCTCGCGGACGCGCTCGACGGCAAGAGCGCGAGCCTGCTCATGCGGCGGCGCGCGAGCGTGCTCGAGCGGCTCGGCGACGTGGAGGGCGCGTCCGAGAGCTGGGTGCGCCTTCGGCAGCTCTTGCCGAGCGACGACGGCGTCCGCGCGGGGCTCCGCGCGATCCTGCGTCGCGCGCGGAAGTTCGACGATCTCCTCGTCGCGCTCGAGAGCGACGCCCGAGGCGCGAAGGCCCCCGAGCAGCAGATCGCGCTCCGCCGCGAGATCGCGCGAACGTGGGAGCACGATCTTCGCAATCGGTGGGAGGCGATCGAGGCGTGGGAGCGCGTCCTCAAGCTCGCGCCAGGCGACGACGAGGCCGCGCAGGCGCGGGCCCGCCTGCGGAGCAGCAGCGCCTCGACGCTCGCTTCCCCCGCGGACGACGCACCCGACCTCGATCCCAGCGCCGACGGGACGCTCGCGCGCGACGCTGGGGAGCGCGCCGGCGCGTCGCTCGAGCCCGACCCGAGCGCGGAGGCCGACGTCTCGCACGCGGTCGAGAGCCTCGACGCGGTCGAGAGCCTCGACGCGGTCGAGAGCCTCGACGCGGTCGAGAGCCTCGAGCCGCCATCGGACGTCCTCGAGCCCACGGCGCTCGCAGACGGATCGAGCGCTCGAGCCGACGAGCCTCCGCTCGACGCGGACCCGGAGGAGGCAGCGTTCGACGACGTCACATCCGTCTCGCTCGATGACCTCGACGCGGCGATCGAGGAGTCGACCGGCGAGCTCGACGTCACGGATCTCGAGCCTCGCTCAGCCGATCCAGCTCTTCCCCGCGACGAGAGCGGCCTCGACGATCTCGACGCGCTGCTCTCGAGCGCGAGCGACGACGAAGAGGCCCTCGACGACGCGCTCGAGGTGGACGAGGCCGAGGTCGTCGAGGCGCGGAGGCCGCCGCCGTCGCTGCGCCCCCCGCCGCCGCCTCCCGCGCAGGCTCGCGCGAGCACGCCCCCCAAGCCGCCACCGCCGCCGCCGCGCAGGCGATCCTGAGCGCTGCGTTTTCGGCTTCCGTCGAAGGCCCGCGCGAGGCAACATGGTGACCCCGATGCCGACGCCGCCGGAGAGCTCCGAAGGCACCTCGAGCGAAGAGGCCCCGCTCCACGCCGAGGATCGCGCCTTTCTCGACGCGCTCCGCGACGTCGGCCTCTTGCCGGACCTCATGGGCGACGAGCTGCTCCGCTCGCTGCGCGTCGCCCGAGCGTCGAAGGCTCGGGAGGGCTCGGCGGAGTTCCGGATGAGCCTGCTCCACGCGCACTACACCGCGTCGGGCGACGCTCGCGCGGCGACCTCCCGCCAGCAGGTCGATCGCTACTTCGTCCACCACGAGGAGGAGGCGGCCACCGCCAGCCTGCTCCTCGCCCGTATCGCGGCGCTCACGCCCGAGATCGGCGCGATCGCGCTCGAGCGGATCGGAGAGGGCGAGGACTCGACGCTCGTCTTGCGCGCGGGCGACGACTTCGTCGCGCTCCTCGATGACTTCGAGGAGGGGATGGACACCGGCGAGGTCGATCTGCGAGCGATCGACGGGGAGGCTCGGCGCCACGCGACGATGGTGACGGTGCGAGGCCTCATCCGCGCCGTGAACGTGCTGCTCGGGCGCCGCGACGTGCGCGAGCGCTTCGTCCCCTTGCGCTCCGACGTGAACCGCGAGGTCTACGTCGCCGTCCCGCTCACGGAGGCCATCGAGCTCGCGCGCGCCGGCCACCTCGAAGAGCCGACCGCGGAGGACGTGATGGAGCTCGGCGGCTGGTAAGCCGGCTCGACGAGCGCGGCGAGCGCCCCTCGCCTCCGCGTCGCGCCCCCCTCCGCGTTTTGCTACCACGCTCCGACGTGTCCCGAGCCCTCCCGCGAACGAGCCACGCGCACGCCCCTCATCCGCTCTCGCTCCGCGGGCTGCTCGCGGCCCAGCCCGCGACGACGCTGGCTCGCCTCGCCCAACGTCGCCGCTTCGCGGTCGATCCCCACAAGGCCCTCGATCCGTTGGAGCAGATCGCGCGAGCGCTCGCGTTCCTCCCGGGAGCCGCCTCGAGCGCCTCGCTCGCACCCGCGACGCGCGAGGCGCTCGAGGCGCTGATGGTCGCCAGAGGGCTCGCGGATCGGCGCACGCTCGGCGGCGAGGCGCTCACGCTCGTCGAGCTCGGGCTCGGTTTCGCGGCGCCGACGACGCTCGCGAGCGACGCCATCGCGCTCCCGGCGGCCTACCGACTCCAGCTCCCCTCGCCGCGCGGTGAGAGCCGCCACGCCGCGCGACGGCTGCTCGCGAGCCTCGACGCGGAGGCCCGCTCCGACGCCATCGTCGCGCTCTCGGGCCGGCGCACGAGCGCCCCTTGGCCGCTCGCGCTCGAGGGCGTCCTGCTCCGCATCGAGACCCCCACGAGCCTCGCCGCGCTCGTCAGCGAGCAGGATCGCGAGGCCACGCTCGTGCTCTCGACGATCGAGGCGCGAGGCGGAGAGGTCCTCGTCGACGAGTACCTCGATCTCTGCCGCGAGCCCGCGCGCTGGACCCGAGCGCGCATCCCCCGACGCGGCGTGGCGCATCACCTCGCCTCGCTCGCGCTCGTCGTGGCGAGCGGCGACGGGCGCGTCATGATGCCGGAGGAGGTCGCCGCCGTCGTGGGGCGCGCGCGACGAGGAGCGCTCGCACGCAAGCGCCGCGCCGCCCTCGGCGCGCTCGAGCGACGCGACGACGAGCCCGCCCGCGCGACGCTCGCGAGCGCGCTCGGACCTCGCGCGCTGGCCGCCTGGCTCGCGGCCGAGGTCGCCGGGCGCGCCCCGACCCGCACCGCGATCGCCCGGGCCGCGCGGAGCACCGCGCGAGGCTTCGAGGAGACCGCGCTCCTCGTCTCCCTCGTCGAGGCGACGCCGATGCGTGGCCACGCCCTCCGGAGCTACGAGCGCGCGCTCCGAGCCACCTGGGCGCGGGGACGAGCCTGGGACGAGCTCCTCGAGTCGCCACGGTCCGCGCAGAGCGATGACGACACGCCGATCCTCGTGCTCCGAGCGTGCGTGCTCGACGCGCTCGTCGCCCTGCCCCGCGGCCGCTTCGCGCCGCGCTCGGTCGCGCGCGCGACGATCGAGAGCGATCCACGCTTCGCGGGGATCCGCGCGGCCTTCGAGCGGGCGCGCGCGCCTCGGCACGCCCCACGCGTCGCGACGATCGAGCACGCGCTCGAGCGCTTGCTCGACGTCTCGCTCCCGGCGCTCGGGCTCCTCGACGTGGCCCGCGACGGCTCGGTGCGCGCGAGCGCTCGGGGGCTCGAGGAGGACGCCCCGCTCGACGCGGCGCCCGCGCCGCCCCGCTGGGAGAGCGCGATGAGGGCGCGCCTCGACGCGCACACGTCGCTCGACCTCGTCCTCGGCGCGAGCGCGCTGGCCGACGGGATCGCCGACGGCGAGGACTTGGTGCTCGTGCTCGATCCCGCCGAGGTCCGCCTCGACGTCCGCGCGGAGGTGCTCGCGACGCTCGAGCGCGCGCAGCACCCCGACGTCGCCCACTTCGAGTCCCTCTGCCCGCTCCCTCGAGCGCGCGCGAGCGCGCAACGCGTCGCGTGGCTCGTGACCCTCCCCGAGCCCGAGCTCGCGCGAGAGCTGCGGGCCCTCCCCGAGCTCGCGCGGTGGCTCGTCGCTCCTCACCCCGACGCCGCGCTGCTCGCGTTCATCGACGGCACCCCCCTCGGTCGGCTCACGCGCGTGCTCTCGGCGCACGGCGTCGCCCTCGAGCCCCGCACGTCGGTCGAGGCCGCCGGACGCCGCTCGAAACCCCGTATTTTGCGGTAGTTTCGACGATCCGTCGCTTCGACGCCGGTTTCGCTTGACCTCGGCGCGGCGGCGCTCAACGCTTGCCAGATCTGACCTGGGCGGGGTGCGCGCGAGTGGGTCTCGGCGTGCCTCCCTTGGGCGGGGGAGGCTGTGATGTCGAACGAGTCGAAGTTGATCGAGACGCGCCTTGGGACCGTGAAGTGGTTCAACAACGCCAAGGGCTGGGGCTTCATCAAGCAGGACGACGGCCCCGACGTCTTCGTCCACTACTCGCAGATCGGCGGCGACGGGTTTCGCACCCTCCGCGAGGGTGAGGCGGTCGAGTTCGCCTTGCGCGAGGGGCCGCGTGGCCCGCTCGCCGAGAAGGTCCTCCGCCGCGACTGACAGCGCGTCGGCGCGAGGCGCGGCCGAGCCCACGCCTCGCGTCTCGCAATGGCCGCTCTCGCGTGCTAGGCCCCGCCTCGAGCGCCGAGTCGAGCGCCTCGAGCCGATCGAACATGCGTCGCTATCTCCTGATCTTGGTCGTGCTCTCCGTCGTGGGATCCGTCGCCGTCGCCTGCACCTGCGGCGACGACGAGACGAGCCCGGCGCACGATCGCGCCGAGACGCCGCGCACCCACGGCTTGACGGAGGAGGAGGCGCGTCAGGTCCTCGCGAAGATCGGGGATCGGGAGATCACGGTCGGCGAATTCGTCGAGTCGATCTCGTCGAAGGGGCCGTTCCTCCGCGCTCGCTACAACTCGCCCGAGCGACGACGAGAGCTCCTCGATCAGATGGTGCGCTTCGAGCTCTTCGCCGCCGAGGCGCATCGCCAGGGGCTCGACGAGCTCCCGGAGGTCCAGCGCACGCGCAAGCAGGTGCTCATCCGTCGCTTCCTCAAGCAGGAGTTCGAGGATCGCATCCAGCTCTCGGACGTGAGCGACGCCGACGTCGCCGCCTACTACGAGAGCCACCGAGACGAATTCAACAAACCGGAGCAGGTGCGGGCGAGCCAGATCCTCGTCCAGAGCCAGGCCACGGCGCAGCGGCTCTTGCGTCAGCTCCTCGCGAGCCCCTCGGACATCCGGCTCTTTCGACAGCTCGCCGAGCAGAACGACACGGATCCGGCGACGCGCGATCGCTTCGGCGATCTGGGCTTCTTCTCGCGGCCCGCCGAGCGGCAGGCGGGGGAGCCGGACGTGCCCGCGGAGGTCGCCGACGCCGTGTTCTCGCTCGACACGATCGGCGCCGTCTACCCGCACGTGGTCCGCTCGGCGCGCGGCTACCACGTCCTCAAGATCACGGGGCGTCGCGCGCCGCTGCGCCGCACGCTCGAGGACGCGTCGCGGCCGATCCGCCACCGCCTCTGGCGCGAGCGACGAGAGCGAGCCGTCGACGAGCTCGTCGAGCGGCTGCGCTCCGAGGCGGACGTCCACGAGGATCTCTCGCTCCTCGATCAGGTCCACATCGACATCCCCGAAGGGAATTTCCCGACGGAGGCCGCGCTCGATCCGGTCGCGAGCCCGGCGGATCCCCCTTCCCCACCCGCGACGACCCCCTGATGCGCTCCTCGACGTCCACCCGGTTCAAGAGACACGGCGCGCGCACCCTCGTCGCGACGCTCGCGGGAGCCCTCGTCGCGACGGCGCTCGTCGCGGCGTTCGGGCGACCGAGCGTCGCGCACGGCGAGGTCATCGAGCGCGTCGTCGCCGTCGTCAACGACGACGCGATCTTCCTCTCGGAGCTTCGCGTGAAGGCCGGGCCGCGGATCGCCGGCGCGGTCTCCGCGGCGCGCACGGAGGCCGAGCGCCTCGCCATCGCGAGACAGATCTACGAGGAGGAGCTCACGAAGCTCATCGACGAGCGCCTCCTCCTCCAGGCCGCGACCACCGAAGGGATCACGGTCTCGACGAGCGACGTCGAGGGCGCGATCAACAACGTGCGCGCGCAGACGCACCTCTCGCCCGATCAGTTCTGGCAGCTCGTGCGCGAGCAGGGGCTGACGGAAACGGAGTACCGGCGGGACATCCGCCAGCAGCTCCTCCGCTACAAGGTGCTGAACCAGCGGGTCCGCGGCCGGATCAACATCACCGAGGACGACGTCCACCGGCGCTACGACGAGCTCGTCGCGCAGGCGCGTAGGCGCAGCCGCTACAACGCCGCCTTCGTCCTCGTCTCGGTGCCCGACGGCGCGTCGGCGACCGAGGTCGCGGCGCTCGCGCGCCGAGCCGAGGAGGCGCGCAGCACGATCGAGGACGCCGACACCTTCGAGGACGCGATCGACGACTACGGAGGCGGCGAGCTCGGCTGGCTCGAGGAGGGCGATCTCGAGCCCGCGCTCGAGGACGCGCTCGCGAGCCTCGACGTCGGCGAGGTCTCGAGCCCGGTCCGGGGCTCGAGCGGCTTCTTCATCTTCCTGCTCCGCGAGCGCGACACCCAGAGCGGCGCCGCGCCTCGCTACGAGGACGTCCGCATGGACATCTATCGACAGATGCTCCAGGACGCGATGACGCGCCAAGAGCAGGCGTTCCTCGAGGAGCTGCGCCGCGGGGCCGTCATCGAGCGGCGGCTCGATCTCTGACGGACCTTCCGCGCCGAGGGTGAGCCGATCCGCCGCGAGCCGCCCACGTCGCGCGAGCGATCCGCCCCCGTCAGCGGCCCAGCCGCAGCCTCCACACCATCGCGACCGCCTCGAGGAAGATCGTGCGGCTCATCTTGCTCTGGCCAGCCTTGCGGTCGACGAAGGTGATCGGCACCTCCTCGACGCGGAACCCACGCTGCGCGGCGCGGTACGTCGTCTCGATCTGGAACGAGTAGCCCTCGGAGCGCAGCGAGTCGAGATCGATCGAGCGGAGCACCTCCGCGCGGAAGGCCTTGTATCCGCTCGTCAGGTCCCGAATCGGGAGGCCGAGGATCGAGCGCGCGTATAGGCTCCCGCCCTTCGAGAGGAGGTGTCGCCCCGGGCCCCACCCGACGACGCCTCCCCCCTCGATGTTGCGCGAGCCGATCACCAGATCCGCGCCGCGCTCGAACGCGGAGAAGAACGCGGGGAGATGGAGCGGATCGTGGCTCATGTCCGCGTCCATCTCGAAGAGCAGCTCGTAGCCCTCCGCGAGCCCCTTGCGGAACGCCTCGACGTACGCCGTGCCGAGCCCGAGCTTGCCGGGCCGATGCATGACCCGGACGCGCGGATCCGCCTCCGCGAGCCGATCCGCGATCTCACCCGTCCCATCGGGCGAGTGGTCGTCGACGATGAGGACGTGCACGTGCGGCACGACCCGCAGGACGCTCGTGACGAAGTGCTCGATGTTGTCGCGCTCGTTGTACGTCGGCGTGACGATCAGCGCGCGCGGGTGCTCGGGGTCCACGTGGGTCATCGAGGCGCGAACTTAGAGGCCGCGCTCAGAGAGCGCCAGCCGCCCTCGGCGATGGAGCGGCCCGCCGCGCGGTCCTCGAGCGAGGCTCGTCGCGACGCGCTCGGCCGCGACGCGCTCGCGCCGCACGCTCCTCGCGGGCGACGACGCTCCGATGCGCCCGCGCCGCCTCGGCGATCGCCGCCCGCGCCGCGCTCCGATCCACCCAGGCGTGGTAGGGCGGGGTCTCGTCACAGCGCGGGACGTCGCCGATCGGGCAGTAGATGCGGACGTGCATGTGGTTCGTGTGGGCGCGCTCGGGGGTGAGCACCGCCTCGGCGCGCGCGAGCGTCTCGTCGCTCGCGCCGAGCCTGCGACCCGCGTCGAGCAGACGCGCCCGCACGTGCGGCGCGACGAAGATGGTTTGGACGGGGACGTCGAGCTCCGTCACGAGGAGCTCGACGACGCGCCACGTGTGCTCCTCGTCGAGCCGCACGCTCGGATCGGCGCGCGCGACGCCCTCACGGTCGATGTCGAGGAAGCGCGGCCCCAGGTGCGGGCGGCCGTCCTCGCCCGAGAGGTAGAACCCGACGTCCGCGTCCCGTCCGGTCCGGTGAGAGCGGTGCGGGCGATGGCGCCCTCCGCCGTCGGCCGAGAGGTCTCCCACGTGGAGCCGCAGCCCGGGCGCCTCGGCCGCGATCCGATCGGCGATCCGGTGGAGGAGCCCGACCAGCTCGTCGGTGCCGTAGCTGTTCGGCACCGACGACGGCTTCACGAGCAGGTTCGCGTCGCTCTCGAGGTGCGCGCCTCGGACGAGCCAGCCGCGGTTGGGGCTGCCGACCGACATCGAGCCGGCCCCCGCCGCCTCACGCGCGAGCCTCCCGCCTCGTGGGGGCCCCGAGGCCGCGCGCCCCCTCCGACGCCCAGGCCGCTCGCCCCGGTGAGCCACCGTCGCCTGCGCCCGCGCGGCGCGTGGGCTGGCCGACGCGCGGCGGGGCCGCGCGCGCGAGCTCGCCTGCGCCGGAGCGCGCCGAGAGGCGCTCGCGCTGGGCGTTCGCTGCGCCGACGCGCTCGAGCCCCCCACGGGGACGGCGAGCGCGAGCGCGAGCCCGAGGGCATAGGCCGAGAGGGCGGCGAGCGCTCGCATCACGAACGAGCCTCGCAGCCCGCGAGGCTTCGCGCAACCTCGCTCGAGGCGACGCGTCAGTCGACGAGCTCGAAGCGGGCGTCCTCGATGACGGGGTTCGCGAGCAGCTTCTCGCACATCGCGGGGAGATCGCGCTCGGCGCGCGCCCGCTCGGAGGAGGCGAGGTCGAGCTCGACGAGCTTGCCGACCCGCACGTCGCGGACCCCCTCGAACCCGAGCTGCCCGAGCGCGCGCCGCACGGCGTCGCCCTGCGGATCGAGCACCTCTCGCTTCAGCGTCACGTACACCCGCGCCTTCATCGTTCGCTCCTCGTCTCGGCCCCATCGTGGCCGAAGAAGCCCCGTCGCGCGAGGTTCCGCCGCATGCGCGCGCTGGGCTCCTCGAGGTCGGGGACGAAGGGCTCGCCTCGGACGGTCTCGCACGCCTCGATGTAGCGGCGCGCGGCCTCGACGCGGATCGCGTCGGGGATCCTCGGGATCGGTCCGTCGCCCTTGAAGCCCACGTCCGCGAGCCAGCGGCGCACGTACTCCTTGTCGAAGCTCTCGGGCTCTTCGCCCCGCCCGAGGCGCGCCTCGTAGCTCGCGAGGCGCCAGTAGCGGGAGCTGTCCGGCGTGTGGATCTCGTCGATCACGACGATGCGCCCGTCGGGGGCCTTGCCCAGCTCGTACTTCGTGTCGGCCAGGATGAGCCCGCGCGCGCCCGCGAGCTCGCGCCCGCGCCGAAAGAGCGCCATCGCGAGCGCGCCCGCGGCGTCGAAGTCGGCCTCGGAGATCACGCCCGCCTCGAGCAATTGCGCGCGCGAGACCGTGTGATCGTGGCCGCCCTTCTCGGCCTTGGTCGAGGGCGTCAGGATGGGCTCGGGCAGGGGCTCGTTCTTGCGGAGCCCATCGGGGAGCCGGTGTCCCGCGAAGGTCCGCTCGCCGCGCTCGTAGTGGGTCCAGATGCTCGTCGAGGTGACCCCGGTGAGGTACGCGCGGACGACGAACTCGACGGGGAGCGGCGTGCACTCCGTCGCGTGGAGGATGTTCGGATCGAGCACGCCGATCACGTGGTTCGGCGCGACGTCGGCGGTCTGCTCGAACCACCACGCGGAGAGGCCGTTCAAGACCTGGCCCTTGAACGGGAGCGTCCCGAGCACGCGATCGAACGCGCTGATGCGATCGGTCGTGACGAGGATCCGCGTCCCGTCCTCGATGCTGTAGTTGTCGCGGACCTTGCCCTCGTATTTCGCGCCGAGCCCCGGAAAATCCGAGCGTTCGAGCGCCCGCTCGAGGCCTCTCTCCAGCGTCTCGTGATCGACCGGCATACGCCCTCCTCTCGGTGGGAGATCGCGCGGAGGCTACGACGAAACGAGCCCGGTGGGGGGACACACCGGGCTCGCGACGACACGCTCTCGAGAGAGCGCCTCAGCGCTTGCTGAACTGGAACTTCTTGCGCGCGCCCGGCTGGCCCGGCTTCTTGCGCTCCTTCTTGCGGGAGTCGCGCGTGAGCAGGCCCGCCTTGCGGAGCGTCGGGCGCAGCTCCGACTCGCCGGCGAGGAGCGCGCGCGAGATGCCGTGGCGCACCGCCTCGGCCTGGGCCGCGAGGCCGCCGCCGCCGACCCGCGCCGAGACGTCGAATTTGCCCTGACGCTCGGCGATCTCGAAGGCCTGGTTGACGATCATCCGCGACGTCTCGCGCGGGAAGTAGTCCTCGAGCGTGCGGCCGTTCACCGTCACGGTGCCGGAGCCGGCCTTCAGGTAGACGCGAGCGACGGCGTTCTTGCGCTTGCCGGTGCCGTACTGCTTCTGGGTCGCGGGCATGTTCGGATCGTCCTTCTATGAGCGTGCTGGGAGAAAATCGGTCCGCCTCGGCGCGCTCAGCCGAGCGACATCGCCGCGGGCTTCTGCGCGGCGTGCGGGTGCGTGGGGCCCGCGTAGACCTTGAGCTTGGCGTGCATCACGCGCCCGAGGGGCGTCTTCGGGAGCATGCCCTTCACGGCCTTCTCGATGGCGAATTCGGGCTTGCGCGCCATGAGGTGGCGGTACGCCTCCGCCTTGAAGCCGCCCGGGTAGCCGGAGTGCTTGTAGTAGAACTTCTTCTCGAGCTTGTCGCCGGTGAGCGCGACCCGCTCCGCGTTGACGACGACGACGTAGTCCCCCGCGTCCGCGTGGGGCGTGTAGGCCGGCGTGTGCTTGCCGCGGAGCACCGTCGCGACGCGCGAGGCGAGGCGGCCGAGCGGCACGTCCGTGGCGTCCACCACGAACCACTTCTTCTCGATCTCGCCGGGGGCCGTGCTCTTCGTGATCTTCGTCGTTGCCATGAGAGACCTTGCTTCTTCTTTCGCGAGCGCGAGGCGCGCGCCTCGAACCATCGCCCGGACGAGGGAGGCCGCTCGAGGGGCCTCGTCGAAGGGCGCGTGATCTAGCGGTCGGCCTCGGCGCTGTCAAGCACGTGCGCGGCGCCGAGGCTCACCCTCGCGCGAGGGTGGCGGCCGTGTAGGGGAGGCGCTCGAGGAAGCGCGTGGAGAGGCGGCCCGCGACGAAGTCGTCGCTCTCGAGGATCGCCTGGTGGAGCGGGATGTTCGTGCGGATGCCCTCGACGACCATCTCGCCGAGCGCGCGGCGCATGCGCGCGATCGCCTCCTCGCGCGTGCGGCCGTGGGCGAGGAGCTTCACGAGCAGCGAGTCGTAGTCGCTCGGAACGCGCCAGCCGGCGAAGACGCCGCCGTCGATGCGCACGCCCGGGCCGCCGGGCGGCATGTAGGAGGTGATGAGCCCGGGCCAGGGCGCGAAGGTCTTCGGATCCTCCGCGTTGATGCGGCACTCGATCGCGTGCCCCGTCGGCACGACCGGCTCGTCCGGATAGACGGGCCGCAGGCCCGCGGCGACGCGGATCTGCTCGACGACGAGATCGATCGAGGTGACGAGCTCCGTCACGGGGTGCTCGACCTGGATCCGCGTGTTCATCTCCATGAAGTAGAGGTTCGAGCGCTCGTCGAGGAGGAATTCGAGCGTCCCGGCGGAGCGGTAGCCGGTGTCCTTCATCGCGCGCGCGATCGTCCTCGTCATGTCGGCGCGCAGCTCGCTCGAGACGGCGATCGAGGGCGCCTCCTCGACGACCTTCTGGTGGCGCCGCTGGATCGAGCACTCGCGCTCCCCGAGCACCATCTGGATGTCGTGATCGGGGTCGCAGAGGACCTGGAATTCGATGTGCCGCGGCTCCTCGACGTAGCGCTCGAGGTAGAGGTCGCCGTTCTTGAAGCCGGCGAGCGCCTCCGCCTTCGCCTGCGGGAAGACGCGCCGCAGCTCCTCCGCCGCGCGCACGATCTTCATCCCGCGGCCGCCGCCGCCCGCGCTCGCCTTGAGGATGACGGGGTAGCCGATCCGATCCGCCTCGCGCACGGCCGCCTCCGCGTCCTCGAGGACGTCGGTGCCCGGCAGGAGCGGGATCCCGAGCGAGCGCGCGAGCTCGCGGGCGGGCACCTTCGCGCCCCACTTCTTCATGTCCTCGGGGCTCGGCCCGATGAAGGCGAGGCCGCACTGCCGGCAGATGTCCGCGAATTCCGCGTTCTCCGAGAGGAACCCGTAGCCCGGGTGGACGGCGTCCGCGCCGCTGATCTCGGCCGCGGCGATGATCGCGGGGATGTTCAGGTAGCTGTCCGCGGACTTCGGCGGGCCGATGCAGACCGCCTCGTCCGCGAGCCGGACGTGGAGCGCGCTCGCGTCCACCGTCGAGTGGACGGCGACGCTCTGGATGCCGAGCTCGCGGCAGGCGCGGATCACGCGGAGCGCGATCTCGCCGCGGTTCGCGATCAGGACCTTGCGAAACATCCGCTCAGCTCTTGCGCACGCGGAAGAGGACGTCGCCGTACTCGACGGGCTTGCCGTTCTCGCCGACGATCTCGACGATCGTGCCGGCGATGTCCGACTCGATCTCGTTCATGAGCTTCATGGCCTCGACGATGCAGAGCACGCTCCCCTTGCGGATCTCGGCGCCGACCTCGACGAAGGCGGGCGCGTCGGGCGAGGGCGCGCGGTAGAACGTGCCGACGAAGGGCGAGGTGATGGTCACGAGGTTCGGATCCTCCACCTCGGGGAGCGGCGGCGGCGGCGGCAAGGAGCCTGGGGAGGGCTCCAGCGCGGCGAGCGGCGCGATGCTCGGCCCCGACGCGATCGCGACCGGCATCACGCTGTGCGCGCCGCCGAGCGGGGCGTCGCTCCCGCGGCGCAGGTGGATGCGCTCGCCGTCCTTCTCGATCTCGAGCTCGGTGACGTCGAATTGCTTGAGCGAGCGCATGAGCTCGCGGAGCTGCTTGAGGTCGATCTCCATCGCTGTCGCTTCTCCTCGGCGCTCGGTTCGCCGAACGCGTGACGCTCGCGCGGCGTCCCTACGGCTTTCGAGCCGTGTAGCCTACGAGGGCGCGGATGCCAAGCGCGTAGCTGTCTCGGCCGAAGCCCGCGATGGTGCCGACGCACGCGGGCGCGACGAGCGAGATCTGCCGCGGGCTCTCGCGCGCGGCGACGTTCGTCAGGTGGACCTCGACGACCGGGGCGGTGATGGCCAGGACGGCGTCGCGGAGCGCGAGCGAGGTGTGCGCGTAGGCGCCGGGGTTGAAGACCACGCCCAAGAGGTCGGAGCGCGTGTTCGTCGCGTGGAGCGCGTCGATGAGCGCGCCCTCGTGGTTCGACTGGAGGCACTCGACCTCGAGCCCGAGCTCGCGCCCGAGCGCGACGAGCGAGGCGTCGAGCGCGGCGAGCGAGCCTCGCCCATAGAGCTCCGGCTCCCGCGCGCCGAGGAGGTTCAGGTTCGGCCCGTGGAGCACGAGCACTCCGTCCGGGGCGCGTCGCGCGAGCGCCCGCGTCGGCAGCCGCGGCGGAGCCTTGGTGCTCATCCCCCGAGCTCGGAGACGAGCTTCTGCGCGTGGCTCCGCAGGAGGAAGCGCGCCTTGCCGAAATTGCCGCCGGGGCGCAGCGCCACCGCGACGAAGTAGTCGTCGTTGAGGAGCCGGATCACGGTCGTGAGCTTCTCGCCCTGGATCGTGACCTCGCGGGCCGCGCCCGCGTCGATGAGCTCGGTCGCCTTCCGGATGTCCTTCAGGATCACGCTGAGCTCCATCCCGACCGTCTCGATCTCCGCCCCCTCGCCCTCGCGCAGGTACGTCTCGACCGAGATCCCATCGAAGCCCATCACCAGCGCGGCGAGGCCACCTTCGGTACGATCGACGACGTCGGACAGGACTTCCTGGAACATGGACGCTCCTCGTTGGAGACGGATCTCCGCACACCCGAGCGATCCAGGTCAAGATCGCGTCGCGCTCATTCGCACTTGACGACGCGAGCCGGCGAGGGCATGGTTCGCGCCCTTCCGCGGAAGTGGCGGAACTGGCAGACGCACCAGACTAAGGATCTGGCGGGTAACCCCCGTGGAGGTTCAAGTCCTCTCTTCCGCATGAAGCCCCGGTCGTTTCCGCGACCGGGGCTTCGACTTTTCCGCGAGCGGGCGGCCGATCACCTAGAGACCTCGGCCACCTCCAGGATCGGGATCGCCTCCGCGTGCGCCTCGAGCGCGAGCGCCGCGATCACCTCCTCGCGAACCGCGCGCGCTCGAAGGCGCGCCGTCACGCGGGCCCCGCTCGGCGCGTCGAGCGTCGCCACCCGCTCCTCGCCCCGCGCGAGCCGGTGGGGCTCGACCCGATCCGCGTCGGTCGCGAGCGCCACGGCCTCGTCGCCGCGCATCGGCCGATCGCCGAGCACGATCACGCGTCGGTGCTCCTCGACGCCGCGCTCGGTCGCGATCTCGACGTCGACCCACACGTCGCGAAAGAGCGTGGCGCCCGTGGGGACGTCGTGGCTCGCGCCCACGTTGGAGAGGCCGATCGCCGCGCGCCCCGCCTCGCGCTCGACGCGCAGCGAGAGGGCCGCGCGCAGGAGCTCCGTCGAGGCGAGCGTCGCGCGATCGCGCTCGGCCTCGCTCGCGCCCCACGGCGGGTCGAGGCCGACGAAGAGGTGCGATCGCCGCGGCCGCGCGCGGCTCGCGTCGAGCGCGATGGGCGCGGGCTCGAGGCTCGGCATGTGGCAGCCCACGCAGCTCGGATCCGCCGGATCGGGCGAGGCCGCGACGTGCTCATCGAACGTCGTCTCGACGAAGAACCCAGGGCCGCTCACCTCGTGGCAGCTGCCGCAGAGCGTGGGTGACGCGAGCAGCTCCGAGCGCCTCGTCGCGTGCGCCGGGCTCGGCTCCGCGTCCGCGAAGGGGCCCGCGATGGGGATCGAGGGATCGACCACGAGGCGACCGTCGCGGGTCCCTCGGTTACCGACCGCGGCGTGGCAGCTCACGCAGGTCACGCTCGTCTCGGCGCTCGTATCGCCGAGGAGCTGGGCGTGGCTCGGGTTGTGGCAGCGCACGCACCGATCGGCGGCGGCCGCGCCCCACGCGTCGCGCACGTGCGGCAACATCGCGGCGAGGACCGGCGAGGTGTCGCTGTGCGCGTGGGGCGAGCGCTCGAACGCCTCGGCCTGTTCGGCGTGACAGCTCGCGCAGTCGCCGCGCGAGGCGCCGAGCGGCAGGGGGTCGCCGCTCGCCGCGCAACCCGCGGAGAGCCCGCCCGCGGCGAGAGCGAAGGCGACGATGAGGGCGGCGCGCGCCATGAAGGGGCTGGGCATCGCTCAGAGGTCGAAGTGCGCGCTCGCGCCCACGATGAGCTGCGCCGTCCCGAAGAAGGCGTACGTGTCCTCGGTCGTCCCCGTCCACCGATCGAGCGATCGATCGTGGCCCGTCCACCCCGCGCCCTGCACCTCGAGGAAGGTGGCGAGCCACTCGTTGAGGCTCCACTCGAGCCCGAGCCCCGCGTGGAGGCCGAAGAGGACGTCATCGGCGCGCGGCGCGTACTGCTCGGTCGGCTCGATGAGCGAGAGCACGACGCAGAACCCGAAGAGCGGCCGCAGCCGGAGGCCCGCGCCGAGCCGGATCGGGACGTAGGCGTTGAAGCCGACCTGGTGATCGTGCCGGATCCCCATGCCGCTCTCGAGCAGGTGCGCCTCGCCGAAGACCTCGATCCCGAGCGCGTCGAAGGGCTCCCAGCGCACGCGGAGGCCGACGCCCGCGCCGAGGTACGACCCAGCCCAGCCCGAGGCGTAGACGCCGATCCCGAAGGCGCGCTCGGCGGCGAGCCCCCGCTCCTCTGGCAGCGGATCGAACGGCGCGTCGGCGAGCGCGCGGTGCGGCGCCGCGAGGGCGACGGCGCTCGCGATCGAGGTGAGCAGGACGAGCGAGCGGAGGCGCGGGTCGGACATCGAAGCTCCTTGTGAGAGGGGGCTTCGATGAGTGGAGGCGGCGACCCGGTTTTTTGTCCGAGGGGTGCGTCACTCGGCGAGCACGCGCTCGAGCCGCCTGAGCGACGCCGAGCCCGGGTGCTCCTCTCGAAAGCGCGCGGCGCGAGCCAGCGCCTCGACCCGGCGATCGAGCCTCACGAGCGCCTCGATCGCGATGACCTCGCGCTCCTCGACGAAGGACCCGCGCGGATAGAGCCGCGCGTGCTCCTCGGTGCGCGCGAGCGACGCTCGGGCGTCGAGCGCGAGCAGGCGATGCGCGTCGCGGATCAGCTCGAGCTCGCGCTCCGCGGGGACGAGCGCGGGCGAGCTCGACGCTGGATCGGTCACCGCCTCGGCCTCGTCGGCCGAAGCGGGCGCGGGATCCGTCTCCTCGCGCGGGGGCGGAGCGGGCGGGCGCGCGGGCCGCGCCGAGCGCTCGCGGGGGTCCGAAGGATCGAGCGGCGCCGGCGCCTCGACGGCGCGCTCCGGCGCCTCGGCGCGCGGGACCGAAGGCGCCTCCGACGGCGCGAGATCCGCCGCGATCGCGCTGGGCTCGGCGCGCGAGGGCGAGGGGCCGTCGTCGGCCCCGATCCTCCCCTCGGCGCGCGAGGGCGCGAGCGCGCCTCCGCTCGGCGCGCGCGCGGCGTCGCGCGCGCCGAGCGCCCCGGCGAGCCAGGCCGCGCCGAGCCCGAGGCTCGCCACGAGGAGCCCGCCGAGCGCGAGCTTCGTCGCGCCCGCGCCGAGCAGCGCGGCGTGCTGGCTCGCGGCGTGCTGGCTCGCGGCGTGCTGGCTCGCCGATCCGCTCGCGCTGGGCGCTCGCGACGCGCCCCCTTCCCCGCTCGTGCCCGTCGAGCCTCCCGTCGAGCCCCCGCCCGTCGGGCCGCCGAGGAGCGGCCCGAGCCGCGCCGCGAGCCGCTCGATCCGCCCCTCGTCGTCGTCCTCCTCGCGCGCCGCCGCGAGCATCGCGCGCAGCTCGTCGTCCTCGCCCGGATCGAGGCGGAGGCGCGGCGGATCGTCCGACGGTGTCGTCATCCGAGGCCCCCTCCTCCCGCCGCGGGCGCGAGCTCGCGGAGCGCGAGCGAGAGCGCCTTGCGCGCCGCGTAGAGCCGCGCGTAGGCCGTCTGGAGCGGCACGTCGAGCGCGTCGGCGATCTCACGCATGGAGAGCTCCTCGACCTCGAAGAGGACGAACACCGTCCGCTTGTCGCCGTCGAGCGCGTCGAGCGCGCGATCGAGCCGCAGCCGCCGCTCGCGGGCGACGATCTCGGAGAGCTGGGGGGCCGAGCCCGCGCGCTCGGGCACCTCGCCCGGCCGCTCGCGTCGCACCCTCGCGCTCTTGCGATGATCCGAGGCGTGGCGCGCCACGATCCCGAAGAGGAACGCGCGCGTCGCCGCGGGGTTGCGGATCTCGGCGAGCTTGGCGTGCAGCGTCAAGAAGACCTCCTGCGCGACGTCCTCGAGGTCGCGCTCCTCGACCCCCAGCCGCCGCAGCGTGCGCAGCACGGCCTTGGCGTGGCTCCGAAAGAGCGCCGCGAAGTCGATCGAGGGGGGCTGGCCCGTGGACACGAGGACCCGACGATATCGTGGACGTCGCGCGGCGTTCTTCTGAAAGCTCGCGCCCTCCCCGGCCGCTCACGGCGCGAACCCGTTGCCCTGCTTCGTGCTGTTCCTTCCTCATCGGAGGCTCTGCCCAGAGCCTCTCCCTCACGCCGCGTGAATCGGCGTGAGCCTCCCGCCCACCGAGCCAGCGCGCCACCGCAGGGCGGATCACCTCGAGCGAGGCGCGCCGTCAGCGCCCGATCCCGACGTCGAACCCGAGGCCGAGCGTGACGAGGACGCCGAGCGGCTCGGGCCGAAAGCGCGTCTCGCCCATGGCCGTCCACGGCTCCTGTCGGCCGACCCCGAGGAGCGAGAGGGCGAGGTGCGCGGTCCACGCCTCCGCGAGGCGAGCGCGGAGCGCGAAGAGGACGTCACCGAAGACGAGCACGCGCTCGCGCTCGTCCGGCACGAGCGCTCGTGTGCCGACGACGAGGGCCGCGCCGACGTCGGCGAGGAGACAGATCGAGCCCTCGAGCCAGGCCTCGATCCTCGGCATCCAACACACGCCGAGGCCGCCTGCGGCGAGGAGGAGATCCAGCGCGCCGCCATCGGGCGCCTCCGCGCGGGAGAAGGGCGCCGTCCACCCCGTCGCGATGATCGCCAGCGGGAACGCGCGGAGCCCTGGGAAGACGAGGTGGAGGGTGATCCGACCGACGGGGGCGACGAAGGGCGTCGCGAGCAGGCTCACCCCGGCGCCGAGATCGAGGACGAGGCGCGGCGCGTCGTGCGGATCGGACGCGTCGTCGATCGAGGTGGGCACCGAAGGCGAACGCTGCGCCCGCGAGGCGAGCGGGTGCGGCGCCTCGCGGCGCTCGAGGGGCGAGGCCTCGGGATCGACGAGGAGCGCGAGCACCAAGGCGAGCGGCTCGGTCGCGTCGCGGCAGTCGGGGCCTTCGTGCGAGAAGACGCGCTCCCCTTCGCGCTCACCGCCGCGGCGGCTGACGACGATCGTCGCGCGAAAACCCGCCCCGCTCGGCTCGATCCGCCCCTCGATCGCCATCGACGCCTCGGGAGCCGCGACGAGCACGCGATGACCGAGGATGGCCTCCATCCGCTCGCCGAGCTCGATCGACGTCGCGCACCCCTCCGCCCCCGGGAGCCGCGACCAGCCGAGCGAGGCGGTGTCGGGAGGCGCGTCCGCGCGCGCGAGGGCGCGCTCGCCGACGACCGCGAGCGTGATCGCGAGCGCGAGGGCCCAGCCTCGCCTCTCGCCCGCGCTCCGGCGGACGAGCCTCGCTTCGCGTGGGCAGAGCATCGCCCGAAGGCTGCACGCCGAGGCGCGGCTCGTCGAGCGCTCGCGCCGCGCGAGGCCGATTGCGTCGACTGAAGTTCGTGGCACGCCTCGTCGTCCGAGCGTCGGCTCGCCGCGGCCCGAGGGGGGCCGAGCGAGCTCGACCTATCCGGTGCTTCGATGCGTCACGCCTCTCTCGCTTGCCTCGTCCTCGCCTCGCTCGTCGCGCCGCTCGCGGCGCGGGCTCAGCTCCCCGACGAGCCCTGCGGGGCCCGCTCGCTCGACGCCTGCGTCAGCGACGCCGCGCGGCTCATCGGAGACGAGGCGAGCCTCCCCGACGCGATCCCGATGCTCCGCCAGGCGTGCAACCGGAGCCACCCCGCGGGCTGCCGCGTGCTCGGCGAGCTCTTCATCCTCGGGCGCGGCGTCCGCCAGGAGCCCGAGCGCGCGGCGGTCTTCCTCGGGACCGCCTGCGAGGGCGGCGATCAGCGCGGCTGCTTCGATCTCGGCCGGCTGCTCTGGCTCGGCGAGGGCGTGAACGTGGACCGCGCGCGCGCCGAGCGGCTCATGAGCGACGCCTGCACCGCCGACGTCGACGCCGCGTGCGTCGAGCTCGCGCGCCGGCTCCGCGAGGAGGACGCCTCCGCCTCGGACGCCCCCTCCTCGAGCACCGAGCGCGCCGAGCGGCTGCTCCAGGTGGCCTGCGATCGCGGCGACGGTCAGGGCTGCCTCGCGCTCGCGCGCGCGGTGGCGAGCGCGCCCGAGCGCAGCACGCCGCTCCTCGCGCGCGCCTGCGACGCCGGGCTCGCCGAGGCGTGCCTCGACTACGCGGTCGCGCTCCGAGACGGCGTCGGCGCCGCCCGCGACGTGAGCCGCGCTCGGACGATGCTCGCGCGCGCTTGCGACGATGGCGCGATGCTCGCGTGCAACCACCTCGGCATCATGGAGGAGGACGGGCTCGGCGCGCCGCGCGACCTCGAGCGCGCGTTCGCCCTCTTTCGCCAAGCCTGCGCGGCGGACGTGGCGATCGCGTGCAGCAACGTCGCGCGCTTCGTCGAGACGGGGATCGTCGGCGCGCCGAACCCCGCCGGCGCGGCCGAGCTCTATCGCCGCGCGTGCGAGGCGGGAGCCGCCGTCGCGTGCACCAACCTCGGCCTCCTCGTCGAGGAGGGCGCGCCGGGCGTGCCGCGCGACGCCGCGGAGGCGCGGCGCCTCTATGAGCGCGGCTGCTCGAGCGGCTCGCCGCTCGGCTGCTACCAGCTCGCGCTCGTGCTCGACGACGCCATCGGAGGAGCGCGCGACGTCGCGCGGGCGCTCACGCTCTTGCGCGGCGCCTGCGACGCGGCCGTGGCCTCCGCCTGCACCGCGCTCGGGAGCCACGTCGAGATGGGACGCGGCGTCCGGCAGAGCTTCGAGGAGGCGGGGCGCCTCTACGCGAGCGCGTGCCGAGCGGGGGACCTCGCGGGCTGCGTGAACCTCGGGAGCCTCGAGGAGGACGGGCGGAGCGGCGCGGTCGACCCCACGAGCGCGTCGCGGCTCTACGAGCACGCCTGCGAGGGGGGGGAGCTCGTCGGCTGCACGCGGCTCGGCCTCTTGCTCCAGAACGGCACCGGCGTCGCCGCCGATCCCGCGCGCGCCGTCACGCTCTTCACCCGCGCCTGCGAGGGCAACGAGCTCCGAGGCTGCAACAGCCTGGGCTTCATGTTCGAGCGGGGGATCGGCGTGCCCGCGCCGGATCCCGCGAGCGCGCGGCGCCTCTACGCGCGCGCTTGTGACGGCGGCGAGCTGCGCGGGTGCTCGAACCTCGGCGCGCTCGTCCTGCGGGGCGATCCGAGCACCGCCGCGGATCCCGCCGGCGCTGCGGAGCTCTTTCGCCGCGCGTGTGAGGGCCACGCCGCGATCGGCTGCGCCAACCTCGCCTCCCTCTACGACGCGGGCTCTGGCGTGCCGCGCGATCCGAGCCGCGCGCGCGAGCTGCGCGCGCAGGCCTGTCGCGACGGACACGCGCGCTCGTGCGAGGCGGTGCGATGATGGGGATCGGGACGAGCGAGCTGCTGCTCATCGCGGGCATCCTGTGCTGTCTCGTGGGCCCGACGGCCCTGCTCGGCGGCGCCGCGCTGCTCTTGCTCCTCAAGGAGCGCCGCGGGAAGGGCGGGTCATGACGTGATCGCCGAGGCGATCGTCCTCGTCGCGTCCCAGGCCGCGCTCTACGTGGCCGCGCTCGCCGCGGGGCTCGAGTGGAAGGGCCGACGCGCGCACCCCGAGCGGGGCGAGCGCTTCGACTACGCCGTCGTGCTCGGTTGCAAGCTGCGCGAGGACGGAGCCCCGACCCGGACGCTCGAGCGACGCGTGGCGCTCGGGGCGCGCATCGTCCTCGAGGAGCGGGCCGAGCGGCTCGTCCTCTCCGGCGGTCGGGTCGGGCGAGCGCGGAGCGAGGCCGACGCGGCGCTCGCCACGGCCCTCGCCCTCGGCCTCGCGCGCGAGCGGATCGTGCTCGAGGAGGGCTCCCGCTCGACCGAGGAGAACGCGCGCGAGGTCGCCGCGCTCCTCGCGGATCCGAGCGCGTCGATCCTCGTCGTGACCGACGCCTACCACGTCCCTCGGAGCACGCGGCTCTTCAGCCGACACTTCAGGAAGGTCCGCGGCGTCGGGGTGCCCGATCGCGGCCTCTCGCGCGCGAAGAACGCCGTGCGAGAGGCGCTCGTCGTGATCAGCTACCTCGCGCGCGGCAAGCTCGACTGACGGCGCATTGGCCGTCAGCTCTCGCGGTGCTCGATCTCCATCGGCTTCGCGAAGAAGCCGTTGGCGCTCGGATCCTGATACGCGGCCCAGTCGAGCGCGAAGGGCTGATAGTCGGTCGAGCCATCGACGTGGACGACCACGCGGAGCCCCTTCGGCTGGACGGAGCGGTAGCTCGAGCCCTCGGGGAGATCGTTGTTCTCCGCGCCCCCCGACGAGAAGACGGTGAAGAGCTTGTACGGGCCGTCGTAGTGCGACCTGAAGCCCTCCTCGATCTTCTCGTGGCCACGGACGAGGACGTTGCAGCCGATCCGCTGGAGGAAGGCCTGGAGCTGAAGCCGACCGAAGGGGAAGCGCGCGCTCGCGTCCTGGAGCGCCGCCGGGATCACGTCCGCGGAGCTCGGATCGCTCCACATCATCTGGAAGCGCAGCTCCCAGTCCTCGAGCGAGGCGAGATCGCTCCACCGCTGCTTGAGCGCGCGCTCCCGCGGGATGCCGCCGTGCACGAACATCGTGCGACCCAGGAAGAACACGTTCGGGAGCGCGTCGAAGAGCTCCTTGTACCGCCGGAACACGTCGATCGAGAGGTACGGCTTGAGCGAGTTGATCGCCTCCGCCGGCTTCACGCCCCCGTACATCTGCCCTTGATGCTCGATGTAGTACTCGTGGTTGCCGCGCAGCGGGACGACGTGCTCGGGGGCCGTGACGAAGAGCTGGAGCACGCTCCTGAGCACGCCGTTCAGGCTGAAGATCCCGCGGTCGATGTAGTCGCCGAGCAAGACGAGGAGCGGATAGGGCTTGCTCGGATCGCGTCGGTAGGCCTCGACGCGCTCGAGAAACTTGGTCTGCATCACGCCGGCCTTGAGCGCCGAGTAGCAGCCGTGGAGGTCGCCGAGGACGACGACGTCGTACACGCGACCTGGCTCGGGCCTCATCCACTGGATGTGTCCGTCGAGGTGGCTCCCCTCGAGCTCCCCCACCTGCTTCGCGCCGGAGAGCCTGCCGCGCCCCTCCTCGCGACGCGCGTCGAGCAGCGCGATCGCGCGCTGGACGAGCTCGAGGTCGGCGTCGACCTGCTTCTTGATCCGCTCCGGGTTCGCCGAGTAGTGGAACTCGAGCTGCTTGAAGAACTGGTGATCGCCTTCGGCGCGCTCGTCGACGAGCGGGCTCACGCTCACGTCCCCCGAGACGGCCTCGATCGGATCCCCGATCGCGTGGAGCCGGCTGACCCGCTCCCCCTCCTCCGCGTCGTCCGGCTCCTCCTCGAGCAGCTCGTCCGTGAGCGCGTCGGAGGCGAGGAGCTGGGCGAGCTCCGCTCGGAACTTCGCCTCGGCCGGGTGGACCTGCCCGTCGGCCGCGATGAGCTCGTCGATCGCGTCGAGGAGCGCGTCACGCCCCTTCGCGTCGAAGTCGGAGAAGAGCTCGAAGCAGCGCAGCTTCAGCTTCGCGTGCACGACCGCGTCGCGCTCGTCGTTGACCGCGACCGGCTCCGTCATCACCTCGGAGACGAAGCGATCGACGTTCTCGAAGATCTCGCCGAAGTGGCCGACGAAGCGATCGACGAGCTCGCGCTTGGTCGAGGCGTCGGCGCTCCGCATGGCGCCCTCGACGCGGCGCTCGACGAGGGAGCGGATCGTCCCCTTGACCACCTCCCGCTCGGCGTCGTCGAAGTCGCCGTCGATGTGGCCGAACGTGGTCAGCGCGAAGATGAGCGCCTGCATCTGGCGCTCCGCGAGCTTCGGATCGGTAGCGAGATCGAGCATACGCGACACGATACCCGATCCGCTCCGCGCTCGCGCCGCCCTCGGGACGCCGGGGCGCGCGCCGCGATCAGCGCAGGATCCGGAGCAGCTCGACGTCGAACACCAGCATGCCCGCCGGCGCGCCGGGGCGGCCCTGGTAGGCGAGCGACTCGGGGATCCAGAAGCGCCGCCGCTCGCCCTCGACCATGAGCTGCACGCCCTCCGTCCAGCCCGCGATGACGTTACCGAGCGGGAACTGCGCGGGCTCGCCGCGCGTGACGGAGCTGTCGAACATCTGACCGTCGGTCGTCCAGCCCGAGTAGTGGACCTCGACGACGCTGTCCGCCGTCGGGTGCACGGTCCCGGTGCCAGGGCGAAGGACGCGCGACGCGAGCCCGCTCGGCGTGCGCTCCGCGTTCGGCGGCACCGCGGCCACGTCGGGCGGCGTCTCGGGCGCGGGCGGCGCCGCCTGGATCGACAGCAATTCGACGTCGAAGACGAGCGTGCCGGCGGGACGGCCGGGGCGGCCGCGGTAGGCGAGCTCCTCCGGGATCCAGAAGCGCCGCCGCTCGCCGACCACCATCAGCTGGAGGCCCTCCGTCCAGCCCGCGATCACGGCGTTGAGCGGGAACGTCGCCGGCTCGCCGCGCGTGACGGAGCTGTCGAAGCTGTGGCCGTCGGTGGTCCAGCCCGTGTAGTGGACCGTCACGCGATCGCGCGCGCTCGGGTGCTCCGTGCCCGTGCCCGGGCGAAGCACCCGCGAGGCGAGGCCGCTCGGCGTCCGCTCGGCGTCCGCGGGCGGCGCGGCCACGTCGGGAGGCGCCGGCGGCCCCTCGGGCTCGGCGCTCGGGCGCGCGGCCGCCCCCGCCGGGCTCGCGGCCGATCCGTGCGCCCCCTCGTTGGCGTTCGACCGCGCCTGCTCCCCCGACTGGAGGCTCGAGTGCGGGCGGAAGCTCGGCTCCTCGCGCGAGCAGCCGGAGAGGGCGACGCCGAGGAGCGAGGCCGTCATGAGCCCCAACGACAACGAAGAGCGAACGCGCGAGTCGATCATGCGCGGGGCCTACCTTGCTCGGCGCGGGGTGTCGAGCCCGGAGCGAGGTGGTAGAGCCGCGCGATGCACGGCCCTGGCGTCCATCCGCTCGCACCCAACGTCCATCTTCACGTCTTCGAGGCCGAAGCGCCGGGGCCCACGCTCCTCTTCGAGGCGGGGATCCACGGCGACGAGGTGGCCGGCGTCCACGCCCTCGAGGAGCTGATCGAGGAGGGCCTCACGCCGCGGCGCGGGCGCCTGCTCGTCTGCCCCGTGATGAACCCCGGCGCGTATCGCGCGCGCCAGCGCATGGCGCACGCGCGAGGCCTCTATGCCGGGCTCGATCTGAACCGCTGCTACCCCGGCGACGCCGCCTCCTCGGACTATGAGCGCCGCCTCGCGCGGATCTTCATGGACCTCGTGCTCGAGGAGCGCCCCGCCCTCGTCTGCACGCTCCACGAGAGCCACAAGCGCTACGATCCAAGCGTTACGCCCTCCTTCGGCCAGTCGCTCGTCTACGGGGTCGAGCCGATGCCCGAGGTGCTCGCGCGCGTCGTCGATCGGCTCAACGCGAACCTCGAGAGCGAGGACGAGCGTTGGGCCACCAACTACTTCCCCGTCCCGACGAGCTCGACCGAGGTCATCGTCGCGGCCACCGGCTGCGTCGGGGTCTGCGTCGAGACCTGGATGGGCTTCCCCGAGGCGCGCCGCGTCGACATGCAGAAGGAGGTCGTGCGCCTGTTCCAGAGCGAGCTCGGCTGATCCCCGGCCCGAGGGCCCGCTCGTCGCCCCATCGCGCGAGCGACGGATACGCGAAGAGCACCCCGCGCGAGCGAGGTGCTCTCCAGTCCACGGCCCGTTCACGGTCGACGAGGCCGACTCACGGCACGAACCGGTTGCCTCGATTCGTGCCGTTCGTTCCTCGTCGGAGGGGCTGCCCAGGGCCCTCCCTCTCGCCGAGCCCAGCGCGCCGTCACTCGGCGGCGGCCTCGGCCTTCTTCGGCGCGTCCTTCTCGTGGCTCGCGCCCGAAGACCCGATGCGCATGCCGTAGAACGACTGGTAGACGAACACGGCGCTCGCCACGAAGAGCACCGCGGCGACGCCGAGGCGCAGCCCGATCCCCTGGTGCTCCTGGAGGATCTCCGCGAGCTCGACGGCCAAGAGGCCGAAGAGCGTCGTGAACTTGATGACCGGGTTCATGGCGACCGAGGACGTGTCCTTGAAGGGATCGCCGACGGTGTCGCCCACGATGCTCGCGTCGTGGAGCGGCGTGCCCTTCGCCTTGAGCTCCGTCTCGACGACCTTCTTCGCGTTGTCCCAAGCGCCGCCGGCGTTCGCGAGGAAGAGCGCCTGGAAGAGGCCGAAGAGCGCGATCGCGATGAGGTAGCCGATGAAGAAGTACGACTCGAGGAAGGCGAACGCGAGCGTGCCGAAGAAGATCGCGAGGAAGATGTTGAACATCCCCCTCTGCGCGTACTCCGTGCAGATCTGGACGACCTTCTTCGAGTCCTCGACCGACGCCTTCTCGACACCCTCGAGCTTGATGTTCGCCTTGATGAACTCGACCGCCCGGTACGCGCCCGTCGAGACCGCCTGCGTCGAGGCGCCCGTGAACCAGAAGATCATCGCGCCGCCGGCCATGAGGCCGAGGAGGAAGGGCGGGTGGAGGGGCGAGAGGTTGAAGAGCAGCTCGGGCTGGAGCCCCGTGAGCACGACGATGACGGAGAAGATGAGGGTCGTCGCGCCGACGACGGCGGTTCCGATGAGGACGGGCTTCGCGGTCGCCTTGAAGGTGTTGCCCGCGCCGTCGTTCTCCTCGAGGAGATCCTTCGCGACGTCGAAGTTCGGCTCGAAGCCGAAGTCCTTCTTGATCTCCGCCTTCACGTCCTTGACGCTCTCGATGAGCGAGAGCTCGTAGACGGACTGGGCGTTGTCGGTGACGGGGCCATAGCTGTCGACGGCGATCGTCACGGGGCCCATGCCGAGGAAGCCGAAGGCGACGAGCCCGAACGCGAAGACGGGCGAGACGTCGATGCCGTTGAGGCTCATCAGCGCGCCCACGGCCTCGGGCGTGCCGGCGTCGATGAGCGTCACGTAGTAGGCGACGCCCATCAGCACGACGAAGACGATGCCCATCCAGTACGCCGAGAAATTGCCCGCCGTGAGGCCCGCGAGGACGTTCAGCGAGGCGCCGCCCTCCTTCGAGGCTTGGACGACCTCGCGCACGTGCGCCGACTCCGTCGAGGTGAAGACCTTGATGACCTCCGGGATGATCGCGCCCGCCGCGGTGCCGCAGCTCACGATGACCGAGAGCTTCCACCAGAGGGAGGTGTTCCCGCTCACGTCGGGGATGAGCAGGTGGCTCACGACGAACGTGAGGATGATCGAGACGACCGAGGTCAGGATCACGAGGTGCGTGAGGGGCGTCTCGAAGTTGAAGCGCACGGCGTCGCCGAAGCGGCTCTTCTGGATCGCCTCGTTGACGAAGTAGGAGATGGCGCTGGCGATGACCATCACGATGCGGATGACGAAGATCCAGACGAGGAGGATCGTCGCCTCCACCGGGTGGTTCGGGTGGATCGCGAGGAGGATGAAGGAGATGAGCGCGACGCCCGTGACGCCGTAGGTCTCGAAGCCGTCGGCGGAGGGGCCGACCGAGTCGCCCGCGTTGTCACCCGTGCAGTCCGCGATGACGCCGGGGTTGCGCGCGTCGTCCTCCTTGATCTTGAAGACGATCTTCATGAGATCGGAGCCGATGTCGGCGATCTTCGTGAAGATGCCGCCCGCGATGCGGAGCGCCGAGGCGCCGAGCGACTCCCCGATCGCGAAGCCGATGAAGCACGGGCCCGCCCACTCGCCGGGGACGAAGACGAGGATGCAGATCATCAGGAAGAGCTCGATCGAGATGAGGAGCATCCCGATGCTCATGCCGGCGCGGAGCGGGATCGCGTAGACGTCGTAGCCCTTGCCGCGGAGCGACGCGAAGGCGGTGCGCGAGTTCGCGAAGGTGTTCACGCGGATGCCGTAGACGGCGACGGCCACCGAGCCCGCGATGCCGACCAGCGAGAAGAGGAGGATGACGGCCACCTTCGCGATCGAGAACCCGACGAAGACGCCGTAGTAGACGGCCATGATCGTCCCGATGAACGCGAAGAGGATCATGATGAAGCGGAACTGCGTCGCGACGTAGGTCTTGCAGGTCTCGAAGATGAGCTCCGAGATCTCGAGCATCGCCTTGTGCACCGGGAGCGCGCGCATCTGCATGTAGATGGCGACCGCGAAGAGCACGCCGAGCGAGGAGACCACGAGGCCGCTCATGAGGAGCGTGCGACCGTCGACGCCGAGCATCGAGATGGTCGAGAAGTCCGGGAGCCTGAGGTTCGCCTCGCCGCCGGCCTGGTGGTGGGGCTCCTGGGCGAAGGCCGTCGCGAGCGAGGCCGTGCTCGCGGCGAGCGCCGCGACGAGCGCCCCGAGCGCGCTCGCGGCGTGGACGAGAGTGGATCGAATCGGTGTCTTCGAACTGAACATGAGCCGCGTCTCCTCGACTGCGGCGACGTGCATCGCCGCGAACACTCCCATCGGGGCCGCATCGCGTCCGGTGCTCGCACCGGCAGGCTGGACGCCTCGCGAAGACGACGACCCGAGAAGGCGCCGCCTCATAGCAGCCGTGCCCCTCGGTGTCGAGGCGTGGAGCGCGCGACGCGAGCCCCCTTCGACCTGCCCCCCTTCGACCTGCCCCCCTTCGACCTGCTCAGCGCGTGGGTCCGCGGACCGCGGGCGGACGCTCGGCGTCGGCGGGCTCGCTCGAGGGGAAGTCCCGGGCGCTCTCGGGTGAAGCGGGGCGCACGCTCGCCGCGCCCTGAGCGCGCGAGGGCGCTGGCGCGCTCGGGGCGAGATCGGCCGGGCGGTAGCGCCCGGGCGCGAAGTCGATGAACGTGTAGGCGAAGCCCCCCTCGACGCTCGAGGTGATCTGGGGGACGACGCTCGCGCGCATCGCGAGCACGAGGACCATGTCGCGCCCGCGGCGCTCGAGGTGCGCGCGGACGACCGGGGTCTCGAAGAACGCCGTCTCGAGGTAGCGCCGGCTGTTCCCGACGTGGGTCGCCGTGTTCGGGAAGACGACCTCGACGCGCCCCTCCGTGCTCGCGAGCCGCGTCGCCACGGCGGCGTTGGTCTGGACGAAGAAGCGCGAGCCGCCGTCCGGGCGCATCTGGAAGCCGGGCCAGGTGAGGATCGCCGCGGGGGCCGCGCGACCGCGCCGTGCCGCGAGCCGCCCGAGCGCGGGGGGCGGGTTCGGGCGCCCGGGCGTGACGCCGCCGTACTCGGAGACCGGATGCGGCGCGGCGGGCTCGCTCGTCCGCACCTCTTGGGCGAGCGAGCCGCTCGAAGCGGCCAGGGGGGCGAGCCCGAGGAGGCACGCGACGACGGGGAGAGCGTGGCGCACGAGGCGATGGTAGGGCAGCTCCTGGGTCGTTCGGCAAATTTCGGGGGGCGCGCGCCCGAGGGCCTGGACCCCGACAAGGGACGGCGGGTCGCGTACGCTGCGCGCGTGTCGGCCTTCGGGACCGCCCTCGTCGTCAGCGTCGCCTGCTACGCGCAGGCCGCGTTCGTCTTCGCGTGGCTCTGGCTCTATGGCCCAAGGCACGACGCCGTCGGGCTGGCGTTCTCCGGCATGGCGGCGGGCGCGACGGGCGCCGCCCTCGGCGCCGTGTTCCTCACCGCGGAGGTCGCGCCCGAGACGGCCGAGCTCGGCGCGCGCCTGCTCTACGCCGGGAGCTTCGTCGCGGGGATCGGGCTCTTTCGCGTCGCGGCCGAGCTCTCGGGCCGGCCCGTCCCACGCGCCGTGTCGCGCGCGGTCGTCGCGACCCTCGTCGCGAGCGCCGTGATCGCCGCGCTCGGCCTCGTCCACGACCCGCGGACGGTGGAGCCCGAGATGGCGCACGCGCCCTCCCTGCGGCCGCTCGGCGCGGTCCTGCTCGCGTTCGCCCTCGCGACGTTCGTGCTCGACGTCGCGCTCCTCGCCCGCGCCGCGCGCGAGCGCGCCAGCGCGCGCTGGATCCTGGTCGGGATCACGCCCGCGGCGATCGCCACCGGCTACGAGCAGATCGCGCGCCTCTGGGGGCGCACGCCCATCTTCTCGCTCGTCTTGCTCGGCACCCTGGTCATCGTCACCGCGTCCTGGGTGCTCCTTCGCCGCTTCGCAGCGGTCGGCGATCGCCTCCGCGCGCGCAAGCTCGCCCTCGAGGCCAGCCACGCCGCGCTCGTCCGCGCGACCCAGGACCGATCGAGCGCCAAGCATCTCGCCGACGTCGGCGAGCTCTCGGTCGTGCTCGCGAGCGAATTCGAGGCCCCGATGTCGGCGCTGCGTCGATCCGTCGAGAGCCTCACGCTCGAGGCGCTCGAGCGGGGTGAAGCGAACCGCACGCTCGACGCGATCGACGCGGAGACGAGCTACCTCAACCGCCTCGTCGGTGATCTGCTGCTCTTCGCCAAGCCGCTCCGCCACGAGCGGCGGGACGTGCGGGTCGCGGCGCTCGTCGAGGACGCGCTCGTCGAGACGCGAGCCCATCACGGATCCACGCTCTCGGTCGACCTCGACGTCGAGCCTGGGCTCGTCGTGCGCTGCGAGCCGGACGCGATGCGGCACGCGATCGTCAAGGTCCTCGAGAACGCGGTCGAGGCCGCGGCAGGGAGCACCATCCAGATCCGCGCGAGGGCCGACGAGGTCCGCCGCGTCCGGCTCGAGATCATCGATCCGGGCGACGGGATGGACACGCTCGTCCGGAGCCGCGCGCTCGAGCCGTTCTTCACGACCCACAAGCAGGGGACGGGCCTCGGCCTCGCGATCGTCGCGCGCGTGGTCGGCGCGCACGAGGGCCGCGTGAGCATCGACAGCTCGCGCGGGCGAGGCACGACGGTGACGCTGCTCCTGCCGCCCGGAGCCGCCGCGGGTTGACCGACGCGCCCGGTCCGCGTTCGATCGCCCTCGTGTCGGTCCACGCGATGCTCCTCGTCGGTGCGGCGGGAATGCTCGTCGTCATCGCGATCTGGTTCGCGCTGCTCGCGCGGCTGCGCGCCGACGAGCGGCGGCTCTCGTCCTTCTCGCTCGTCTCGACGCTCATCGCCTGCGGCCTCTTGGCCACCGCGCAGATCGTGTCCGGCTCGAGCCCGACCTTCGTCGCGATGGCGCGAAGCTGGCAGCTCGCGAGCATGGGCGCGATCGCGGCGCTCGTGCCCGATCTCTTCGCCGGGCTGGTCGGCGTGAGGCTGCCGAGGTGGCCATCGATCACGGCCGGCGCGCTCTTCGCCACCCTCGCCGCGAGCGGGCTCTTCGTGGATCCGCGCGACGGAGAGGATCCGGCGCGCCTCGGCGTGGCGGGGATCGTCGCCGCCGCGCTGCTCGCCCTCGCCATGACGCCGATGACGCTCCAGTTCGCGAGGGCGACGCTCGAGCGACGGGAGCTGCGCCTGCTCGCGCTCGGGCTCGCCCTGGTCCTCGCGAGCGGGATCGTCGACATCGTCTCCTGGGCACGCGGCGTCCGCCAGCTCGAGGTCACGATCCACACGATCAGCCTCACGATCCTCCTCCTCGCGGCGACCCTGATGCGTCAGGTCTTCGAGGCCGAGGGCGAGCTCGAGCGCAGCTCGACGCTCCTCGCGCGCTCGCTCGAGGACCTCGCGCGAGCCGAGCACGAGCTCGACGAGACGCGCCGGCGCGCGGCCATCGGCGAGCTCGCGGCCGTCGTCGCGCACGAGGTCCGCAACCCCCTCGCCGTGCTTCGCAACGCCGCGTCCTCGCTCCGCAAGCGCACCACGCGCCCACGGGACGTCGCGATGCTCCTCGCGATCGTCCGCGAGGAGACGCATCGGCTCGGCGACCTCGGCCAGTCCCTCGCGCACTTCGCGGAGCCGATGTCCTTCCGGCCGACGATCGTCCGGGTCGGTCCGCTCATCGACGACGTCGTCGCCGCGATCCGCCGCGCGCACGAGAGCGACGTCCCCTTCACCTTCACGGTCACGGCGGGGGATCTCCACCTCCACGCCGACGCCGCGCTGCTCCGGCGGGCGCTCGTGAACGTGATCGACAACGCGGTCCGCGCGATGCCGTCGGGGGGACACATCGCGATCACCGTCACCGCGACCGAGCGCGCGCTCCTCGTCGACGTGCTCGACGAGGGCGAGGGGATGAGCGCGGCCGTCCGCGAGCGCGCCAAGGATCCCTTCTTCACGACGCGCGCCACGGGCACCGGGCTCGGGCTCGCGCTGGTCGAGAAGGTGATCCAGATGCACGGAGGCGAGGTCACGCTCCACCCCGTCGAGCCGCACGGGACGCGCGTCACCATGGCGCTCCCTCGGTGGACCGACGACGACGGCCGCGCCCGCGTCGAGGCGGCGACGCTCCTCCACGGCGCGTGAGGGTCAGCGGCGCTACGCGGGCGTCAGAAGCGCAGCGGCTCGGTCGCGATGATGCGCGCTTCCGTCGCCGGCGCGCCGGGCGTGGGCTCGATCGCCACGGAGGTGTTGGCGAAGTCGATCGGGAGATAGAAGAGCCAGAGCCGATCGTGGCCGATGCGGTGCTCCCACCCCGTGAGCCCGTAGAGGATGCGCCACCAGTGCTCGCCGTCGCTGCGCTCGCCGTAGTCGAAGAGCAGGCTCACGTGGAGCTCCCACTCCCAGCGCCCCTCGTGCGGCCACTCGCGCCGGCGGAAGTAGGTGAAGAGCGGGAGCGTCACCTGGGTCTCGGTGTTGTTCTCCGCGACGCGGTAGTAGAAGGGGAAGAGCACCGAGTAGCGCGCGTGCGCCTCGAAATTCTCGATGTCCCACCAGATCGGGTTGAGGACGGTGTAGCGATGGGTCGGGACGCTCTCGAAGTACCAGATCGGGTGGAGGTTCACCGCGTCGCCGTCGTGCCAGCGCGAGACCTGGAGCGAGGGGAAGACCCAGGTCGTCTCGTCGTGGGTCTCGTGGTTCACGAAGTTGCCGAAGAGCGGCGTCAGCCACAGGTGGCTCCGGCCGTGCTCCTCGAGGCTGAGAAAGAGCGGCGCCAAGAGCCAATTGTCGTAGGCGGGGCTCGACCAGTGCCACGCGAGCGGCGTGATCATCAGCGTCTCGCTGTGGTCGCGCGGATCGCGAGCCCACGCGAAGAGCGGCAGCGCCGCGTCGAGCTCCGTCGCGCCGCGGTAGCGCTGATAGAGCCACGAGACGAGCGTCTCGCTCTCACCCTCGCGCAGATAGAGGAAGGCGGGGGTCGAGAGCCGGAAGGCGCCGGGTGACTCGGAGTAGTGGAAGAGCAGCGGCGGGATCGTCGTCGAGTGGAAGTCGCGCCCCTCCGCGTGGTGCAAGAGCCCGGCGATGCCCCAGAAGCTCTGATCGCGGTCCTCTTGGAGGTAGAACGGCGCGAGGACGGTGAGCGTCCGGCCGAGCTCGGGGTTGCGCCACCGATAGAAGAGCGGCGGGACGAATTGGTATTGCTCCGTGGGGGAGTCGTGGACCCAGAGCAGCGGGAAGAGCCCCCACGACTCCTCGTCCGCGCGGCGGAAGCGATAGGCGAGCAGCCCCGCCGTCAGGTAGTCCTCGTCCTCGCTGCCCCACGCCGCCGAGAGCAGCGGCGGCAGGATGTGATAGTAGCGCCCGCCCTCGTGGTGGCCGCTCATGAAGAGCGGGACGACGCCCACGTCGTGGCTCGTGGCGTCCTCGTGGTGGAAGACCGGACCTACGATCCACGTGTGGTGACCCTCGCCGCGGAACCACCAGAAGAGCGGGAAGACGACGTCGAAGGGCGAGGCGCCCTCCCGGTGGTAGATCGGCGGAATGACCAGCTCGCTCACCCCCGGCGACTCGCGCAGGTAGAAGCCGGGGAAGACGGCCGTCGTCGTGATCCCGCCCCGTCGATCGTAGAGAAAGAGCGGCGGCAAGGGGAGCGTGAAGTCGCCCCGCGCGGGCGCAGGCGGTGGCGGCGCGACGAAGCGCGTCGTCTGCCCGACGGCCGGGTTGATCGCGGCGGGAGGCTGACCCTCACCCTCGCTCGCCGCGGCGTCGCGCTCGGCTCGTCGCGCCTCCTCGTGCGCGGCGGCCGACTCGTCGTCGGCGGCCTCGTCGTCGGCGGCCTCGTCGTCGGCGGCCTCGTCGTCGGCGGCCTCGTCGTCGGCGGCCTCGTCGTCGGCGGCCTCGTCGCTCGCGTTCGGGGCCGAGGAGCCCGCCATCGGATCCTGGAGCCGGTACTGGGCCTCGGCGCCGCGGACGACGACGAGCAGCGCGACGAGCGCGACGAGCGCTCCGAGGGAGCGGGTCGAGGAGCGGCTCACGACGTGGCCTCGCCTGGCGCGAGCGCGACGCGCGCGCGCACGGCCTGGACGAGCTCGGCTCGCGCGACGTCCTCCTGATGCCGCTCGCGCAGATCCTTGAGCTGGACGACGCCGCGCTCCCGCTCGCTCGGCCCGAGGACGAGCGCCACGCGCGCGCCGAGCTTCTCGGCACGCCGGAGCTGGCTCTTCATCGACTGGCCGCGCAGATCCGCCTCCGCCGCGAGGCCCGCGTCGCGGAGCGACTTGAGCAGCACCGCGGCCTCGATCCGGAGCGAGCCCTCCGCGACGACCACGAAGGCGTCGATCGTCGGACCGGGGGCCTCGTCCGCGAGCGCGAGGAGGATGCGCTCGATGCCCATCGCGAAGCCGATCGAGGGGACGTCCGGCCCGCCGAGCTCTCGCACGAGCCCGTCGTAGCGGCCTCCACCGCAGAGCGCGTTCTGCGCGCCGAGCGCCCCGCCCTTGCCCTGGATCTCGAAGAGGGTCCGCGAGTAGTAGTCGAGCCCGCGCACGAGCCGCGGCTCGACGCGGACCTTCGTCCCGAACGCCTCGAGGGTCGCGGTCAGCTCCGCGAAGTGGGCGCGATCATCATCGCTCAAGAATTCGAGGATCGACGGCGCGCCCGCGCAGAGCTCCTGATCGATCGGGCTCTTCGAGTCGAGGATCCGGAGCGGGTTCGTCTCGAGGCGCTGCTTGCTCTCGTCCGAGAGGCTCGCCGCGTGCGGCGCGAGGTGGGCTCGGAGCGCCTCGCGGTAGCGCGCGCGCGCCTCGCGCGAGCCGAGCGAATTGACGAGCACCTCGAGATCCTCGACCCCGAGCGAGGCGAGGAGCGAGACGACCATCGCGATCATCTCCGCGTCGACCTGAGGCCCCGGGTCGCCGAAGCACTCGAGCCCGGCCTGGAAGAACTGCCGATAGCGGCCGCGCGCGGGGCGCTCGCGCCGGAACATCGGGCCGAGGTAGTACCACTTCGAGACGGGCTCGAGGCCGTGGACGGCGTGCTCGACGTAGGCGCGCACGGCCGACGCCGTCCCCTCCGGCCGCAGCGTCAGCATGTCGTCGCCCTTGTCGACGAAGCTGTACATCTCCTTGCCGACGATGTCGGTCGCCTCGCCGATGGAGCGGACGAAGAGCGCGGTGGGCTCGACGAGCGGGGTGCGCACCTCGCGATAGCCGTGTCGACGAGCGGCCTCGCGGAACGCGGCCTCGACCCGATGCCAGCGCGGCATCTGGTCTGGGAGCACGTCGTTCATTCCTTTGACGGCTCGGATCAGGCTCGGGTCGCTCATGAGCTCGCGGGTCGCAAGAGGCCGAGGCAGCTGCGCCTCTCGAGGGGACGCGCTTCGTACCCGATGCGTCCTTGGCGAGCAAGACGTGGGGAGCCCCGGGGTACGCCCGCGAAGAGCCCCGGTCAGTGACCCGCGACGGCCGCTAGGATCGTCATGAAGACGAAGAACACGAAGCCCATGATGGCGATGAGGCAGCCGACGAGCTGCCCCGCGGGCGAGACGTTCCCCCTCACCCCCGGCTGCATCGCCATCCCCCCGACCGGCATGGTCGGGAAGGCGCTGAGCGACTCCTTCGCGACGTGCGACGCGTCGTCGACGATCACCGCCTGGGGCGGGAGCTGCGGCGTCTCGGTCTTGAAGCGATCGTCCCCGCGCCGCACGGCCGTGCCGAGCGCGACGATCTCGATGAGGCCGTTGCCGATCTCTCGGATGTGGAGCTTGTTCCCGATCACGCGCTCGGCGCCGATCTCCTGCGCCTCCTTGCGGATCAGCTCGAGGCAGTTCTCGCGTGCCTCGTAGACGAGGCGCGTGACCTCGTTGATCTCGCCGCGCGCGAGGCCCTTCAAGCTGGCGGCGAGCCCCCCGACGAAGCCGAGGGAGTACACGCTCGTCGCCATCACGAGCTGGTGGGGCAGGAGCCCGAGCTGGGCGAGGTTCCAGAGCTCGGCGCCCGTGAGCTCGGAGGTGACGACGCGCTCGGGGCCGACGGGCCCCTGCGAGAGCATCGGGTGGTGCGAGGCCGTCCCCGTGAGCAGGAGCTCCACGGTGCCCGGCCCGTAGGGGAGCATCTGGACGTTCACGTCCACCACCGCGTTCGCGCCGGCGCGCGAGGCCTCCTCGCGCAGGCGCTGGAGCGCCGTGTGGCGGATCTGGTTGTACATCGAGCTGAACTCGTGGACCTCTCCGCGCGCCATCGTGCGCAGGGAGCCGAGCACGCCCCGGCCGACGCCGAGCGCGTAGGCGATGTTGCCCATCACGAACTTCGTCGGGCGGTACCCCGCGTCGAGGTGGCAGTAGAGCTCGATCCCCGAGGCGGCGCTCGAGAAGAACGGGAGCTGGCCCCGCGTATCGACCACGGCGGTGCCTTGCGCGAGGAATTCCGTGTAGCTCGCGAGCGTCCGCAGCTCGGAGACCACCCCCGTGACGCCGGAGGCGCCGTGCTTGCGGGCCTCCTGCTCCATCCGCTCGATGGCGGCGTGCCGCCCCTCGGAGATGAGCTGGGTGACCTGCTGGATCTCGCCGCCGGCGATCGAGCGCCCCATGCTCGCGAGGCCACCGGCGACGCCGAGCGAGCGCACGCTGTTGCCGACGGTGATCTCGGCCGGCTCGATCCCCTTGAGCCGGAGGCAGTAGATCTCGTTGCCACTCATCCCGCTGATGAACATGGCGGGAGTGTCACCCAGCCGACGCGTGGCTGACAACCACCTCGACGATCACCTCGTCGACCACCTCGGCGTAGGCCCGAGCATCGCCTCGACGGCGCGCGCTGTCAGGCGTCGAGCGACGCCTGCACGTAGAGGAAGCGCTGGCAGCTCTGGCAGTTGAGCACCTCGCCGCGCTGGATCTGGATGAGGCGCTGAGGAGCCACCGCCATGCGGCACGCGGCGCAGGAGCCGTCGAGCACCTCGCAGACGGCGGGCGGGCGGCCCTTCACGACGCGCTGGTAGAGCCGGAGCGTCTCCTTCGGGAGCGCCTTCGCGTAGCCCTCGCGCCCGACCACGATCCGATCGCGCTCCTCGCGAAGCGACGCGAGCGTCGGCTCGATCGTCCTCTCCACGCTCTCGAGCTCCGTCTTCGCCTCGGCGAGCGCCTCCTCCGGCTCCGCGAGCCCGGCGCGCATCCTCTCGAGGCGCTCCTTGAGCGCGTCGCGCTGCGTCTCCCCGTCCTTGATCGTGCGCCGGACGGCCTCGACCTCGCGCTCGGCGAGCTCGGCCTCTCGCCCGTTGCGCGCCTTGGCGCTCTTCGACTTCGCCTTCGAGAGCGCCTCGCCGCGCGTCGTGAGATCGAGCTCCTCGAGCGCGAGCAGCCGCTCGGCCTCGCCGATCGCCGCGCGTTGACCCGCGACGAGGGCCTCGAGGCGTCGGAGCGCCGCGCGACGATCCTCGAGCTCGCCCGGGAGCGCCCTCAGGCGGTCCTCGAGGCTCCGCGCCTTCGCGTCGATCTCCGCCAGACTCACGAGTGCTCTCAACTGCTCGCGCACGCTCACGCCTTTCCCCCGCGCTCTTGGGCTCGCGCGGGGACGGCGCTCGTACCGCGCTTCGCGAGCGATCGCAACACCGAGCGCGAGGAAGATAGGCCCACCCGGATTCGAACCGAGACACGCCCCGTTATGAGCGGGGAGCTCTGACCAGTTGAGCTATGGGCCCGTGTTCGCGCGGCGTGCGCGCGTATAGCGCGCGTTCGGCGTGCGCGCGACCGCGCCGTCAGACGTACGTGAGCCACTCGGGGTGGGAGGGGTTCACCCCACGCACCGTCTCGAAGTAGCGCTCCTGCACGCGCTTCGTGGTCGCTCCACGCGCCCCGTCGCCGATCACGCGATCGTCGATCTCGCGCACGGGGGTGATCTCCGCGGCCGTCCCGCAGAGGAAGACCTCGTCCGCCGTGTAGAGCTCGTCCCGCGCGATGTCGCGCGCGACGACGGGGACGCCGAGATCGTCGCGGAGGATCGTCATCACCGACTCGCGCGTGATGCCGCCGAGGATCGCGCTCCCTTGCGACGGCGTGTACGCCACCCCGTCGCGGATCATCCACGCGTTCTCGCCCGAGGCCTCGCTCACCTGCCCGGCCGCGTCGAGGAGGATCGCCTCCTGGTAGCCCGCGACGAGCGCCTCGCGCTTGGCGAGGACGGAGTTCACGTAGTGCCCGACGACCTTGCCGCGCGCCATCAGCATGTTGATGCCGGGCCGGGTGAACGAGCTCACCTTCGCGCGGATGCCCTTCTCGAGCCCCTCGTCTCCGAGGTACGCGCCCCAGCGCCAGACGACGACGGCGACGCGCGTCCTGTTCGTCGCGCCGAGCCCCATCGCGCCGTCTCCGAGGAAGACGAGGGGCCTCAGGTAGCAGGAGTTGAGGCCGTTGACGCGCACGGTCTCGAGGCACGCCTCGACGATCTGCTCCTGCGTGTACGGCATCGGGATCATGCAGATCTTCGCGGAGTCGAAGAGCCGGCGGACGTGCTCGCGCAGGCGAAAGATCGCGCTCCGACCGTCGTGCGTCTCGTAGCAGCGGATCCCCTCGAACGCGCCGAGCCCGTAGTGGAGCGTGTGCGTGAGGATGTGGACGTTCGCCTGATCCCAGTCGACGAGCGCTCCATCCAGCCAGATCTTCGCAACCTTCTCGACCATCGGCGACCTCCACGAGAGCGAACCGAGCGCTTCTATCACGCGCTCGCCGAGAGCGATCGAGCCGCGACGCGGCTCGCCCGCGCGCCGTCAGCCCTGGGGCGTCTCGCCGTGCACGTAGACCCACGTCGCGGGGTTCGCCTCGTTCGCGAAGACGGCGTGCCACCCCTCGGGCAGCGTCGGCCCCGCCCAGAAGAAGAGCCACTTCGCGTCGCGCGGGGAGAGGTTCACGCAGCCGTGCGAGCGCGTGCGGCCGAAGCTGTCGTGCCAGAACGCCGAGTGGATCGCGTAGGCGAGCTGGAAGTACATCACGTAGGGCACGTCCTGGATCGCGTAGGGGCCATCGGTCGCGTGATCGCCGTCCATCGTGTGCGTGATGTGCTTGCTCGAGATGCGAAAGAGGCCCGTCGGCGTCCGCATGTCGCGGAGCGGGTTGTCCGGATCGCGCACGCGACCCGTCGAGACGAGCGTCGCGAAGACCGGCACGAGGCCCTCGTAGGCGACGAGCGTCTGAGCCGCGAGATCGATGTCGATCCACCTGTCGCCCTCGCCGACGCCGGACGGTCGCTCGGTCGCGGCGCGGATGATCCGCACGTCCTCGACGCGAAAGAGCCGGTCGTCGCTCGTCGTCACGTACCGCGTGCCGCGGTGCTCCGCCTCGTCGAGCACCTGGAACATGTGGTGGTAGCCAGGCGCGCGGCCTCGACGCGGACGACCATCGGCGCCGAGGGTGTACTGGTTCACCTTCGACGACATGACGAAGCCGATCGGGAGGGCGAGCCCCGCGACGGGGCGCCCGAAGTCGCCCGTCGTCCCGAGGCTCGCGCGCGCGTCGGGCTCTAGGGCGGCCTCGCGCTCGGCTCCGCCCGCTCCGCCGCGATCGAGGACGGCGCCGTGGAAGGTCGAGCTCTCGATGAAGTGCTCGTCGCGCGGTCGATCGAGGCCGAAGTAGGGGATGAACTCGTTGGCGAGCGTGCGCCAGTAGCGCCGCGCGCCGGTGCGCGCGTCGCGATCGATCGACACGATGAAGCCCTTGAGCATGCGCCGCATGAGGACACCCCCGCGCTCGCCGTCGAGCGAGGCGAGCGTCGGGACGAGGTCCTCGGCCGCCTCGGGAGCGTCGCCGCTCGTCGCCTCGGCCTCGCTCATGCCGGCCGTCGCGGCCACGAGGGCCTCGGCTCGCGCGACGCCGGCGGCGGGCTCGGCCGACGCGCCGCTCGCGCCGGGGCCCTCCCCCTCGGCGGCCCCGGCGCCCTCGGGCGGCTCCTGCCCCGGGATCCGATAGCCCTCGTAGAGCGCGGCCTCCTCGTCGGTCGGCAGGCGCCGATACACGGCGAGGCGATCGCGGCGCGTGCGCGCGTAGCGGTAAGGGAGCTCGGTCGTGAGGTCGGGCTGCGCCGGACGCCGGGTGGGAAGCCTCCTGCCCTCGAAGGGGATGACGTCGCGCGTGCTGCAGACGAACCCTCCCGTCGCCAGCTCGAACCATCCGTCACGGCAGCCGTCGTTGCCGATCGGATCATGCGTGGTCGCCATCACGGTCGCGCCGACGCGGAGGTAGCCGAGCCGACGAGCGTCGCGGTTGGGCTGTGAATAGACGCGGACGGCGTAGCGGTTCGCGAAGAGGCGCTTGGGCGGGCCGCTCGGCTCGGGCGCTCGCGCCTCTTCGACCTCGGGCTCGTCGCTCGGCGGCGGCTCGACGCGGGCGTCGGCGGGGCTCGCCTCGCCTCCCCCGCACGACCAGGCGCCCGCGCTCGCGCTCAACGCCACGAGCAGGGCAAGCAGGCTCGCCCTCCTCGGGACGAGCGCCATCGCGTTCCTTCGTTCCTCGTTCACGGAGGACAACGAGTGAAACGCAGAGCGCGACGAGTCAAACGCCGAGGCCGTGTCACCCTCTGCGTCCGCCGCGAATGACCGAGCCGAATCCATCGTCGAAGCGCCCCGCCATGCGCGCCGCATCGAGCAGCATGTCCTCGAGCGAGGGAGCGGTCTCCGCGCTCCTGCTCGACGCCGCGCTCTCGCGCCGCGCGACGGCGCTCGGCTGGTTCGCGTCGCTCCTCGTCCACGGGGCGCTCCTCGGCGCGCTCTATCTCTATGGGCAGGTCCCCGACTACGGCTTCGCGTTCGAGGTCCCCGCCGAGCTCGAGCTCGGGATGACCGACGCGGTCGCGCTCGACACGCCTCCCACGCCACCCGCGCGCGATGAGCCTCCTCCCCCTCCGCGCGACGAGGCGAGCGGGGCGACGCCGAGCGAGCCAGGAAGCGACGCGCCGAGCGCGCTCGCGAGCGCCGACGCCGGCGTGCCCCGCGACGCCGCGCGAGCGCGGCGGCGACGCGACGCGGGTCCCGAGGCCGTGCCGAGCGCGCCGTCAGAGCCGCGCGCCGAGCCTCCCCCCGTCGCGTTCCTTCCGGCCGGAGGTCAGGTCGCGATGCGCCTCGACCTCGATCGCGTGCGCGACAGCCAGGTGCGCGCGGACGTCGAGGCGCTGCTCGCCGTCGTCCCCGACTGGCAGATCCTGCTCGGTGAGAGCGGGATCGAGCCCGTCCGCGACCTCTCGCGCGTGCTCGTCGCCACGCCCAATTTCCAGCGCCGCTCGCTCGTCGTCGCCGGTCGGCTCGCCGAGGGCGCGGCCGACGCGAGCGCGATCGTCGAGCGCACGGCCCAGGCCGACGAGGACGGCGTCGGCTGGGCGGAGATCGCTGGCGTCCCGACGACGCGCTGGCCGAGCGACGATGGGACCGAGCGTCGCGTCGCCATCCTCGAAGAGCGGCTCTTCGTCATCGCGCGCCCAGACGATCTCCCGCGCGTCCTCGCGATCGCGGCGGCGCGAGCCCAGGGTGACGCGTCGTCGACCGCCGACGCGCTGCTCGCCCTCCCCGAGGGCGCCGCGATCACGGTCGAGGTCGAGGGCGTCCGCTCCTACGCGAGGAGGAGCCCCTGCGCCGTCCCGACCCGGCTCTCCTCGCGCGCCGATCCCCACGCGCTCGACGTCGAGGTCTCCCTCCACGCGATCTACGACACGGCCGAGGAGGCCACCGAGGCCGCGCGCTGCTTCGAGTCGCTCCGCGCGCGGGTCGTCCGAAACCCCTTCGTGAGCTTCGCGGGCATGGGCCCCGCGCTCACCGGCCTGCGCTTCGCGGTCGAGGGCGCGAGCCTCGACGCGCACACGACGCTCTCCTATGGCCAGGTGCGGACGCTCCTGCGCTACGCGCGCGGGATGCTCGAGCCGCCCACGCCGCCTCCGCCGAGCGTCACGCCCGTGCCACCCCCAGGAGCCGCGAGCCCGACCGCGCCACCCGAGGCGAGCCCGCCTCCGCCCGTTCCCCCGCCACCTCCGCCCGTTCCCCCGCCACCTCCGCCGCCGACCCCGACGCGCGTCCCCCCTCCGCCCGCGCCGTGATCGCCGCGCGAAGCGCGCCGTCAGTCTCGCCCGGGCTTGGGCTGGCGGCTCCAGCGCGTCGGATCACCCATGGGCCGCGAGGCGACGGCGCACACGTCGAGCACCGCCTGGGGATCGCAGCCGCAGAGGCCCGAGGCCCAGCAGGGGTTCGCCTCGACGACGCAGAAGCCGCGGTCGTTCGTGCGGCCGATGTCGAGGACGAGCGCCTCCGGGAGATCGACGCGATCGTCACCGAGGAGCGCGTTCGCGAAGCGCATCGCCTGCTTCGCTTCGTCGTCGGAGATCGGCCACGCGCCCGACGCGTCGCGCGCGAGCGCCCCGCTCCGCAGGTACGCCGAGTACGTGCGGACCCGCCGGTTGGCGATGAAGAGCCGCACCTCGAGGTCGAAGTCGACGACCTCGGAGACGTGCACCGCCTCGTCGTCGTCGAGCGCGAGATCGGGATCGATCATCGCGCCCTCGTCGTAGACGCGCGAGCGAAAGATCTTCTCGTTGACGGGCTTCACGAAGTGCGGCGTGCGAAGCGTGCGCGCGCGACCGAGCGTCGTGAGCTCGACGTCGCGCTTGCGGTAAGGCTCGGCGAGGCTCGGCAGCCAGCTCGGGCTCGGCTCGACCATCACGAGCTCGAGCGGCTCGGCGAGCGCGTCCGCGAGCAGCGTCTCGCCGTAGAGCACGGGCTGCTTCTTCGCGATGGCGCGGTCGATCGCCTCCGGTCGGTAGGAGCGCACCCGCACCGCGTCCCAGCCGCGATCGACGGCCGCTCGCCACATGGCGGTCGAGTCGTCGGTGTAGCGCGGCGAGAGCACGAGCGTCGGCATCGCGCCTTCTCATACGTCAGCCGCGCGCGATTGGATAGAGGCTCGGCCCGAGCGCCGGAGCAGCCCGGGTGTGCGGGGGACGTGTTGACGCGACCCGCCGCCTGGTTCAACCCCGGACCATGACGCACCCGAAGACCGACGCCGCCCTGAGCCGCGCCCAGCGAGAGCTCCCGGGAGCCCTCGCGCGCCTCGCCGAGTACCTCCGCTTCCCAGCGATCTCCTCGGATCCGAGCCACGCGAAGGACGTCCACGCGCTCGCGACGCGCGTCGCGAGCGATCTCGGCGCCCTCGGCTTCGCCCGCGCCCGGGTGCTCGAGCTGCCGGACGCGCTGCCCGCGGTCGCGGCGGAGTGGATGAAGGCGCCGGGCAAGCCGACGGTCCTCGTCTACGGCCACCTCGACCTCCAGCCCGTGAAGAACGAGCCCTGGGCGAGCGATCCGCACACGCTCGTGACGAAGGGCGATCGGGTCTACGCGCGCGGCTCGGCGGACGACATGGGGGGCTGGGTCTCGCATCTCGCCGCCGTCTCGGCGTGGCTCGAGACCGCGGGCGAGCTCCCGATCAACCTCAAGCTCTTCATCGAAGGCGAGGAGGAGATCGGCTCCCCGAACCTCGAGCGGTTCATGGACGCGGCCCCGGACGCGTTCGCCTCCGACGTGATGATCCTGACCGACTGCGAGAACCCGGCGGTCGACATCCCCGGCCTCACGGTCTCCTTGCGGGGCCTGCTCGAGCTCGAGCTCACCTGCGAGGCGCTCGAGAGCGACGTCCACAGCGGCCTCTTCGGCAACCTCCTCCCCGATCCGGCGATCGCGCTCATGATGCTCGTGAGCCGCCTCGTCGACGAGGATGGACGGCTCGCCATCGGTCGGCGCGAGGTCCCGTCGAGCTGGCGAGCGAGCGCGCGCGAGGTGCCGCTCACGGACGACGTGATCCGCAAGGCGGGCAAGCTGATCGACGGCGTCGAGCGGCTCCCCGATCGCGGCCGCCCGCCGGCCGAGTGGGCCTGGCGCCAGCCCGCCGTCACCGTGCTCTCGACCTCGCTCCCGCAGCCGGGGCAGGAGAAGAACGCGATCCGCGCGAAGGCGTCGGCGGTGCTCTCGTTCCGCGTCGCGCCCGGCCAGACGGCGGAGGAGCTGCTCGCGCTCGTCACGCACGAGCTGACGAGCGCGCCGCCCGCGGGGGTGAAGGTGACCTTGAGCCCGCGCGGCAAGCCAGGCAGCTCGTGGCTCTACGAGCCGAAAGGCCCCGCGTTCGAGGCCGCCGATCGCGCCTACACCCGCGCGTGGGGTCGCCCCCTGCTCCGCATCGGCGTCGGCGGGAGCATCCCGTTCGTCGCCCTCTTCGGTCGTCGCTTCGGGGATCTCCCGCTCATCTTGAACGGCGTGATGGATCCCGAGACCGGCGCCCACGGCCCCAACGAGTCGATGCACCTCGGCGTCTTCGAGCGAGCCATCGTCGCGAACGCCCTCCTCTACGCGGAATTGGCGGACGCTCTCCCCCCGCGTTGAGCGGGCTGTCAGCGCGCGCCGAGCTCGGCTGCGCGCTTGCCCTCGAGGATCATCGCGGCGCCGCGCTCGGCGACCATCACGGTCGGCGCGTGGATGTTGCTGCTCGGGATGACGGGCATGATCGAGGCGTCGATGACGCGCAGCGCCTCGATCCCGTGGACGCGCAGGTCGGGATCGACGACGGCCATCGGATCCGTCCCCATCTTGCACGAGCTCGCCGTGTGGTAGACGGTCTCGACGCGGCGCCGCAGGAACGCGCGCAGATCGTCGTCGGTCTGCACGCCCGCCCCCGGCACCTCCTCCTCGCCCGCGAAGGGCGCCATCGCGCTCGCGCCGAGCACGCGCCGCGCGATCTTGAGGCCCCCGACCAGGGCCTCGAGGTCGGCCGCGTCGGCGAAGTAATTGGCCTCGATCCGCGGGGGATCGAGGGGGCTCGCGCTCCTCAGGCGCACCCGACCGCGGCTCCGCGGGCGCATGTTGCAGACGTGGAGCACGAAGCCGAAGCGCGCCGGCATGAAGAGCCCTCGACCGTGCGGCTCCATGCGCACGGCGGCGAATTGGAGCTGGAGATCGGGCCGCGGCTCCTCCTCGGAGGAGCGCACGAACGCGCCCGCGTCGGTGGGCGTGTAGATGAAGGGCTCGCGCCGCGAGAGGAAACGCCGCAAGAACGACGCGGTGTAGGGCCCGGGCTGGAGCGAGAAGGACGCGCGACGTCGATCTCGCCTGCGGACGAGGATGTCCGGGTGGTCTTGGAGGTTCTCCCCGACCCCGGCGAGCTCGTGGACGAGCGGGATCCCGAGCGCCTCGAGCTCCTCGCGTGGGCCGACGCCCGAGAGCTTCAGGAGCTGCGGCGTGTTGATGACGCCCGCGCTGAGGATCACCTCCTTCGACGCGCGGACCCGGCGCGTGACGGCGCGTCGCCTCGGATCCAGGCACTCGACGCCGATCGCGCGGCGCCCCTCGAAGAGGACGCGCGTGACGAGCGTGCCGGTCTCGACGACGAGGTTCGGGCGAGCGCGCGCCTCGTCGAGGAAGTCCGTGCCGGCGCTCCCACGCCGGCCTCCGAGCGGGCTCTGCGTCACCTGGAAGAAGCCGGCGCCCTCCTGCTCCTCACCGTTGAAGTCGTCGTTGCGCGCGATGCCGACCTCCGCGCAGCTCTCGACGAACGCCTCGCTCGCCGGGAAGCGGAAGTTGGTGTCGACGACGTTCATCGTCCCGTCGACGCCGTGGAACGCTCCTGGGCCGCGCGCTTGGCGCTCGGACCGCTTGAAGAACGGGAGGACCTCGGCCCAGCTCCAGCCGGCGCAGCCGAGCTCGGCCCAGTGGTCGTAGTCCCAGCGGTTGCCGCGCGTGTAGATCATCGCGTTGATCGCGCTCGAGCCGCCGAGGACCTTCCCGCGAGGCCAGAAGAAGCCGCGATCGCCGTTCGCGGGCTCCACCTCCGTGCGATACAGCCAGTTGTAGGTCGGGCTGTTCATCAGGAAGAGCATGTAGAGCGGGTTCGTGCCACGAACCCAGGCGGTGCGATCGGAGGGCCCCGCCTCGAGGAGGCAGACCTCGTGACGCCCCGACGCGGACAGGCGGTTCGCGAGCACACACCCCGCGGAGCCGCCGCCGACGATCACGTAGTCGAACTCGTCCTTCACGTCGTTGGCCCTCGACGCCCTCGTCCCGAGCGCGTCAGTCGCCCGCGGGGAACGCCGCCGACGCCCCACCGAGGCGGAGCGGGGCGTCCGCGTTCTCGAGCCCCTGCTCGCGCATCACGTCGGCGGTGCGAACGGCGGCCTCGGCGAGGGTCGCGAACGCCTCGATCGTGATCTCGTTCGCGACGAGCCAGAGCACCGCCTGGAGCGCGCCTCGCAGGAGCGCGTTGCTGACGACGAGCGCGACGAGGACGCAGTACTCGCGGCTCGTCTCCTTGGATTCTCTCACCCAGTCCGCGTACATCTTGCGATGCTTCGCCACGGTCGCCTGGAGGCGACCCGCGTCGACCAAGAGGACGAAGGGCTGGCGCAGCCGCTGGATCCGCCGCATCTCGTCGAGGAACGCGAGGACCTCCGCGTCCGACGCCGGCTCACGCCCGAAGCGAACGAAGACGAACGGGAACTCGCTCCGGTCCACCTCGATCTGCGCCATGGGCCTGAGTCTCTCGCGCTTCGATCCGCTCCACAAGCCGGGCGCGCTCGCTCGAGCCAGCCGCGCGCCCCACGCGAAGCTCCTCCTCAAGCGACGCGTTGGGAGCGTCAGCTCGGCTCGTCGCCCTCGAACGCGGCCTCGACGGCGACGTCCTCCGCGTCCGCCGCGTGATCGAGGCCGTCGGGCGTCGGCTCGATCACGCTCGCGCGCGCCTCCTCGAGGGGCTCCTCCCCGAAGTGGGCCCGGATCGTCGCCGCCTGCGCCCGGCTCGCGCCCGCGCGGACCAGCTCCTCCTCGCTGGCGCTCCGGATCGCGCGGAGCGAGCCGAGCGCGCGGAGCAGCGCCTTGCGCGTCTTCTCGCCGACCCCCGGCACGTCGTCGAGGCCGCTCCGCAGCCGACGACGCTTGCCCACCTTCTCGCGGAGCGCGTTCGAGGCGCGGTGGGCCTCGTCGCGCACCTGCGTGAGGAAGTGGCGCGTGGCGCTCCGCTCGCGGAGCACGATCGGGTTCTTCTGCCCTGGCAAGAAGACCCGCTCGGTGACCCACCTCCCGCTCGCCTGCTCCTTCTCCTTCGCGAGCCCGGCGACCGAGAGCGCGCGGAGCTGGCTCGCGGTGGGCTCGTCGGACTCACGCGCGAGCGCCTCGATCACCTGGAGGGCGACGCCGAGCTGACCACGACCGCCATCGACGACGAGGAGATCGGGGAGCTCCCAGCCGGCCTCCCCGACGCGCGAGAGCCGCCGCCGGAGCACCTCCCGCATCACGCCGAAGTCGTCCCCCGGCTCGAGCGGATGCGGCGCGTCGCTCGCGCGCTCGCGCGAGACGAAGCTCCGGTAGCGCGCGCGGTCGAGCTTCCCCTCGGTCATCGCCGTGAACACGGCGACCGTGTCGTTCCCGCCGAGGTGCGAGACGTCGACGCACTCGATGCGTCGAGGTGCCCGCGGGAGCCGGAGCTGCCGCTGCACCTCCCCGAGCCGCTCCTCGATGTCCTCTCCTTCCCGCGCCTTCTCGCGGAACGCGTGCTCGGCGTTCTCGCGAGCCATCGCGACCAGCCGTCGCTTCGCGCCCCGCAGAGGCACGAGGACGTGACAGCGACGCCCGCGAGCCGAGGAGAGCGCCAGCGCGAGCCCCTCCATCGCCTCGACCTCGAGCGGGAGGAGGATCTCGTCGGGGATGACGCTCGCGCGCAGGTCGGCGTCGAGCGCGTAGAACGCCGCGAGGAACGCGGCGATCAGCTCGTCGTCGGGCAGGAGCGCCTCGAGCGAGAAGGTCCGCACGTTCGTCATGCGCCCCGATCGCACGAAGATCATGGCGACCTCGGCGCGATCGCCCTCGACGAAGAGGCCGAGCACGTCCTGATCGACGTCCTTCGCGACGTCGACGCGCTGCTCCACCTGGACGCTCGCGATCGCGCGGAGCTGATCGCGGTAGATCGCCGCCTGCTCGTAGGCGCGCGCGGCCGCGGCCTCGCGCATGCGCCGCTCGAGATCGACACCGAGCTCTTCGTGGCGCCCCTCGAGGAAGAGCCCGACGAGCTGCGCCTGCGCGAGGTAGGCGTCGCGATCGACGGGGAAGACGCAGGGCGCCGGGCAGCGGTGGATCTGATACTGGAGGCACGGCCGCACGCGGCGCGCGAAGTCCGCGTCGGAGCAGGTGCGGAGCTTGAAGTGACGGTTGACGAGCCGGAGCGTCTTGCGCGCGGCCGTCGCGGAGTCGTAGGGGCCGTAGTACCGGGCGCCGTCGTTGCGGGGCTTGCGGACGACGGTGAGCTTCGGCCACGGCTCACGGAGATCGACGCGGATCGACAGGAATTCCTTGTCGTCTCGCAGCTTCACGTTGTAGCGAGGCTTCTTCTCCTTGATGAGCGCGTTCTCGAGGAGCGCCGCCTCCTTCTCGTTCGCGACGACGAAGGTCTCGAGATCGAGGAGCTCCTCCGGGAGGCGATGGACGAAGTCGCGCGCGTCGCTCGAGCCCTCGAGGAAGTAGCTCCGCACCCGCGAGCGCAGGGAGCGCGCCTTGCCGATGTAGAGGACCTCGCCCTTCTTCCCGAGAAAGACGTAGACGCCGGGCGAGGCTGGCAAGAGCTCGAGCTTGCGCTCGACGTTCACCGGGATCGGCACGAGGCGAGTCTGGGGTGAAGGCGCGGAGACGCCAAGCCTGGGCGCGCGGGCTCGGGGGCCTCTCTCGGCCGCGCGCGTGGGCGGCGCCCGATCAGCCGTTGTCGATGAAGGATCGGAGCTGCTTGCTGCGGCTCGGGTGGCGCAGCTTGCGGAGCGCCTTCGCCTCGATCTGGCGGATCCGCTCGCGCGTGACGTCGAAGTCCTGGCCCACCTCTTCGAGCGTGTGGTCGCTCTTCTCGCCGATGCCGAAGCGCATGCGGAGCACCTTCTCCTCGCGCGGCGTGAGCGTCTTCAGGACCCGCCGGATCTGATCCTCGAGGTTCAGGTTGATCACGGCCTCGATGGGCGAGACGATGCTCTTGTCCTCGATGAAGTCGCCCAGGTGGGAGTCCTCCTCCTCACCGATCGGCGTCTCGAGCGAGATGGGCTCCTTCGCGATCTTGAGGACCTTGCGGACCTTGTCGAGCGGCATCTCCATGCGCTCGGCGATCTCCTCGGGCGTCGGCTCGCGGCCGAGCTCCTGGACGAGGTAGCGCGACGTCCGGATGAGCTTGTTGATCGTCTCGATCATGTGGACGGGGATGCGGATCGTCCGGGCGTGATCCGCGATCGCGCGCGTGATCGCCTGCCGGATCCACCACGTCGCGTACGTCGAGAACTTGTAGCCGCGGCGGTACTCGAACTTGTCCACGGCCTTCATCAACCCGATGTTCCCCTCCTGGATGAGGTCGAGGAACTGGAGGCCGCGGTTCGTGTACTTCTTCGCGATCGAGACCACGAGCCGGAGGTTCGCCTCGACCAGCTCCGCCTTCGCGCGCTCGGCCTCGATCTCCCCGCTGTGCAGCGCGTGGTATGTCGATCGCAGGGCGTCCACCGACTGCCCGAGCTCGTCCTCGACCTTGCGGATCTGGCGATGCGCCTCGGCGATGTCGTCCACGAGGTCCGCGAGCTGCTCGGGGCTGAGCCCTCCGACCCGACGCTGGAGCCTGCGCGCCTGCGCCGGCTGCTCGCTCATCTCGCGGAGCACCTGTCGGATCGTCCGCTCGTCGCTCCCGCCCGCGCGACGCCCGACCTCGCTGATCGTGCCCTCGGCGCGCTCGACCCGGCGCACGAAGCCCTTGATCGTGTTGACGATGCGATCGATCTGCTTCTTGTTGAGCCGCAGCTCGCGCAGCGTCTCGAGGCGCTCGGCGCGGATCTTCTTCATCTGCTGCTCGAGCTGCTTGCGCGACTTGTCGCTCAGGCGCTTCGCGCTCTCGAGCTCCTCGAGGAGCTTCTGGTGCTGCGCCTCCATCCGCTTGACCTTGTCGATCTGGCGGATGACGCGGCCCCTCCACTCCTCCTCGTTGACCTCGCGCTGCTCGTCGTCGTCCGGCTCGACGTTCGCCGCCGCCGTCGCCTGCTCCTGATCCTCCTTGACGACGTCGCGGACGCGGATCTTCCCCTTCTTGAGCTTCTCTCCGAGCTCGATGACCTCGGAGAGGCCGACGCGGGAGCTCAAGATGATCTCGAAGACGCGGTTCTCCCCCGTCTCGATGCGGCGGGCGATCTCGACCTCGCCCTCGCGCGTCAGGAGCAGGACCGATCCCATCTTCCGCAGGTACATGCGGACGGGATCGTTCGACTTCGCCGTCATCGCCTCGTCGCTCGAGGCCGGCAGCATCGACGGGCTCACGCTCGGTCGGGTGCTCTCGCGCGGCTCGTCGTCGTCGTCGTCGGCGCTGTCGCGCAAGAGGCGCGCCGCCTCCTCGCGATCCCGCTTCTTCTGCTCGTTCTTCGCCTGCGAGACGTCCACCACGTCGATCGACTCACCCCCGAGCAGGAGCAGGAGATCGTCGATCTGATCGGAGGTCACCATCTCCGGAGGCAGCGCCTCGTTGAGCTCGTCGTAGGTGAGGAACCCCTTGGCGCGCCCCTTCTCGAGCAGGGCCTGGACCTCCTTACGCTCCTTGGTCGCCCGTCGCCCGGAGGCGACCGGCGCGGGCGGGAGGCTCGAGCGCGATCGGACGACGGTCTCCTCGTCGCCGCCGTCGTCGGTCCTCGCCTCGTCGCGGCCTCGCCTCTTCGCCGCACCGCTCTTCTCCGCCATGACCACCTCTCGCCGCCTCGCCGGAGCGAGGCTCGCTCGTCACCCAATTGGGGTCGCGCGCAGCGCGCCTCACCGACGCCGCTGGAGCTCACCCCCTGCGCGAAAGAGAGCATCGCGCAGCTGCATCAGCTCGGCCGCTTGGTCCGGGTCGCCCTCGCGCAGCGCTTGCTGGATTCGTCGCATCAGATCCCGTTGCTCTCTCTCGATCCGTTGCTTCTGGAGCAGCGGCATCGCCATCGCCAGGAACGCTCGCGCGCCCGCTGCGTCGAAGGTCTGCACTGCCAGTCTCTCTTCGAGCCATCTCCGAACAGGACCACCGACCACGTCGTCCCGCTCGATCTCGTCGAGCAGGGAGGACGCGGCGAACGTCGGCGCGACGCTCGCCAGTCGGAGGGCGGCCCGAAGGATGGCTTCCATTTCCCGGCTCGTCAAAAGCTCCGAGAATTTTTCTGGTTCGAGCCCCTCGAAGGCGCCGGGCTGGTCGAGGAAGCAGGCGACGAGATCCCGCTCGATCCCGGGAATCTGGGAGGGCTCCGCCCCCGCTCGAGCGACGCTGGCCTGGCTCGACGCCGAGCTCGACGCTGGCCCCGACGCCGGGCTCGGAGCCGCCGCCTCGGCGCGCGGAGGCGAGCGCCTCCCCTCGCGCGCGGCGCGGACCCCGCGGCGGAGCTGTCGTCGGACCGCGCCGAGATCGGCGATCTGGAAGGCCTGCGCCACGCGCTCGACGTAGAGCGTCGCCTCGATCGGGCTCTCGACGTCGGCGAGCAGTGGCCCGAGCGCCTCGATCGCGGCCGCGCGCTCCGCCGGATCCGCGCCTGCCTCGGACGACGCGGCGTCGATCAGGTGCTCGAGGAGCGAGGGCGCGGTCTCGATCAGCGCGGCGAGCGCCTCGGCGCCGCGAGCGCGGAGGAAGGAGTCGGGATCCTCCCCCGGCGGGAGGGCGACGACGGAACCGAGCAGCCCAGCCGCGCGGAGCAGGGGCGCCGCCGCGCGGGTCGCCTTGCGCCCGGCGCCGTCGGCGTCGAAGAGGACCACCACGCGGCTCACGTAGCGCTTGAGCAGCTTCGCCTGCGCGAGCGTGAAGGCGGTCCCGAGCGGCGCGACGACGTGCGGGAACCCCGCTTGATGGACCGCGAGGACGTCGAAGTTCCCCTCCGAGAGGATGGCGACGCCCTCGCGCCGTAGGGCCACGCGCGCCTCGAAGATCCCGAAGAGCAGGTCGCTCTTCTTGTAGAGCGGGCCCTCGGGGCTGTTCACGTACTTCGCGGGCGGATCGCCCGCGGGCTCCTCTCCTTCGGGCCACGGGAGCGCGCGGCCGCTGAACGCGACGATCTTCCCGTGCAGATCCGAGATCGGGAACATGAGCCGGTGCCGGAAGCGATCGTAGTGGCCCTCGCCGGAGCGGCGCGGGACGACGAGCCCCGCCTGCTCGGCCTCCTCGAGCGAGAAGCCGCGCGAGGTGAGGTGCGCGGCGAGCCCGTCCCACCCGTGGGGCGCATAGCCGAGGCGGAAGGTCGCGACGGTGCTCGGCTTCATCGCGCGCTCCTCGAGCGCCGCCCGCGCGAGGTGGGCCAGCGGGTGCTCGGCGAGCATGCGGACGAAGTAGCCCGCCGCCGAGTCCGTGATCGCGAGCAGGCGCTCTCGGCGATCGCGCTCGCGGCGCGCGGCGTCCCCCTCACGCGCGTCGTACGTCGGCAGCTCGACGCCCGCGCGCTCGGCGAGCTGTCGGAGCGCCTCGGGGAACGTGCGCCCGTCGATGCGCATCACGAATTGGAAGACGTCGCCCGACGCCTGGCACCCGAAGCAGTGGAAGAATTGGCGCGCCGGATGGACGTGGAACGATGGCGTCTTCTCGGAGTGGAACGGGCAGAGGCCCTTGAAGCTCGCCCCGGCGCGCTTGAGCGAGACGTACTCGCCGATGAGCGACACGATGTCCGTGCGCTCCCGAACCTCGCGGATCGTCTCGTCGCGGCTCACGACGCCTCTCGGGCCGGCGAAGCGGAGACCTCCGGCCTGGGCGTCGCGGGGGCGCTCGCCCTGGGAGGCTCGGCGACCGTCTTCATCGAGGTCATGGTAGCCTGGCCCGATGCGGCGTGCGCGTCGGCGGAGCGTCCTCCTCGCCTGGTTGGGTGTCATCGCGCTCGGCTGCGCGCAGGGGCGCACCGCGGACGAGCACCCCGACGCCCACGCGAGCTCACGCGACGCGGGAAGCGTGAGCGCGATCGACGCTCGAGCGGACGACTTCCCCGACGCGGCTCGGGATCCCGTCGACGCCTCGAGCGGCGGCCCGGACGCATCCCCCACGCTCCTCGACGCCGCGCCCGGCCTCGACGCGTTCAGCCCCGCGTGCGCGCCGCGCACCCGCTGCGGCGAGGCGTGCGTCGACACGACGAACGATCCCCTCAACTGTGGAGCCTGCGGCCGCGCGTGCAGCCTCCCCTTCGCGACGGCGACCTGCGTCGCGGGCCGCTGCTCGGTCGCGCGATGCGAGAGCGGTCGCGCCGACTGCAACGCGAGCGCGGACGACGGCTGCGAGGCGGAGTGCCGCCCCGGCGCGTGCACGACGTCGTGCGGCTCCACGGGGGCGCGCGTCTGCGCCGACGTGTGCGCGCCGAGCTGCACCGCGCCGGCCGAGATCTGCAACGCGCGCGACGAAGACTGCGACGGCGCCTGCGACGAGGGCCTCGCCGGCTGCCGCGTCAGCGTCACCCGCGCCTACCACGACGGGCTCCACGCCCACCTCTACACGCGCTCGCCCGACGAGGCGACGCGGGCGGGGTACGCCATCGAGGCCCTCGCCTTCTTCGAGGTCTATCCCTCGCCGCTCCCGGGGCTCGTCGCGTTCCATCGCTGCCTGCTCTCGGGCGCTCATCGGCTCTACACCCTCGACGAGCGCTGCGAGGGGAGCGGCGGGATCGACGAGGGCGTCCTCGGCTACGTCGCGGCGACGCCCACCTGCGACGCCCGGCCGCTCCATCGCCTCGCGCGGTCGAACGATCACTTCTACACGACGTCGACCGCCGAGCGCGACTACGCGGTGACCCTCGGCTACGTCAGCGAGGGGATCGCCGCGTACGTCTGGTAGCGGCGAGGCCGCGCGTCGCGTTGGCGCAACCATCGGTCCTCGCGCGCACCTCTACCGGACGCGCGGCGACGGCTCCATACCTCCGTCGCGCTCGAGACGAGCGACTCACGGAGGGATGAAGATGACGAAGTGGAGTGTGGATCCGAGCCACTCGACCGCGGCCTTCACGGTGCGGCACATGATGATCACGAACGTCCGCGGCGAGTTCGGCAAGATCGAGGGGACGATCGAGTGGGATCCAGCGGCCCCGACCCAGGGCAGCGTCCAGGGCACCGCGGAGGTGGAGTCGATCGACACGCGCGAGCCCAAGCGGGACGCGCACCTCAAGAGCGCCGACTTCTTCGACGCGACCAACCACCCGAAGGTCAGCTTCGCGTCGAAGGAGCTGCGCCAAGGCAAGGGCGGGATCGAGGTCGTCGGCGAGCTGACGATCCGCGGGACGACGCGGCCGCTCACGATCCTCGTCGACGAGGTGACGGGCGAGCAGAAGGACCCGTGGGGCGGATCGCGCATCGGCGTCACCGCGCACGCGACGATCAAGCGCTCCGACTTCGGGCTGAGCTGGAACGTCGCGCTCGAGGCGGGCGGGGTCCTCGTCTCGGACGAGGTGAAGATGAACTTCGACGTCTCGCTCGTGAAGGCGAGCTGAAGGCGCGAGCGCGGCCGGCCCTCGCGTCGCCGGTAAGTTCCCATCACCCCTCGGCGCACGTAGCGTCGGGGGGTGTTCGGCTTCGAGCGATGGATCGACGACGGCTGGCTCACGGCGCTCGTCTGCGTCGCGGGCGCGCTCGCGCTCCTCGCGGGGCTCCGTCGCGCCATCCAGCGCGCCGAGATCGCGCTCCGCGACCGGCTCTTCGTGCTCCTCGTCGCGGGCGGGCTCGTGCTCGCCGGCGTCGCGCCGTCGCTCGAGGCGAGCCCCGGGCGGCTCCTCGAGGAGACGGAGGCCATCGCGCGCGCCCACCCCTTCACGATCGCCGGGATCGCGTTCGCGGTCGCGATCGTGCTCGTCGCGACGCTGGTGGCCTTGTGGGTGCGCTTCTGGGTGCGGACGCTGCTCCGCCTCTCGATGCTCGGCGCGTTCGTCGTCCTCGTCTTCGCGTGGGCGATCGCGCGCTTCGCCCTCGTCGGCGACCTCGACGCGTGGACGAGCCTCGCGCTCGGCGAGCGCGCGTGGCGCGCCATCCTCGACGGGGTGGGCGTCGGCTTCGTCGTCGTCACGGTGCTCCGTCTGCTCGGGATCCGGCCCTCGGCGCCGAAGAAGACGAGCTGAGCGTGGTGGGCGTCGCGGCACTATGCTCGCGCCGATGCTCGACGACGCCGCCCGACGTGTGACGTCCCGCTCCCTCGCCGGCGCGCTCTGCCTCGCGTGGGCCGCGTCGGCCGCCGGGTGCGCGAGCTGGGACGCCGAGGCGCGCGCGCGCGAGCAGGCGATCGCCGCGCTCGCGTGCGAAGCCGTGACCGTGATCGAGCGCTCCGAACTCCGCTTCCGCGTGGAGGGCTGCGGAGGCGCCGTCGAGGTGCTCTGCTCCTCCGGGCGCAACGAGCCCGTCTGTGTCGTCGGCCGAGCGCGGCAGGACGAGCGATCGGCGGGCCTCGCCGACGTCGGCGCCGGAGGCGAGGAGCCCGAGGGCGAGCCCTCGCGGCAGGGCAGCGAGGATGAGGCCGCGGCGATCGAGGCGCGGATCCGGAGCGGGCTCGACGCGCGCCGCGAGGAGATCCTCGCCTGTACCGGACGAAGCGCGAGCGTGGTCCGCGCCCGCTATGACGCGAGCGGCGCGGTCACGCTCACGCTCGCGGGCGATCTCGAGGGGAGCCCCGAGGAGGGCTGCGTCCGCGCGGCCCTCTCCGGCGTGCGGGTCTCGCCCGGCCACGCGGGGCTCGTCATGCACCTCGTCCGACACCCGGCCCCGCGCTCGAGCGAGCCGCGCTCGCCTCGCGCGAGCGACGACGCCTCGGCGCCGAGCGAGAGCGACGGTCGCTGAGCCTCACGGCACGAATCCGTCGCCCTGATCCGTGCTGCTCCGTCGTCGCCGCGGGCGCTGCCCAGAGCCCCTCCCTCACGCCGCGCGAGCCGGCGTGAGCCGCCCTCCCGCCGAGCCAGCGCGCTCGTGCCGGGCGGATCACGTCGAGCGAGGCGCGCTCTGTCAGCCACCGAGGAAGATCGGGCTCGACCACGCCATCTCGCCATCCTCGGTGACGACACGCCCATAGCTCCAAGGCGTCGCGACGCGGGCCTCGAGCGAGGCCTCGAGGCCGCTCGGCTCGACCCGCGCGACGACGCCGCTCGGACCGACGATCGCGAGCTCGCGGATCGGCGAGGCCGCGCGCGCGACGACGCGCATCGAGGCAGAAGGGAGCGCGAGCGCGGAGCCCATCGGGTGCTCGCCCTCGGCGCGCACGTCGAGGTAGATGGGCGCGCCGCTCGTCGCGTACGTCCGCCGCGCGCCGATCGCCTCGAGGATGGCCTCGCGCGTTCGCGCGGTCGCGAGCACCGCCGTGAGCCCCGTCCGAAACGGATCGCGCTTCCTCGCGACGCCGTGGTGGTGGAGCAGGCCGTGGCCATCCGAGCACGCGATGAAGCCGAAGCGCCGCCCGCGCCCGAGGACGTCCTCGATCATCTGCCCGACCAGCTCGCCCCGCTGCCCGAGCGGATGCCCCGCGTGGAGATAGCAGCCGTGGCAGGAGCAGATCTCCCAGACGGGCTGGAGCGCCTCGTCGTGCGCGGCCTCGTCCGCGCCCGTCCACCCGACGTGGTGCGGGACGGCGATCGCGCCGATCTCGCGGAGCGCGCGGAGCAGCCCCTCGCCGCTCGACGCCTCGTCGCGCGAGACGATCCGAGGACCGCTCGCGAGCGGATAGACCACCTTGTGGCCGGGCCCCGGGAACATCTTCCCCGTCCACTCGTAGGCGTGGAGCGTCACGAAGCGACCGGGCTCGTGGTGAGCGTCCGCGACGCCGCGGAGCAGCGCCCACTCGCCGGGGCCGATCCGCTTGCCGAGGAACGACTCGTGATCGGAGAGCGCGGCGAAGTCGTCGCCGTAGACGTGACGCGCGCGCAGGTAGGGCTCGGCCGCCGCCCCGCAGCCGTCGGAGTGCGCGGAGTGTTGGTGGATGTCGCCGAAGAGCGTGAGGAGCCCGTATGCGCCGGCGGGATCGTCGCCGGCCGGCCGAGGCGGGACGTCGCGGTGCGGCCTCGCGACGAGCGCCGTCTCCGTCGCGCGGAGCGTCGGCGCTCCACCCCGCGGCAGCGGGGCCCTCGCGAGCACGATCCCCCGCCGATCGCGGCGCGCGAGGACGAGGCTCTCCCCATCGACGATCGCCGCCACGCGGCGCCCGCGGCATCCCCAGCTCCCGTCGTCACCCTCGAGCGGCGTCCGAGCGCCGAACCCGTCGCGACCGACGTCCTGCCGGTGGTAGCGATGCGAGCCGCGCCCAAAGAGCGCCAGCGCGCCGTCGGGGCCCACGACGAGCGTCGGGAATTCGAAGCCCTGCTCCTCCCCCGATCGATCGCGATCGCGATCGCGCATCTCGGCGCTCGGCTCGAAGACTCGCCCCTCGAGGTCGACGAAGCGGAGCGCGATCCACTTCGTCAGATCGGCCTCGCCCGTGTCCTCGCGCCGGTTGTGGTGGAACGCGACCCACGTCCCCGCCGCCGTCCGGGCGAGCGCGGGCGCCATCGCGCTCGCTCGGCTCGACCACACCCGATGCTCGCGGGCGCCCCTCCGCAAGATGACCCGCGACTCTCCGGCGATGTGCTCGACCCGCGCCTCCTCGACGCCGTCGCTCGCCCGCGTATCGACGTCGCGCGCGTCCACCTCGATCCTGGGCGCCGCGCTCACGGTCAAGGCGAGGGGCGCGTCGGCCTCGGCGAGCACCTCGACGCGACGGATCGCCAGCGCCTCGTCGAGGTGCGCCCGCTCGTGGCGCTCCCGGGCTCCATCCCAGACGAGCGCCTCGAGCGCGAGCCCCTCTCCTGTCCGGACGAGCCTCGCCTCGCGCGCGTAGCGCGTCGCGGACTGGGGGAGGATCGTCTCGTTCGTCATTGGCATCCGATCTCACGAGCCGCGCGGCGGCTCTCCATCCGTCGCGCTCCTCGCGCGCTCATGCGTCAGCGCGAAGCGAGCGTGGATCAGGCACGCCGCGAGCGCGAAGGCCATCGCGCAGAGGCCGAGGAGCCCGCCCTCGGGCCCGAACGCGCCACCCGTGTAGAGCGCGTCGCCCAGCACCTCGCGGTGAAAGAGGCTCGCGCCCTCGATCCCTTGCCCGCTCACCGGCATCCCCAGCACCGCCTGCGCCGTGTTCCACGCGAAGTGGAGCCCGATCGCGAGCCAGAGCCGCCCGGTGAGCGCGAACGTCACGCCGAGCAGGATCCCCGCGATGGCGACGTTCGCCGTCGAGAGCCAGCTCGCGTGGGGGTTCCCAGCGTGCGCGAGCCCGAAGACGACGGCGCTCAGGGCGAGGGCGAGCCCGCGCGAGGCCCGTCGCCCCACGCGCGCCTCGAGCCCCTCCGCGAGGTTCGTGAGCTGGTAGCCTCGAAACCAGAGCTCCTCCTCGACCGCGACGCCCACGAAGAGCAGCTTCGCCGCCGCCAGGCGGAGCAGACGCGAGCCGTCGATCGGGAGCAGCGTGTAGCGCGCGAGCCCGAGGCCGAGCTCGGCGATCGACACGAAGGCGATCGCCGCGATCCCGATCGCGACCCCGAGGAGCGCCTCCAGGATCGCCGCGCGATCGGGCCGACCGACGAGCGCGACGAGCGGACGATGATCGAGCCAGCGCGCACACGCGAGCGTCGAGAGGACGACCCCGACGATCTGGATGGCGAAGCCGACCGCGAGGGAGCCCGCGCTCGCGCCGAGCAGGTACACGAGCCCGCCGCCGGCGAGCGCGCTCGCGATCCCGAGGGCGCTCTGGACGACGAGCCGAGCCCACGTCCGGAGCCGGGCTCGCTCCGCGTCGAGGAAGATCCTCGAGACCCAGCCGCGGCGCGCGCCAGCGGACGCGACGCGCGGGGACGACGGCACGCCCTCCTCGAGCACCCCGCGCCTCAGCTCCCGCGGTAGCGCTCGAGCCGGAGCAAGCGCCCGAGCTCCGCGGTGGTGCGTCGCCCTCCCTGGCTCTGCTGCGCGCGATACCAGCCGAGGTAGCCGTCGAGGAGCGGGAGCAGATCCGGGAACGCCTGCGCGTCGAGCTCCTCGATGCGCTCGATGACCTCGTCCGCGAGCATGCTGCCGTGCCGCCGGTAGAGCGTGAACACCCAAGCGAGCCAGTCGCTCGAGCCCGTCAGCCGAGCGAGCCGCACGGCCGCCGACGCGATCACCTCGATGCGGTCGGGCTCGAGGGCGTCGCCCTGCGCGAGCCGCTCGTCGATCTCCTTGGCCGCGCGCCGCATGAGCCGCTCGGCCTCGACCGCGCGCCCAGCGCCGAGCGCGCGCTCGATCACGTCTCGCAAGAGATGAAACGTCCAGCTCCGCTTGGACTCGACGACGACCCCGCTCATCGTCTCCTCCTCCAGCATCGTCGGCGCGCCGCAGTTCGAGCAGCTCGCGGCGCCGTACGGGTAAGGCGTCCCGCACGCGTGGCAGAGCCGCATGTGCCCCGTCGGCCGCGCCGGCCTCTTGCGCTCTTGGACGACGATGAAGAGGACCTCCTGCGTGCCGAGGCGGAGCCGATCCCCGTCGTGGAGCTCGTGCTCGCCCTTGACGAGCCGCCCGTTCACCCGGACGCCGTTGCGGCTCCCCGCGTCGCTCACGAACGCGACCTCGCCACGGATGACGATGCGCGCGTGCTGGCGCGAGATCAGCGGATCCTCGATCGTGACGTGGCAGTCGGTGCTCCGACCGATCAGGATCTCGGGCCCGCTGATGTCGAACTCCTGAACGACGAAGCGCAGACGAAAGCGCGGCACGTCACCCAGTGTATGCGACGAGCTCCCGTCTTGGGTAGCGGAGTTCCGAGCGCGCGGGCGCCGTCAGAGATCCATGCCCGCGAAGGGATCGTCGCTCGTGCCAGAGCGAGCCCGGCTGCCCGACGAGCCCGACGACGACGAGCCCGACGACGACGAGCCCGACGACGACGAGCCCGACGACGACGAGCCCGAGCGGCCGCTGCTCGCGCTGCCGCTCGAGGACGAGTCGGGAGCGTCCGCGCGCCGCCGGATCCGACCGGAGAGGCGATCCGCGATGTCGGCGTTGGCGTCACCGCCGCCGTCGCCCCCCGCCGACGACGACTCCGAGTCGTCGCGCATCACCGACTCGACGAGCGCCGATCGCGCCTCCTGCCGTTGGACGGTGTGGGTGCGCAGGCTCGGGAGCTGCGCGAGCGTCGCCTTGTCCTCGAAGACGAGGCAGAAGAACCCGTAGAAGCGCGTCTGGTCGATGGCCCGCAGGCGCGTGGTCGCGTCCTGCCACTCGATCCAGCGCGTCGGCGGGCGCCCCTCGACGAGCGCCCCGGAGCGCTCGACGCCTGGCCCGAAGCGGCGCTGGATGGCCTCCGCGAACTGCTCGAAGGTCGCCCCCCCGAAGGCGCTCGCGTCGAACGCCTCGTAGCGCTTCCAGAGCCGGTCGTTGATGAAGAAGTAGTGGCTCGTCGCGTGGACGTCCTCCTCGCGAACGACGAGCATGGACTCGTTGTTGCCGTGGGTGAACTCGTCCCGGAGGAAGGAGGAGTCCCAGTTGGTCGGCGCGCCCGAGAAGCGCACGAAGGACCGCCGCATCCGCTGCAGCTCGGCCTGGAGATCCGTCCGGAGCCGGTCCTCCTCGATGGCGCCCGGCGCCTTGGCGAGCCGCGGCCGGTAGCGGTCCTGGAGCACCTTGGTGAAGTGATCGAAGGTCTCGCGAGGCGTCATCCCCCAATGGATGCCAGCCTCCTCGAGCGCCGGCGCGATGGCGGCGCTCTGGGGAGCCTCGGCGGGCGCGGCGGGCGCGGCGGCGTGGGCGGGCGTCCTGCGGCGGCTCGGGCGAGGCGATCGTCGCTGCGCCGAGGCATCCCACGCGAACGAGACCGCGAGGAGGCTGATCAAGCTGCTCGCGACGACGAGCACGAAGAGCGGAGTGCGCTTACCGGGGTGGGCAGGGATCGACACGAGGCCTCCGTGGGGGCGAACCATTCGCCGGTGAGTCTACAGGGGGAGACGCCCGGGCGACACCGAGCGCGACGATGGGAACCGCTCAGACGCTCGAACCGACCGGATATGCAACGCCCTGGGTCGAGCGGCAGGAGCCGTGGCGGAGCTCAGCGCCCCTGGCATTGAGCGACGTGGAATTGGCGCGCCGCGCGAGCCTCTCCGCTCGAGGGGAACTGCTCGATCAGCCGCGAGATGGTCGGACACGCGCTCTGTGCGCCGGTCAGCCTCCGCTGCGCGGCGGCGAGCATGCTGAGCTGCCGCGCCGTCCTCGCCCGGCCATTGAGCAGCCGAATCACGCAGTCGGGCTGGTCGTTTCGGAGGCAGATCTCCGCCTGCTCGTCGGGGCTCGGCGCCGACGTGGCGGCCGGAGACGCGGCCACGCTCGCGCCCGCGCTCGGGCGCTCCGGGCTGCTCGAGGGCGTCGAGCGCTCGGGGCGGTCGCGCCGGCCCCGGTCGGCCCGGTCGATCCGATCGACCCGCGCGACGACGACCGGCGGCGTCCGCGCCGAGCGCTGGATCGTCTGCGCCTCTTGGATCGTCGCGCGATCGAGCCCGGGCAGGGCGAGCGCTCGCGCGGCGAGCGCCGCGGCCTCCGCCGGATCGCTCGCGCCCCGCGCCTCGGCGAGCAGCTGTCGCGCATAGGCCGCGCGCGCGTCGGCGACCTCTGGGCGATCGAGGTATCGGCTCTGAGCTGGGAGCTGGGAGAAGGTCTCCACCGCGCGCGCGGGATCGTTCTGCCGCAGCGCCGCTTGCCCCGCGAGAAAGACGGAGTCCTCGGCCTCCGACTGGTTCGCCGCTCGGAGGCACTCGCTCGCCTGAGGATCGCCGGGCCGGAGCGCCAGCGCCTCGTTCGCGCGAGCGACCGCGTTCGCGAAATTCCCCGAGTTGAGGGCGACGTTGCAGGCGGAGACGGCCGCCTGGACCTGCGCGTCGACGTTCGCCGCGGGCGCCGCGCCCGCGCTCGTTGCGAGCGTCGAGGGCGGGACGCTCGGCGGCGGGTCCGCGGACGCGATGGTGGGCCCTCCGCCCACGGGGTCGATCGGCGTCACCTGCGGCGTCGACTCGTGACCCGACGACACGAAGATGATCACCACGCCGACGAGCAGGCCGAGGCCGATGATCGCGGCCGCGACGTAGCGCGGGGTTCGATTGGGCGTCGGCTCGAGGGTGAGCGCGTCCATCTGCATGGTCCGCTCGGCGTCGAAGACGAATTGTTCGCCCTGACCGACCATGCGGAAGCGCACCTGCCCGAGCTCGATGACGTCTCCGGACCGGATCGTGGCGCGCCGGGTCTCGGCGCCGTTGACCCGCATCCCGTTCGCGCTCTCGAGGTCGCGGATGACGAATTCGCCGCCCTCCTGCGTGATCTCGGCGTGCTCGCGCGAGATCGAGCGGTGGTTCACCCACGCCGAGAGCGTCTCGTTGCGTCCGATGCGCAAGCCCGAGGCCGAGATCGCGTACTCCGCTCCAGGCGCGGGCGGCGAGAGCATCACCAGGCGAGCCGGCGGGCCCGCGTCGCGCGCGGGCTCGCGGAAGGAGGGCGACGCCTCCCCCACCGGGCTCGGCTCGGGCTGCTCGCTCGCCTCGAACTGGAGCGTCAGCTGGTAGTCGCCGATGACCAGCTGGTCACCGGCGTTGAGCGCGACCTCCTCGGCGATCCTGCGACCGTTGACGCGGACGCCGTTGTAGGACTGGAGGTCGAGGACGTAGAACGCGCCGTTCGCCTTGCGCAATTTCGCGTGCTTGCGCGAGACGTTCCGCTCCGTGAGGCGGATGGTGTTGCCCTCTTTGCGCCCGATCGTGACCTCGTCCCGCACGAGCGGCACGACGGTCGTCTTGCCTTCGTCGTCGGCGATGAGGAGCTTGAACATTCCTGCCACGAGTTCTCGGCGGTTGGAGGGGACGAGCGAAGCCGATTCGGCTCCCGGCGGACCTGGCACGACCGACCGAAGGATGGTCGGTTCGCGCCTCGAGTGTCAACGAGGAGGTGACCCTCGAAGAGCGGCGAGCCTTGGGCGTCTCGCGCGACGCGAGGCTCCCTTGGCTCATCTCGGCGGCGACCGCCACCTCGGGGGTGAGGTTTCCCGGTCCCTGGCCGCCCGCGCCGACGAGGCGCGAGTCCTGATACAAACGAGCGCGTGTCCTCGGCCTCCTCGCCCCACCGCGCCGTCGTCTGCGCCCACCACCCCGAGCGGCAGGCGAGCGGCGTCTGCGTCCGCTGCCGCGCGCGCCTCTGCGGCGAGTGCACGACGAAGCTCGATGGGATCAACTACTGCGCGTCGTGCCTCGCCACGCTGGCCGACGACGAGGCGCGCCGCGGCGAAGGCGACGACGGCGCCGCGAAGGGCCGCCCCGCCCTCGAGGTGATGTGGCTCTTGGTCGGCGTCTGCGCCCTCACGCTCGCCTGCTGGGGCCTGCTCGTGCTCGGAGCCGCGTGGTGAGCGACGCGGTCGTGCTCGCGAACGATCTACGCCCGGCGGGCCCGCTCGAGCGCCTCGATCGCGCGATCGTGATCGTGCGCCACGGCGGGCTCGGCCTCGCGACCCGCGGCTGGTTCGGGGGCGCGATCGCGGCGTTCGCGCTGCTCGCGGCCTTCTTCGTCGTGCGCGTCGAGCGAGCCCCGGCCCTGCGTCTGCCCGCGGCCGCCCTGATCGTCGCGGCGTTCCTGGCGCGCTCGTGGCTCGCCTCCGGCCTCGCGCGCGCGTACGTGCGCCGGCTCTCGCGCCACGCCCCGATCGAGGACGGCGCCGGCGGCTTCGTCCCGGTCGCGCGCACCGCGGTCGTCGTCGGCTTCGGGCTCTGGTTCTGGGGGTGGGGGCTCCTCCTCTCCGCGGGCCTCGGGCCGATCGGGATCGCGCTCTTCCTCCCGCTCGCGGCCGTTCGGGGGCTCGTCGCGCCCTCCTGGCTCGCGCGCGTCGGTTGCACGCGCGAGGCTGGGCTCCGAGCGCTGCGCTCCGCGTTCTTCGACACGACCGGGCAGCGGCTCGAGTCGCTCGTCGTCGAGGGCCTCGTGCTCTCCGCGCTCTTCGGGATCGCGGCGAACCTCTTCGGCGTCTTCGCCGCCATCATCCTCCTCGGGCGCTCCTTCCTCGGGCTCGATCTCGCGCTCGTCGAGAGCTTCCTCTCGATGGAGAACACCTTCGTGCTGCTCGCCGTGACGGTCCTCGCGGCGGCGCTGCTCGAGCCCCTGCGCGCGGCGCTCGCGGCGGCGCTCTACGTCGATGCGCGCGTGCGCGCCGACGGGCTGGATCTCCAGGACGCCCTCGACGCGGCCATCGGCGCGCGCGAGCGTCGAGCCAGCGAGCGCGCCTCCTCGCGCTCCGAGCGAGCGCGCACGGCGGCGCGCGTGGGCCTCGTCGCGATCGTGGTCTCGACGACGCTCGGCGGCGTCGGGCTCGGGGCGAGCCCGATCGCGCGAGCCGCGCCACCTTCGAGCGACGAGGCGGGCGCCGAGCACGCCGAGGCTCGAGGCGAGGCGAGCCTCGAGCGCGCGCGTGACGCCGAGGCGCGCGCGCGCGCCGCGACCATCCTCGCGGGCGACGCGTTCCGCGAGGACGCGCCGCCGCGCGGCGAGAGCTTCACCGACCTGCTCGTCCGCGTGTTCGAGTGGCTCTTGGCCGTGTTCGAGGGATTCGAGGGGCCGGTCGGCGTGCAGCCGATGGACGCCGCGTGGGTCTCGCTCCCCGGCCCCGGCGTGTTCCTCGCGCTCGGCGTCGTCGTCCTCGCGCTCGTCCTCGCGCTGCTCGTGGGGAGCCGACGACGCGAGGCCGCGCGCGCGCGGCAGGGGTCGCCCGACGTCGCGGATCGGCCCGAGGATCCCCGCGAGCGCTCCCCGGCCCTCTGGCTCGCCGAGGCGGACGCGCTCGCCGCGAGCGAGCGCTTCGGGCCCGCGCTCCGGGCGCTCTACTTCGCGACGCTCGTGGCGCTCGATCGGAGCGGGTGGATCCGCTTCGACGCCTCCCTCACGAACTGGCAGTACCTCGCGCAGCTCGCGAGCGGCGAAGCCCGCGACGACTTCCGCCTCCTCACGCGGACCTTCGACGCGAAATTCTACGGCCGCGAGCCCGCGAGCGTGGGGGACTACGAGGCGAACCGCGCGCTCGCCGAGCGGATCGTGCTCGCCACCTCCGGCCCGCGTGGCGCCGCCACGCCCCGCTCGGGAGCGGCCGCGTGAGGGTGCTCGGGAGGGGCCTCGCCGCCCTGCTCCTCGTGCTCGCGCTGGGCGCGCTCGTGGGCATGTGCGGGCGCGTCTCGGAGCGCGCGCGCTTCGTCGTCCCGTACTCGAGCCTCGGGGCTGGGCCCGACGGGGCACGCGCGCTCCACGACCTCGCCGCGGCGAGCGGCTTCGCCACCCGGCGCTGGAGCGAGGACGTCTCCGACCTCCCCGCGGCCGCGACGCTCGTCACGCTGGGCGGCTGCGAGCTCACGAGCGCGCGCGATCTCTCCCGGCCCGAGCGTGAGGCGCTCCTGCGATGGATCGAGGACGGCGGGACGTGGATCGTCCTCGGCGCGACGCGGGTGCTCGAGCGGGACGAGTTCGGCGTTCGGCTCGATCCCGTGGACGAGCTCGCATGCGCGGGCGATGACACGCTGCTCGGCCTCCTCCTCGAGGCGGAGCGGAACCTCCGCGAGCGCGGCGCGGGAGGCGGGGCCGAGGGCGCCGATCCCGCCTCGACGCTTTCGGGCGGCGCGGCGGCGGCGCGCGGGAGCGCTCCCTCGAGCGGCGAAGGCGAGGCGGTCGCCCTCGCGGAGCCCCGCGGGCCTCTCGCCGGGCTCGGACCGATCGGGCTGCGACACCCGGGGACCCTCCGCTTCGTCGACGACACGCCGAGGACGATCCTCGCCACCGTCGATGGCGCGGACGCGATCGCGCTCGTGCCGCGCGGGCGCGGGCAGCTCGTCGTCGTCTCGAGCGGGAGCCTCTTCCGGAACTCCGAGCTCGCGCACGAGGAGGGCGCGCCGCTCTTTCTGCGCCTCCTGCGGCTCACGCGGAGCACGCTCGTCGTCTTCGACGACTACCACCTCGGCGTCGGCAGCCCGCGCTCCGCGATGCGCTACCTCTTCGGGCCGGGCGCGCTCCCGCTCGCGCTCCAGCTCGCCCTCGTCCTCGCGCTCGCGCTCGTGCGCGCGAGCCGACGCTTCGGCGCGACGCGCCCGGAGCCTCCACGCTCCGACGTGACCACCGCGACCTTCCTCGCGGCGCTCGGCGCGCTCTACGCGAGGGTGCGCGAGCCCGCGGCGGCGCTCGCGCTCCTCGAGCGCCACGCGAGCGCCCGGATCGCTCGGGCGCACCACCTCACCGAGCGCGAGCCCGCGAGCCTCGAGCGCGCGCTCCTCGACCGTCATCGCGCCGACGCGGCGGAGGCCGTGCGACGCATGGCGAGCCTCGAGGCGCACGCCGCGCGAGGCTCGCTCACGGCCGCGTGTCGTGAGCTCGATCGACTCACCGAGGCCGCGATGGCCGGAACCCCGAACGCGAGGAAGCCCCACCGATGACCGATCTCCGAGAAGACCAGCTCGATCCCAGCGCGCTCGCGTCGATCCGCGCGCGCCTGCTCGCCGAGATCGGCAAGAGCGTCGTGGGCCAGCGGGAGGCGCTCGAGGGCATGTTCGTCGCGCTCCTCGCGGGCGGGCACGTCTTGCTCGAGGGCGTGCCTGGCACCGCCAAGACCCTGATGGTGCGCGCGATGGCGCGCTCGCTCGGGCTCTCGTTTCAGCGCATTCAGTTCACGCCCGACCTCATGCCGAGCGACGTCGTCGGCACGAGCGTCTTCGACTTCAAGACGAGCGCCTTCACCTTCACCGAGGGGCCGATCTTCACGGAGCTCCTCCTGGCCGACGAGATCAACCGCGCGCCGGCCAAGACGCAGAGCGCCCTCCTCGAGGCGATGCAGGAGCGGCAGGTCTCCGTCGACGGCGAGCGCCACGCCCTCGCGAGGGACTTCACCGTGTTCGCCACGCAGAACCCCGTCGAGCAGGAGGGGACCTACCCGCTCCCCGAGGCGCAGCTCGATCGCTTCCTCCTCAAGATCCGGATCGACTACCCGAGCAGCGACGAGGAGGACGAGATCTTGGCGCGCGCGAGCCACGGCGTCGGCACGCTCGAGCTCGAGGAGATCGTGCCCGTCGTCACGCGCGACGAGCTGCACGCGATCCGCCCGATCGGCGCGCGCGTCGCGATCGAGGCCCGCGTCCGCGGCTACGTGCGCGACCTCTGCCGCGCGACCCGCTCCTCGCCGCTCCTCCTGCTCGGCGCCGGCCCGCGCGCGGGCGTGCACCTGCTCGTCGCCTCGCGCTGGATCGCCGCGCTCGACGGGCGGACCTTCGTCACCCCGGACGACGTGAAGCGCGCGCTCCACCCGGTCATCTGCCACCGGCTCGTCCTCGCGCCCGAGGTGGAGCTCGACGGGATGAGCGTCGAGGACGTGATCGATCGCGTCGCCGCGAGCGTCGAGGTCCCTCGGTGAGCGGCTCGCGCTTCGTCCCCGGCCGCTGGCTCGCCGCGAGCGCGGGCGCGGCGCTCCCGCTCACGCTCTTCGGCGGCGCGTCGCTCGCCGCCCTCGCGGCCTTCGACGGCGCGCTCCTCGCGGCGGCGTGGATCGAGAGCCGCGTCGCCGAGCGTCGCGCGCCGGAGGCGAGGCGGGCGCTCGAGCCACGCTTCGTCGTCGGCGAGCCGAGCCGCGTGCGCGTCGAGCTCCACAACCGCGGCAAGGCGGCGCTCCGCGTCACCGTGCGGGACGACGTGCCGGACGGCTTTCGAGCGGAGCCGGAGGAGCTCGGCGTCGTCCTGCCCCCGCACGCGCGCCGCGAGCTCGAGTACGTCGTCACCCCGACGCGGCGCGGCGCGCTCGCGTTCGGCGATCTGCACCTGCGGGTCGAGGGCCCGCTCGGGCTCGGCGCGCGCGTGCTCGACGTCCCCGCGGCGCGCGAGGTCCGGGTCTACCCGCGCATCCTCGGGGCGCTCGGGCGTGAGCTCGCCTCTCGCCTCGCGCACCCGCGGAGCCTCGGGGCGAGGATGGTGCGAAGGCGCGGCGGCGGCGGCGAATTCGATCAGCTCCGCGAGTACGTCCGCGGCGACCCGTTCCGCGAGCTCGACTGGAAGTCGAGCGCGAAGCGGCGGCGCCCGATCACCCGCGTGCTCCGCGAGGAGCGGAGCCAGAGCGTCCTCGTCGCGCTCGACCTGGGGCGGCTGATGAGCGTCGCCGCGGGCGACGCCGACGCGCGCCGCGAGCCCCGCGCCCAGGTCGCGACGAAGCTCGATCACGCGATCGACGCCGCGCTCTTGCTCGCTTGGACCGCGCTCCGCAACGGCGATCGCGTCGGCCTCGTCCTCTTCGCGGAGAACGTGAAGGGCTTCGTCCCGCCTCGGAGCGGCCCCACGCAGTACCGCGTGATCCTCGACGCGCTCTACGACGCGCAGGCTCGCCCCGTCACGACGGACTTTCGGCGCTTCTCGGAGTTCGTGAAGAGCCGGGTGCCCCGGCGCTCGCTCATCGTCCTCTTCTCGGACCTCCTCGACGACACGCACGCGACGCCGCTCGCCGAGCACCTGGCGAAGCTCCGCGCCAAGCACCTCCCAGTCTGCGTCTCGATGGAGGACGCGACGGCCGACGCCTTGGCGGAGCGCCCGCCCGAGGACGACGACGACGTCTATCGCCGGGCGGCGGCGGCGGACCTCCTCGCCGATCGAGGGGCCGTCAAGGCGCTCCTCCAGCGCGGCGGCGTCGGCCTCGTCGAGGCCAAGGCGAGCGAGCTCGCCGTCCACGCGATCGAGCGCTACCTCGACATCAAGGCGCGCAGCGCGCTCTGACCGCGCACCTCGCGCGACGTGATCCGTCGAGTGAGGCGCGCTGTCACTCGGCGCGAGGAGGGCGCTGGGCAGCCACGTCGACGCGGGAGGAACAGCGCGAACCATGGCAGCGGACTCGCGCTGTGAGCGACCGTCAGGTGTCGTAGCCGCAGACGCCCGCGCGCGTGCGGTAGGCGCTGCCGCAGCACTCGAGCGTGCTCGAGGCGGGGCTCCCGATGGGCACGCACTCGCAGGTCCCGCTCGCGCCGCAGCGCATGCGACCGCAGCAGTCGCCGTCGCCCTCGCAGGCCATCTCCGGGCCCGCGCAGCACTGCCTCGCGCCCGTCGCCCCGCTCGCGCAGAGCAGGCCGCCGCAGCACTCGGTCGCGCTCGCGCAAGGCTCTGCCGCGCTCGAGCACGCGCCGTTGTTCGGGTCGGCGCAGCTCGCGTGCTCGTGGCGTGGCCCGGGGCAGCTCGCCTCGCCCGTGCAGAGCCACGCCCCGTTCGAGCACCGGAACCACGCGCAGCTCGAGGCTCCGCAGCCCGCGTAGTCGACCTGCACGCACTCGCCGTTGGGCACGTCGCGACCGAGCGTCGCGGAGCGGCAGCTCCGCGGCGACGGGAGCACGCGCAGGCGGACGGTGACGACCGTCCCGAAGCGTCCGGGCGTGGCGTCGCTCGCCATCCGATACATCGCGGTGTACGTGCCGGGCGCCGAGGGCGCGCGCACCGTGAGCGAGAAGTCCGCGTTGGCGCCGGGCGCGATCGTCCCGGGCACGTCGAGGCGTGCGAGCGCGTCGAGCGAGGGGCCGCCAGCCCGCTCGAGGCGATGGCCGCCCGCGCTCGACCAGGTGGTCGTCCCCGAATTGCGCAGCGTCCAGCGCTGCGTGAGCTCCGTGCCGGGCTGGACGATGACGAGGTCGGGCGCGCTCGCGTGGACGAAGCTCGCGTCCTCGCCCGCGCGCGGGCGGCTCTCGCACGTCTTCGCGACCGTGTTCCCGCTGTTCCAGAGGCTCGCCGTCTGCGTGCTGCACGGGCCACCGTACGGATCGATCCGCGAGGCGCCCGAGCGGATCTCGAAGTGGAGGTGCGGCCCGGTGGTGCGGCCGCTGTTGCCCGAGCGCCCGAGCGTGTCGCCGCACGAGACGCGCTGCCCGCTGCGCACGACGATCGAGCCGGGGCTCATGTGCGCGTAGTAGGTCGAGCGCCCCGCCGCGTCCGTGATGACGACGTGGTTGCCGAAGCCACCGCCGCAGCGGCTCGACAGGCTCCCGGTGTTCGGGCAGCCGTCGACGACGCTCGCCACGGTGCCGTCGATCGCCGCCGACACGGTCGTCCCGATGGGCACGCCGAAGTCGGTGCCGCGATGCCCGCGCCGCGTGATCGGGGTGCAGGCGTAGTTCACGAGCCCGCTCCGTGTCTCGTGCGTGAAGTGGGAGGTCACGCGCGGCGAGGCGATCGGGCTCGAGTACTGCGCGGCGGCGCTCGAGGCCCACGGAGCGGCGGCGGCCAGCGCGAAGAGCAGCGCGATCAGGTGTGCGCCGAGCTTCGTCATGGCGTCACCGCGAGGCTCGAGGTCGCGGGGCAGTGGCCATCGGACTCGCGCAGGAAGAGGACCTCGTCCGCGCCCGCGGCGACGGGGTGAGCGCCCTCGCCGATCCGCGTCGCCTCGCCCGTCGTGGGATCGAGCGCCCAGAGCTCGGAGCGCTCGTCGCGCGTGCGGCTCTCGTAGACGAGCCGCGCCCCGACCCAGGCGCGCTCCTCGCCGTAGGGCGGGACGAACCCCTGGCCCAGATCGACGAGCCCCTCGTTCGTCAGGATCTCCCGCGCGCCCGTGTCGCGCGCGAGCCGCACGATCGACGCGACCCCCGACGCGGTGCTCACGTAGAGCACGGCGCTCGCGTCGGGGACGAAGATCGGTGCCGACGCGTCCGCGTCGTCGAGCAGCGCCGTCGGTCGACCGTTCGGGAGCTCGACCGTAAGGAGCCGGGTCGGATCGCCCGGCTCGACGGCGCCCACGCCCTCGGGCGCGCCGACGAACACCACCGCTCGGCCGCTCGCGTCGAGCGAGGGCTCGGCGGCCCACGAGGCGAGCTCCCGGAGCTCTCGGTTGCCGTCGTGCAAGACGAGCCGCTCGTCGGCGGTGAGCACCACGAGGCGGCCGTCCGCGGCGCGCAGGACCGCACGCGCGCCGTCGAGGTGGATCCGCCGCGCGCGGCCATCGTCGGACGCGACGAAGGTCTCGCAGCTCTCGAGCGCCCGCTCCGGATCGTCGAGCGCCTCGTCGCAGACGATCGCGGTCGACGCGGAGAGCGCGACTACCCCGGGGCGAGCCGCCAGCTCGCAGTAGGTCGAGGGATCGAACGAGCCCACCTCGCCCCGGATCCGCGACGGGCGCGCGTCGGGCGCGCAGCCGACGAGGCCGATCAGGGCGCCGAGCGCGAGGAGGGGCGGAGCGACGGAGCACCTCATGCTTCGCAACCTATCAATCCTCGTACCAAGGCGCCCCGATCCCGCGCGCCTCGCCGATCGCCCGGCGCCGCGCCCCGCGCGCCCGATCGAGCCGCGTCGGGCGGGCTCCGCGCGCGGCGTCGCTTCGCCCGCTGAGGTCTCGATGCTCCACGCGCCGAGGTCGGTCGTCCCCAGCGCCGTCCTCGTCCTCACGGGTGTCTCGGCTCCCCCGGCGCGAGCTACGCTCGCGGCCCGTGCCTCGAGCGAGCCGCAACCTCCTCGCCGTCATCGGCCTCGCGGTCCTCGTGTTCGCGCTCGTCTTCGCGCTCGCGCGGAGGCTGCCCCCGCGCGGCCTCGTCGAGAGCGCGCCCGAGGGCACGGTCCTCGCGGCGGACCTGGCGGTGCCGGCGCTCCGGCGCTCCTCGCTCCTCGAGCGCTGGATCGGAGCGCGCGGCGCGGGCTTCGCGAGGCTGCGCGCGCTCTGCGGCGACGATCCGCTCGACGGGATCGATCGCGTCCAGCTCTTCGTGCTCGGCGGCGCGGAGCGCGCGCCCACGCTCGACGTGACCCTCGAAGAGATCGCGATCGTCGCGGAGGGGCGCCTCGATCACGAGCGGCTCGCGGCCTGCCTCGATCGGGCGGTCGAGGAGGAAGGCGGCGGGGTCCACCCGACGCGGATCGAGGGTGTCGACGCCCTCCGGAGCGATCACGGCTCGAGCGTGGCCGCCTTCGTCGGTCGCGATCGGATCGTCGTCGGCGCGGAGCGCGTCGTCGCCGAGATGATCCGCCGAGAGAGCGGCGCGGCGCGCGATCGGGCGCCGGATCCGGAGCTCGCGCGGCTCCTCGCGGCGCTCGATCCGCGCGCGCAGGTCCGGCTCGTCGCGCACCTCCCCTCGGCGTGGAGCCGGACGCTCGCGCGCGCGACCGCGCCCTTCAGCGAGGGCCTCGAGCTCGAAGCGGCGCGCGCGCTCGCGCTCGACGCGAGCTTCGACGAGGGCCTCGCGCTCCACGTCCGGCTCGCCCTCGACGCGACGGAGCGCGCGCGCGGCGTCGCCGACACGCTCGCGCGGCGGATCACGATCGCTCGGGCCGACCCGGAGATCGCGACGAGCGCGCTCGGCGTGACCCTCGCGCGGCTCTCCGTCACCGCGGACGGACCCGACGTCGACGCTCGAATCCGGCTCGATCGCGCGGAGATCGACGCGACCGTCGCGCTCGCGCGGCGCTGGATGGGGAGCGCCGCGCGCGCCGACGAGGAGCGAGGCCCCGAGGCGAGCGCCGAGGGCGCGGCCGAGGCGGCGCCGCCCGCCACCGAGTGACGCCGCGCCTCGTGGCCGCGCGCGCGAGCGTTGCGTGGGTCGCGGCGCGCACGTACTGTCCGCGACGCCCTCGGAGGTCTCGTGTCAGCCCGCCCCCTCCTCGCTCGCGTCGTCGAATTCTTCACGCTGAAGGACGCTCTCCGCGCCGCCGAGGGCGTGCCGGAGCGGACGCGTTCGGCGCTCGCCGAGCGGCTCGCGCTCGGACGTCAGCGAGCCGACTGCGCCGACATCCTCTGGACGAACGGGCACACCGCCGAGGGGCTCTCGCTCGCGCTCGCCGCGCTCGACGCGACCGTCGAGGGCGCGAGCGGCGAGGGCGCGGAGGGCGAAGCGGCGGGGGAGCCGCGGGACGCCTGGGAGCGGCTCCGCGAGGCGCTCCTGAGCCACATGGATCGGATCGAGCTCGACGATCTCCGCGACGTCTTGCGGCGCGCCGAGGGGCCGCTGCCCAAGACCGATCGCGACGTGAGCCCGGCGCACGCCGAGCTTTTCGCCGAGCTCGTCCGCGCGCGGACCCGGATCGATCGCGTGCTCGCGCCGCGCGCGCTCACGAAGCGCGCGATCGGCTTCTCGCGAGCGCTCCGCGTCGGCGCCGCGATCCTCGTCCTCGTCGGCGTCGCGCTGGCGCTCGCGCTGGCGCTCCGGCGCCCCTCCGCGATGTTCGCGAGCGCCTCCGCGTTCTTCGAGCAGTCCCCGCGCTTCGCGCCCGAGATGGCGATCGATGGCTCCGCGACCACGTCGTGGCTCTTGCCCGACGGCGCGACGGGGTGGCTCGAGGTCTCGCTGAGCCCACCTCGGCACGTCGATCGCGTCCGCCTCCTCAACACGACGAACCCGCCGTGGTCCGATCGGGCGACCCGCGACTACCGGCTCGAGCTCTACGCGCACGGCGCGCTCGCGCGCACCCTCGACGGATCGTTCGAGTGGACGGACGCGCCCTCGTTCGTCGATCGAGACGTCGGGCTCGACGACATCGATCGGGTCCGCTTCGTCGTGCGGAGCTTCCATCGCGTCGGCGCTGGGCTCGCCGAGCTCCAGATCGACTGATCGGCCCTCCCGCGTCACGCGGCCGCGCGCGGCCGATCACGCCTCCGGCTCGCCGCTCGTTCCTCTTCCCCTCGCGCGCTCGGTCGGCGCCCTGCGCTCCGCCGGCGGGGGCTCGGAGCGGCGGCTCTCGAGCCGCGCGTCGCGCGACGTCGGACCGCGGACGGTCGGCTCGGGCGCGTGCGAGCGCTCCGCCGCGCCGCTCGCGCCCTCGAGCGTCGGCCGGTTGCGGACGGGGCGCACCGCGAACGGTCGATCCGTGCGCTCACGGGCGTCGGCGAGCTCGGCCGCGGCGCGCGTGCGGGCGAGGCGCTCGCGCTGCGCGTGGACGCCGACGCCGTCGACCGGGCGAGGAGGCCGCGCGTAGCTCCCGTCGGGGAGCAGACGATAGGCCTTGACGTCGTCCCGCAGCTCGAGCTCGAGCACCTCGTCGACGATCCGATCCCGCAGGGCCGGATCCTCGATGGGATAGAGCACCTCGACGCGCCGATGAAAATTGCGAGGCATCCAGTCGGCGCTCGAGCAGTACACCTCCCTCGCGCCCCCCGCCTCGAAGAGAAAGACGCGGGTGTGCTCGAGGAACCGATCGATCGTCGCGCGCACGCGGATGTTCTCGCTCATGCCCGGGATCCCCGGCCGCAGGCAGCAGATCCCGCGCACGATGAGGTCGATCGACACGCCCGCGACCGACGCGCGGTAGAGCGCGAGGACCACGTCGGGATCGACGAGCGCGTTCATCTTCGCGACGATGCGGGCGGGCCGCCCCTCTCGCGCGTTTCGAGCCTCGCGCTCGATGAGCCCGAGGATGCGCTCGTAGAGGCCGAGCGGCGCGACGGCGAGCGTGCGCCAGGCGGCGGGCGCGGTGCACGACGTGAGGAGGTTGAAGAGCGCGCTCGCGTCCTCGCCGAAGTCGTCCCGGCAGGTGAAGAAGCTGAGATCGGCGTAGACGAGCGCCGTGGTCGGGTTGTAGTTGCCCGTGCCGAGGTGGACGTAGCGGCGCAGCTCCTGCCCCTCGCGTCGGACGACGAGCGCCGCCTTCGCGTGGGTCTTGAGGCCGAGGAGCCCGTAGACGACGTGGACCCCGGCCTCCTCCATGCGCCGCGCCCAGGCGATGTTGTTCTCCTCGTCGAAGCGCGCCTTGATCTCGACGAGGGCCGTGACCTCCTTGTGGTTCTCCGCCGCTCGGATCAGCGCCTTGACGATGGAGCTGTCGCCGCTCGTGCGGTAGAGGGTCTGCTTGATCGCGAGGACGTCGGGGTCGATCGCGGCCCGCTCGACGAAGTCGACGACGGGATCGAACGACTCGTAGGGGTGATGCAGGAGCAGATCCCCCTCGCGGATCGCCGCGAAGAGATCGCGCCGGTGCCGAAGCGGCGGCAGCCGCTCGGGGACGAAGGGGGGGTCGCGCAGGCTCGGATCGGCCTGGAGCGTGTCGCCCAGGCGCTCGAGGTCCGGGAGCGCGAGCGGCCCCTCGGTGCGGATCACGTAGCGCGGATCGACGTCGACCGACTGCCTCAGCATCTCGACGGCCGCGCGCTCCGCGCGCTGGTCCACGATCACCGCGACGGCGATGCCGCGATCGCGCCGTCGCACCTCTTGCTTGACGATCTCGAGGAGATCCTCGGCCTCCTCCTCGTCGATGGAGAGGTCGAAATTGCGCACGACCCGAAACGGCCACGCGCCGCGGCACTCGAAGCCGGGGAAGAGATCCCCCATGAACGACGCGATGAGATCGTCGAGGAGCACGTACGCCGCGCGGACGGCCCCGCGCTCCTCCGAGGGGACCCGCACGAGCCGTGGGAGCACCCGCGGCACCTGGACGATCGCGAAGGCGGGCGCGTCTCGGCTCGTCCCCGTCCCGGAGAGCACGGCGACGAGGTTGAGGCTCTTGTTGCGGAGGTGAGGGAACGGGTGACCCGGATCGATCGCGAGCGGCGTGAGCACGGGGAGGACCTGCTCTCGGAAGTCGCGCTCGACGTCGGCGCGCCCCTCGGGGGAGAGCCGCGCGACCGAGAGGAGGTGCACGCCGCGACGCGCGAGCTCGGGGATGAGCTCCTCGTTCATGATCTCGCGCAGCTCCGCGATCATCGGCGCGACGCGGAGCGCGATCGCCGCGAGCTGCTCCTCCGGCGTCAGCCCGTCCTCGTAGGTGTTCGCGACTCCGTCGTGGACCTGGCCGACGAGCCCCGCGACGCGGACCATGAAGAATTCGTCGAGGTTCTCGGCGGCGATCGCCACGAACTTCAGCCGCTCGAGCAGGGGCACGCTCGGATCGCGCGCCTCGCGGAGCACGCGCTCGTCGAACGCGAGCCACGAGAGCTCGCGGTTCTCGAACATCTCCTTCGTCCCGCTCGCCAGATCGACGTTTCGCACGGCGACGCTCATGGCCCGAGCGTAGCCGAGCCCCATCGCCGAGGCGCGCGCACGCCGCCCGAGCTTGCAGTCTCGGGAACTCGGGCCATGGTCGGGGCCCGCCGCCCGTCCGCGGCGGGATGGAGACCCCATGCGCGCCTCGCTCGTCGTTTCGTCGCTCGCCCTCGCCCTCGCCGTCGCGCTCGCCGCACCCTCGGCCGCCGAGGCCCAGCGCTCGCGCCACGCGGACGTGTGGACCTTCGGCACGCACTGCCGCATGAGCTGGGACGCGGCTGCCCGGACGCCGACCGGCGGCACCTTCGCGCCGATCGCGACCGCCGAGGGCTGCGCCTCCTTCGCGGACCCGTCGAGCGGCGAATTGCTCGTGGCGTCCGACGGCGTGACCGTCTGGGACGGCGCGGGGACGATGGTCGCGACGGGGCTCCAGGGGCACACGTCGTCCATGCACTCGGGGATCATCATCCCGCGGCCGCTCACGCCGAACCGCCTCTTCGTGATCACGCACAAGGAGGGCACGAGTTCGACGGTCGCTTACCGCGAGATCGAATTCCTCCCGGCGGCTCCCCCGGCCATGCCCAGGCCGTCGGTCACCGCGATCGGCTCGAACGTCAGCGTGACGCTCGACGGCGGCGCGGCGACCGGCCGCGAGGGGATGCTCCTCATCCCGCACGCGAACGGCGTCGACTACTGGCTGCTCATCGCGGGCGACGGCTACGTCTTCATCGCGCCCGTCACGGTCGACGGCATCGGGACGGTCCGACGCGTCGCCACGATGGTCCCGATCTGGACCGTCGGCTGGAACCTCTTCGCCGCGAGCAACGCGGGTGATCGCCTCGTCGTCTCGGACAATTCGTCGGTCGAGGGCCTCCCCCGCGGGATCTACGCGTTCGACTTCGACCGAGCGACGGGCACGCTCTCGGGTCGCCGTCAGCTCACCGCGGACCTCGATCGCGAGTACTACGGCGGCGCCTTCTCGCCCGACGACACGAAGCTCTACTTCACGACGCTCACGTCGCGCCGCGGCACGGCGACGACGCCGCAGGTGAGCCGCGTCTACCAGTACGACTTCACGGCCGGCGTGTTCACCAAGCTCGCCGAGCTCGACACGCCCTACTTCAACGGTCAGGCCCGGCTCGGCCCCGACGGACGCGTCTACGTCGCCACCGGGACGGCGCCCGACTCGTCCGTGAGCGTCATCGAGACCCCGAACGCGGCCGGGCTCGCGGCCGGCTTCCGCTGGGGATCCTTCGCGATGCCCGCGGCCTGCAGCCCCGCGCTCGGTCTGCCCCAGACCGTCTCCCCGACCGCGCGCCTGCTCTTCGGCGTGGACATCACGGCGCCGGTCGGGAGCCACGGCGCGACCACCGCGACGCCGCGGGGGACGGCGAACGTCGCCGACGGCCAGACCATCACCGTCACCGTCACCGGCGAGGGCGGCTACGTCCAGACCTGCACCGCCGTCGTCCACGCGCTCGCGTGGGAGTGCGCGCCAGGCGCGATCACCGGGCTCACCCCCGGCGCGACGTACGAGATCGAGGCCGTGCTCTCGCCGAGCGTCCGAGACCACGACACCTTCACCGTCGTCGACTGCTTCCGCGACGCGGACTGCGACACGAGCGCTCAGTTCTGCAACACCGAGTCGCACGCGTGCGTGCCGCGGATCACGAACGGCAACCACGTCCCGACGATCGCGGGGCACGATCCGACGCTGGACGGGGAGTGCAGCGCGCCCGTGGGCGACGCGACGTGCGTGAGCCGCGTCTGCGAGGCGAGCGACGACCTCTGCGGCTACCGCAACGGGACCGACGGCGGCCCCTGCACCGCGACGACGGGCGCGATCGTCTGCCGCTCCGGCGTCTGCTCGCCGACCGACGGACACTGCGGCTACCTCGACGGCGAGGGCCCCTGCAGCGCCGCCGACGGCGCGATCGTGTGTCGCTCGGGCCTCTGCGGCGACGACGGCCGCTGCCGGCCGACCACGGGCTGTGACACCGACGCCGACTGCATCACCGACACGCAGTACTGCGACACGCCGAGCCACACCTGCGTGCCGCGCGTCCCGAACGACATGGCGGTCCCGACGACGCCCGGTCACGTCCCGACGCTCGACGGCACCTGCACCGAGGCGGCCGCCGACGCCGCGTGCCTGAGCCGCGTGTGCGAGGAGAGCGACGATCGCTGCGGCTTCTTGCCCGGCTCTCCCTGCACCTCGCCCATCGAGTGTCGGACGTTCATCTGCGCGCCGGAGGGACGCTGCGGCGTCTGCGACGAGCGCACGGCTTGCCCGAGCGGTGAGGTCTGTGACCTCGCGGACGGCACCTGCCACGCGAGCGACGCGGGCGTGAGCGGCGACGTCGACGGCGGCGTCGGCGAGCCGGTCCGCGGCCTCGCGGGCGGCGCGTGCGGCTGCTCGGTGCGCACGGACGCCTCGGAGGGCGCGTGGCTCTCCGTGCTCGGCCTCCTCGGGCTGGTCGTGGTGCGTCGCCGCCGGCGGCGCTGAACCTCGAGGAGCGCGCGGCGGGCTCGGCTCGACCGAGCTCAAGCGCCGGGGGGCGACGCGTCGCCGGACGGCGCGTCGCTCGGGGGCGCGTCGCTCGAGGGCGCTCCGGCGCTCGGTGATCCCTCGATCGAGGGCGCGTCGCTCGGGGGTGCGTCGCTCGGTGCGCCCGCCTCGCCCTCCGTCTCCGCGTCGCCCGATGCGCTCGCGCCCTCACCGCGATCGCTCGAGCCCGCGTCGAGCGGCGGCGCGCTCGCCTCGACCTGGCCGCGCAGCTCGGCCGGGACGCGATCGGGGGTCGTGTAGACGATCAGCTCCTGCCCGACCGCGAGCACGGTGTCGCGCGGCATGATGTTGATGCGACACACCGAGCCGATCGAGATCCCGAAGCGCGTGGCGATGCTCGAGAGCGTGTCGCGCTCGCGCACGCGATAGCGGAGCCGGACCCGCCCCTCTTGGCGGACGTGGTGCTCGTAGAACTCCTCGCTGCCCATGACGAGGAGCCGCACCTCCTCGGGCGAGAGCACGAGCGCGGTCGCGGTGTCGAAGTCGCGCGGCACGAAGAGCTGGAGGAAGAGCCCGTCCTGGAGCGTCGCGCGCGGATCGACCTCGTTCCACTCGCGGATCTCCGCCTCGGTCACGCCGAAGAAGCGCGCGACGTCGGCGAGCCGATCGCCGCGCGCCACGCGGTAGAAGACGCGCTGGCGCCCCTCGTAGCGGAACGTCCGCGGCGGCACGACGACGACCGGCGGCTCCGCGAAGCTCTCCGCGCGAGGCGCGACGGCGGGGACCATGAGATCGAAGCCGGGCCGGACGCTCTCCGCGTCGCTCAGCGCGTTGAGCGTCCGGAGCGCGGCCTCCGTCGTCCGGAAGCGGCGCGCGATGCTCGTGAGATCCTCGCCGAAGCGCACGACGTAGGGCGCGTTCGCCGGGCGCGAGGGGCGCACGCGGGGCCACTGACGCGCGAACGTCGCGCCCGCGCCGCTCCCGACGCGGACGTCGAAGAGCTCGCGCCCGGGCGGCGCGCGATCGTGCCGCAGCGCGGGGTTGAGCCGCCGGAGCTCCTCGAGGCTCGTGCCGCTCGCGCGCGCGACGTCCTGGAGCGTCGTCCCGCCGGGCACCTGCACCTCGTCCCAGGCGAGCGGCGCCTCCCGCGCGAGATCCCCGAGGCCGAAGCGCTCGAGGTTTCGTCCGACGATGGCGCACGCCATCACCTTCGCGACGTAGAGGTTCGTCTCGAAGGGGAGCGCCGCCTCGAGGCGCGTGAGGCGCCAGTAGTCGTTCGTCCCGTAGCGACGGATGGCGCGCAGGAGCGCTCCGTAGCCCATGTTGTAGGCCGCGAACGCGAGCTCCCACGTCCCGAAGCGCTCGTGGAGCGCGCCGAGATAGCGCGCCCCGGCGCGCGTCGAGGCCTCCGGATCCATCCGCTCGTCGAGCCAGTGCGACTGCGCGAGCCCGTACTCCGCGCCGGTGCCGCCGACGAATTGCCAGAGCCCGACGGCGCCCGCGCCCGAGCGCGCGCGCGGATCGAAGCCGCTCTCGATCATCGCGAGGTAGAGGATGTCCTCGGGCATCCCCTCGCGACGCAGCGCGTCGCGGATCATCGGCCCGTAGCGCTCCATCCGCGCCATCCAGCCGCGGATGAGCGCGCGCCCGCGCGGGTCGTCTCGAAAGAACTCGAGGTAGCGGATGACGCGCTCGTCCCAACGAACCGGGATGTCGGGGAGCGCGAGCCCCTCGAGCCACGAGAGATCGCGGCGGCGCCCCTCGGCCACGAGCGGCGCCGCGTCCGGCACGGCGCTCGTCAGGGAAGGCGGGAGCAGCCCGAGCGAGGCGGGCGCGGGGTCGGCGGGCGGCTCGTCGTGGGGCGGGAAGATCTCGTACTCGGCGAGGCGCAGCGCGCGCAGCTCCTCGGACTCCCGCTCTTGGGCGCGCGAGGCGGCCGGCGCGAGCGCGCCCGACGAGAGCGAGACGCCGAGGAGCCAGCCGACGATGCGGACACGGGAGACGCGCACGGCCGAAGTCTCTAGCGGCTTGGGCCGCGCGCGCAAAGAAACGCCCGAGATCGCCCGGCGTGGGCCCGCGTCAGCCCAAAGGGACCCAGCAGAGCTCGAGGCGATCGAGCTCTACGCCGCTCTTGAGCGGCCGGATCGCGCGGGAGACGAGCTCGACGTGCTCGGGGCGCCAGCTCTCGAGCAGCGCTCGCCGCGCGGCGTCCACGTCCGCCTCGAGCCCCGCGAGCTCCGCCTTACGGTCGTCGAGCGCGGCCTTCGCGAGGTCCTTGCTCGCGCTCCGGCTCGCCGCCGAGCGCGCCGAGCGGGCCGCGCGCGAGATCCCCGTCGTGACGGAGCGACGGCGACCGCCGAAGACCGCGCCGAGCAGGCTCGCCCCGATCTCGATCCCCGAGGCGACGTTCGCGCTCACGCCGTCGGCGCTCGCCTTCGCGAACCTCCGCTCGGCGTCCGCCACCCGGACGCGCGCGCGATCGATCTTGGGCTGCCACTTCGCCATCAGCTTCGTGAGCTCCGCGTCGCGCCCGCTCGTGACGGCGCTCGCCACGCGCGCCCGAAACGCCTCCTCGCGCTCGTCGGGCGCGCTGACGAGGCCGAGGGCCGGGACCGACGCGAGGACGAGGGGTCGATCGCGCACGACGTGATCGATCACGGCCCGTTGCCAGCGCTTGAACATCGCGGGCCGCGCCGCCCCTTCGGGGAGCGGGAGGAGGCTCGCGTCGGCGCGAGGCGCGTCCTCGAGCGTGGGCTCGCGCTCGAAGACCCACGCGCTCGGCCAGTCCGGCCCCTCGTCGAGGAGCGGCGCGATCAGGAGCAAGCGCCGCAGGACGTCCAGGCCTGCCTTGGCGTCCGCGTATCGGACGCTCACGGCGGCGAGCGCGCCCGCGCGGTACACACGCGGCGAGGGGAGCTCGGCGCGGACGAGGAAGCGCTCGCGGATCTCCGGCGGCAAGACCGGGCGACCCGACGCGAGAGCGCCCGACGCGAGCGGGCCCGACGCGAGGGGGGACGCCGCGCTCGCGATCGTCGCGTCCTCACCCTGCGTCGTGCCCCCCGCCGCGCCTCCGGCGCCGTCGAGCGCGCGCTCGCTCGCCAGAGAGGCGGCGCCGCGAGCGAGCCGCCGCACCTCGTCGCGGGCGAGCGGCCCCCGCAGGTACGAGAGCGCCCAGCGCGACTGCAAGAGGACGGGGCGCTCCTCGTGGACCGATCGCACGAGGAACGTGCGCGGCGCGAGCCCCGAGAGGAGGCGATCCAGCTCGGCGCGATCCACCCGGTCGCCGCTCGTGGACGCGGCGCTCTCGAGTCCGTCGAGCACGCGGAGCTTGTCGCGCTCGGTCTGGAGGCGCCCGAGGAACCACGTGCCCGCGTTCGAGAGCCCCTTGTAGTCGAGATCGACCGGGTTCTGGGTCGCGAGCACGATGCCGAGCCCGAACGCGCGCGCCTGCTTGAGGAGCGTCAGCATGAGCGTCTTGCTCGGCGGGCTCGCGACGGGCGGGAAGTAGCCGAACACCTCGTCCATGTAGAGCACGGCGCGCAGCTCGTTCGTACCGCTCTGGGCGCGCATCCACGCGAGCAGCTCGCCGAGGAGCGAGGTCACGAAGAACATCCGATCGGTGTCCGAGAGGTGCGAGAGCGTCAGGATCGAGAGCTTCGGGCGGCCCTCCGGGGTCCAGAGGAGCCTCCCTGCGTCGAGGGGCTCGCCGCTCGTGAAGCCGGCCATCGCGGGCGAGGCGAAGGCGTTGTTGAGCTGGGCGGCGAGCGCGGCGCGCGCCTTCGAGGGGATGACGGCCTCGAGGTCCATCACCCCCAGCCGCGCGAAGGGCGGCGTCTGGATGGCGCGGAGCAGCTCGACGAGATCGAGGCCGCGCCCCTCGCCCCACGTCCGGAGCAGGATCGTCGCGAGGAGCGTGTGCTCGGGGCTCTTCACGGGGTTCGGATCGATGCCGACGAGCGTGAGGAGCCCCGACGCGACCGCGAGCGCGCGATCGTTCAGCGCCTCGGGATCCGCGTCGGGCGGCGGCGCGCCGAGCGGCGGCATGAGCGAGAGCGGGCGCCCGAGCGAGCTCCCCGGTGTGTAGAGCACGCGCTCGACCGACGCCGTGAACCGCGCGATCCGATCGCCCCCCTCCCCCCACTCGGCGAGCCCCTTCGCGTGGCGCGCCGCGATCGCGGCCGGATCCTGGCCGGGCTCGACCCACGGAGCGAAGGACGCCGCGTCGAGCGAGGGGAACGCGAGCATCAGGTTGCCGAGGTCGCCCTTCGGGTCGATCGCGATCGCCGGGATCCCCTGCATCGCGAGCTCCTCGAGCAGGACGGTCCCGAGCCCGGTCTTGCCCGAGCCGGTCATGCCCACGATCACGCCGTGCGTGGTGAGGTGCTTGGCGGGGAGGCCGATCGGCGCGCCCGCGTGGGAGGCCTCGCGCCCGAGGTAGAGCGCGCCCTCGGCCAGCTCGACGCCTTCGAGTCCGTCGTTCTGCATCGGTGGCGCGAGGATAGCCCCGAGCGCGGCGCGCGGGAGGCGCGGCGTCAGCCGGCGACGCTCCGGCCGATCACGACGCGCTGGATCTCGCTCGTCCCTTCGTAGATCCGCGCCACGCGCACGTCGCGGTAGTAGCGCTCGACGTCGTACTCCTTCACGTAGCCGTAGCCGCCGTGGATCTGGAGCGCGCGATCGCAGACGCGGCCCGCCGCCTCGGTCGCGTAGAGCTTCGCCATCGCCGCCTGCGTCGAGAAGCTCTGGCGCGTCTCTTTGAGGTGGGCCGCGCGGTAGGTGAGCAGGCGCGCCGCGTCGAGCTCGGTCCGAGCGTCCGCGATCATCCACTGGATCGCCTGGTGCTCGGCGAGCGCCTTGCCGAAGGTCCTGCGCTCCTTCGCGTACTCGAGCCCCGCCTCGAGCGCCGCCTCCGCGATGCCGATCGCCTGCGACGCGATCCCGATCCGACCGCCGTCGAGGGCCATCATCGCGATCTTGAAGCCCCCGTTCAGCTCGCCGAGGAGCGCGTGGCTCGGCACGCGCAGCCCCTCGAAGTGGAGCGCGGTCGTCGCGCTGCCGCGGAGCCCCATCTTGTCCTCGTGGTGCCCGATCGTGAGCCCGGGCGTCCCGGCCTCGACGAGGAAGCACGAGATCCCGCGGGTCCCGGGGCCTCCGGTCCGCGCCCAGACGACGAAGACGCCGGCGATGTCGCCGCTCGTGATCCACTGCTTGGCGCCGTCGAGCACGAACGCGTCGCCGTCGCGCCGAGCGCTCGTCCGCATCGCGCCGGGATCGCTCCCCGCCTCGGGCTCGGAGAGCGCGAAGCTCCCCGCCGCGAACGCGCCGCTCGCGAGCTTGGGCACGTACGCGCGCCGCTGCGCCTCCGTACCGAAGCGCGCGATCACCTCGGCGACCATGTTCGTCACGGACATCGTGACGGCGGTCGACGCGCAGCCACGCGCGACCTCGGTGATCGCCGCCGAGTAGGCGGTGACGCTCGCGCCGGCGCCCCCCAGCTCCTCGGGCAAGGTCAGCGCCATCATCCCGAGCTCCGCGAGGCCCTTCAGGAGCGCGCTGGGGATCCGCTCCTCGCGATCGATCGACGCCGCGCGCGGGACGATCTCCTTCTCCGCGTAGTCGCGCGCGCTCGCCTGCACCAGCCGCGCGGTCTCGTCGAGCTCGAAGTCCATGTCTCTCCCTCGGGGTGTCGCGCGCCGAGCCGAGCCCGGCGTCGCCCTGTCAGAGATCGAAGGTCACCTTGGCGGGGTAGCTCCCCGGGTCGGGCATGCGCCAGCTCGAGACGCCCGCGGCGACGCAGTCGATCTGCGCCGAGGTGGCCTCGTCCGACGCCGCGACGCCGACCGCGAGCACCTGCCCGCCGCTCCCGACGTACGCCGTGACGTGGTAGCCGCGCAGGCCGCCGCACGAGGCGACGAGCGGCGCCGCGCTCGCGCTCAGCGTCGCGGCGATCTGGCTCGAAGTCCACGCGGTGGGCGGGCGCACGTCGGCGGGGGCGCCGACGCCGAAGCCCCACGAGAATTCGGCCTCCCCGCCGCGCGGGCGCGGAAAGCGGACCGCGCGCGCGCGCTCGACGATGCAGCGCTCGACCGCGCGGTGCCCGATCGAGCTCTGGCTCGGGTACACCCACCGCACGCTACCGTCGGTGTGGATGCGGAACGCGAGGCGGATGTCACCGCCGACGAAGTCGAGATCGCCCGCCTCGGAGAAGCACCGCGCGAAGCCGTCGGCGCGCGGCTCGAGCGTCATCGTGACCTGCTCGCGTGAGATCGCCCCGAGCAGACCCTCGATCTGGAGCCCGTCGTTCGGCTCCTCCCTGGGCTCTTCCGCGCCGGAGGAGCCGCGCGAGGAGGCGCTCGCGCGCTCGGCCTCGCCGTCCTCGCTCGACCCTCCACACCCGACCGACGAGAGCGCGGCGACGATCGCCACGACGGACCACACGGCTCTTCGCATCCGACGACCTCCTCGAGCTTGGGACCAGGCGGCTCAGGCCTTCAACGTGTTCGCGGCGACGACGATCCGCTGGATCTCGCTCGTCCCCTCGTAGATCTCCGTGATGCGCGCGTCGCGGTAGTGGCGCTCCACGTCGTACTCGGTGCTGTAGCCGTAGCCGCCGTGGATCTGGATGGCCTTGTGCGCGATGCGGGTCGCCGCCTCGGACGCGAAGAGCTTGGCCATCGCCGACTCCTTCGAGTGGCGCACGCCCTTGTCCTTCAGGGTCGCGGCGCGCAGCGTGAGCAGGCGCGCGGCGTCGAGCTCCGTCGCCATGTCGGCGAGCATGAATTGGATCGCCTGCTTCTGCGCGATCGGCTCGCCGAACGCCTTGCGCACCTTCGCGTACTCGACCGCCTTCTCGAGCGCGGCCCGCGCGATCCCGAGCGCCTGCGACGCGATGCCGATGCGCCCCCCGTCGAGCGTCGCCATCGCGATCTTGAAGCCCATGCCCTTCTCGCCGAGCAGGTTCTCCTTCGGCACCTTCACGTTCTCGAAGAACACCGTGCACGAGTGGGCCGCGTGGATCCCGAGCTTGTGATCGCGCGCGTTCTGCGTGAAGCCGGGCGTCCCGCGCTCGATGACGAGCGCCGTCGTGCCCTTGGCGCCGAGCGCCCGATCGTGCGCGACGAAGAGGAGGATGACGTCGGCGTGCGGCCCGTTCGTGATCCAGTTCTTCGCGCCGTTGACGATGAAGTGGTCGCCCTTGTCCTCCGCGACCGTCTCCATGTGCGAGGCGTCGGAGCCCGAGGCGGGCTCGGTGAGCCCGAAGCAGCCGAGCTTCTTCCCGCTCGCGAGCGGCGCGAGGAAGCGCCTCTTCTGATCGTCGTTGCCGAACTTGTAGAGCGGATCGCAGACGAGCGAATTGTTCACGCTCATGATCACGCCGGTCGAGGCGCACGCGCGCGACACCTCCTCCATCGCGAGCACGTAGCTCACGGCGTCGGCGCCAGCGCCCCCGTGCTCTTCGGGGATCGCGAGCCCGAGCAGGCCGAGCTCGCCCATCCGGGCGACCAGCTCCGCGGGCCAGCGCCCCTCCCTGTCGAGCTCGCGCGCCTTGGGCTCGACCTCGCGGACCGCGAAGTCGCGCGCCATCTGTTGAATCATCGCCTGTTCTTCGGTGAGCTCGAGGTTCATGTCGCGCGCGACTCTAGAGGCGAAGCGACCGCGGCGGCAAGCGTGTCGACCCGCGCCGCCCCGCGCGCGCTCACCGCGCGCGATCAGCCCCCGATCGAGGGCTCGACGAGGGCGGGCGAGGCGAGGATCCCGGCCTCGTCGAACGAGAGCCCGGCGGCGTACGAGGGCGACGGCCCGAGGGCGATGCGGCCGCGCGCGATCGCGTCGATGACGAGCGGATAGAGCCGATGCTCGACGCGCTGGATGCGCGCCTGGAGCGCGTCCTCGTCGTCCGTCGGGAGCACGGGCACCGCGCCCTGCGCGAGGATCGGCCCGGTGTCCACGCCCGCGTCGACGAGGTGGACGGTGCACCCCGAGACGCGCACGCCCGCGCGGAGCGCGTCGCGCGCCCCGTGCGCGCCCGGGAACGCCGGCAAGAGCGCGGGGTGGACGTTGAGGATCCGGTGCGCGAAGCGCGCGATGGTCTTCGGGCCGAGGATGCGCATGAAGCCTGCGCAGACGACGAGCTCGGGGTCGTACGCGGCGATCAGATCGGCGAGCGCCGCGTCCCACGCGGCGCGATCGGCGAACGCCTTGGGCGGGGCGAGCGCCGTCGCGACGCCCCGCTCCTCCGCGAACGCGAGCGCGGGCGCCTCGGCGCGGTCCGAGACGACGGCCACGATCCGCGCCGCGCACCGCCCCTCGTCGATCGCGTGGGCGATCGAGCGGAGGTTCGAGCCTCGCCCGGACACGAGGACGGCGAGCCTCACCGTGCCCCCTCGAGGCGAGCGCGACGCGCCGCCCTCACGGCGTGGCCGCTCTGGGCGGGGGCGATGCCGTGGGCGGGGGGGCGGGAGCGCTCACGCTCGCGCCCTCCTCCTCGCCCGCGTCGTCGCGCAGCTCGGGGACGAAGACCGTGACGACGGCGACGGCGACGAGGACGAGGAAGCCCACGACGAGGCCGATCATCGCGCCCGTGGGCCGGTCGCGCTCGTCGATCGACGCCTCGCTCGCGTCCGCGCCTTGCGTAGCCCTCGACGCGCCCTTCGCCATCGCCGCTCCTCTCTCGCTCGACCCTCGCTCAAGCCATCGGCACGAGCCGCACGCCCGCCTCGCGGATCCGCTCGAGCAGGCGCGAGGCGACCTCGGCGATCGGAACCATCGAGGCGTCCTTCTCGTTCCGCGCCTTCAGCTCGAGCTTGCCCTCCGCGAGGCCGCGCTTACCGACGACGACCCGGAGCGGGACGCCGAGGAGGTCGGCGTCCTTGAATTTCACGCCCGGCCGCTCGTCGCGATCGTCGAGGAGCACCTCGACGCCCGCGCGCTCGAGCTCGTCGTGCAGGCGAGCCGCCGTCTCGAGCAGCTCCGGCTCCTTGCCCGCGGGGACGACGACCACGTGGTAGGGCGCGATGGCGAGCGGCCAAAGGATGCCATCCTGGTCGTGGCTCTGCTCGATCGCGGTCGCGACGAGGCGCGAGACGCCGATCCCGTAGCAGCCCATGACGACGGGCTTCTCCTTCCCGTCCTCGTCGAGGAAGGTGCAATTCATCTTCGCCGAGTAGTGCGTCCCGAGCACGAAGATGTGGCCACCCTCGATGCCGCGATACGTCCCGAGGCGACCGCCGCAGCGTGGGCACGCGTCGCCGTCGCGAACGGTCCGGACGTCGACGAGGCGCGGGGCCGCGTCGCGACCGACGACCACGTTCGTGAGGTGGAAGCCCTCCTCGTTCGCGCCCGCGACGAAGCCCGCGCCGCTCGCGAGCCGACGGTCCGCGAGCACCTCGAGGTCGGGGTGCGCCGCGAGCCCGACCGGCCCGATGTAGCCGGTGACGAGCCCGTAGCGCGCCGCCTCCTCCGCCGTCCCCAGCACGATCTCGCGGACGGCGCCGCGATCGCGCGAGAGGGCGTTCTGCACCTTGACCTCGTGCGCCTCGTCGTCGCCGCGCACGAAGACGAGCGCGTGCGTGACGCCCGCGTCCCGGATGACGCGGAAGAAGAGCGCCTTCATCGTCGCCGCGCTCGGGACGCCGAGGAAGGCCGCGACCTCGTCGATCGTCTTCTTGCCGGGGGTGGCGACCCTCTCGGACGCCTGGACCGCGCCCTCGTGCCGGGCCGGCTCGACCGACGTCGCGACCTCGACGTTCGCCGCGTACTCGCAGGCGCCGCAGGCGACGATGGCGTCCTCGCCCGTCTGCGCGAGCACCTGGAACTCCGCGCTCGTCTTGCCGCCGATGGCGCCCGAGTCGGCCTCGACGAGGCGGTAGTCGAGGCCCAGGCGCTGGAAGATGCGGTGGTAGGCGTCGCGCATCGTCCGGTAGCTCTCGAACGCCTTCTCCTCGCTCACGTCGAACGAGTACGCGTCCTTCATCATGAATTCCCGGCAGCGGAGCAGCCCCGCGCGCGGGCGCGCCTCGTCGCGGAATTTCATCTGGATCTGGTAGAGGTTCTGCGGGAGCTGCCGGTAGGAGCGCACGTCGCGGCGCACCATGTCGGTGATGATCTCCTCGTGCGTCGGGCCGAGGTGGTACTCGCCCCCTTTGCGATCCTTGAGGCGCAAGAGGACGTCGCCGTACACGTCCCAGCGGCCCGTCTCCTCGAAGTACTCGCGCGGGAGCAGGGCCGGCATCAGCACCTCCTGCGCGCCGGCGCGGTTCATCTCCTCGCGGACGATCCCGGCGATCTTGTGGAGCACCCGGAGCCCGAGCGGGAGCATCTCGTAGATGCCGGCGCCCACCATCCGCACGAAGCCGCCGCGGAGCAGGAGGACGTGCGAGGGCGTGGTGGCGTCCTTCGGGACTTCCTTGAGGGTGGGGATGAAGGCCTGGGTGTAGCGCATGCGAGCGCGGGCATAGCACGAGGCTCGTCGCGCGCGCCGTCCGGATCCATGGTTCGCGCTCGTTTTCCCCCACCCGCGCGGCCGCTCCACGGGGCGTTTGCGGGTCCGGAGCGGCTTCGCTACCTTTCGGCCCCTTTTCTCCCGGGGCGCGCTCGCGCGCTCCGCACCTCGTGAGTCCTCTCCGATGCTCGAGACCATCCAGTCGCGCTTCCAGTCCGTCGTGCTCTTCGGGCTCGTCATCCTCCTGAGCGCGGTCTTCATCCTCCAGTTCGGAGGCCCGCAGTCGCAAGGCTGCACCTCGATGTTCGAGCGCTCGGGCTACGCCGCGCGCGTGCGGGGCTCGACGATCTCGAACGGCGACTTCCGCGCCGCGTACGCGGTCCCGGGCTTCAACCAGTACCGCCCGGAGCAGGCCCGCGCGATGCGGCTTCGCGAGCTGATGCTCGACGGCCTCATCGAGCGCGAGCTGCTCGCCGACGCGGCCATCGACATGGGCTTCCGCGTCTCGCGAGACGACGTGATGGATGACCTCCTGCGGACCGGGATCATCTACGTCAACACCGCCGTCGACGCGCCCGAGGGCTTCCCGGGCCCCGACTTCGACGTCTCGACGGGCTTTCAGGATCGCAACGGCAACTTCTCCGCGCGCCGCATGCGCAACTTCATCGCGAACGCGCTCCGCCGCTCGACCGACGAATTCGTGGGCTGGCAGGTGCGCGAGCGCCTCGCGATCCTCGCCCGCCAGTCGGCCGAGCAGGGCGTCGTCGTGAGCGCCGACGAGGTCCACGACGCCTACGTGCGCGACACCGACCGCGCGCAGCTCGACTACGTCCAGTTCCGCCCCGCGTTCTATCGCGACCGGATCGCGCCGACCGACGCCGAGGTCACCGCCTGGCAGGCCGAGCACGCGAGCGAGGTGAACGAGGAGTACGCACGCCAGCGCCACCGCTACACCGGGCTCGAGCTCGAGGTGCGCGCCCGCCACGTCCTCATCAAGGCGGCGGAGAACGCGCCGGAGGCCGACCGCGCGGCCGCCCGCGCGCGCGCCGAGGCGATCCTCGCTCGCGTCCGCGGCGGCGAGGACTTCGCGACCGTCGCGCGCGCGGAGAGCGAGGACGAGGGCAGCGCCCGCCGCGGCGGCGACCTCGGCTGGAACCCGCGCGGCCGCATGGTCGCTCCCTTCGACGAGGCGCAATTCGCCACCGAGCCGGGCCAGATCACCGATCACGTCGTCGAGAGCCGCTTCGGCTTCCACGTGATCAAGGTCGAGGGTCGGCGCGAGGGCGACGTCCCCGAGGACGAGGCCAAGCACGAGATCGCGACCGATCTCTTCACGCGCGCTCGCGCGAGCGAGCTCGCGCGCCAGGCGGCCGACGCCGCGCTCGCCTTCCTGCGCGAGGGCCACTCGATGGAGGAGCTCCACCGCCGGCTCGTGTTCGACGGATCGCCGCCGCCCGAGGGCGACGACACCCCGGAGCCGACCCTCGATCCGCTCGCGCCCGACGTCCGCGAGACGCGCCGCTTCGGCCGGATGGACGCGCCGATCTCGGGCGCGTTCGACTCCGGCCCGCTCGGCCACGCGGCGTTCGAGCTCTCCATGGCCTCGCCGCTCCCCGAGGAGCCGATGCGCCTGGGCGAGGACTTCTTCGTCTTCCGCCTGAAGGACCGCGTCGAGGCGACGGATGAGGGCTTCACGGCCGAGATCCGCGAGCGCATCGCGAGCGCGCTGCTCGCGCGCAAGCGCGCCGAGGCCGTGCGGACCTACGTCCACGAGCTGCGCGCGCAGGCCGAGCGCGACGGCGACATCCGCATCGACGAGCGGATCCTGCGCTACGGCGACGAGCGCGACGACGACACGGGGAGCGGCTCGCACGAGGACGACGACCACGAGGAGGAGTCGAGCCTCCCGGCGCGCGCGGGCGGCGTCGTCCCGACGTGAGCGAGCGAGCGAGCGCGGCGGCGGAGCGACGCTCCGAGCGAGCGGGTGGCGCGGGTCGCGTCGAGCCGAGCGACGATGGCTCGACCCGGGACGTCCTCGCGAACGGCGCGGTCGTCCGGACGCTCCCGCTCGCCGGCGCGGATCACGTCGCGATCGCGGTCGCCGTCCGCGTGGGATCCCGCCACGAGCCGCCTCGCCTCGGCGGGATCTCCCACCTGCTCGAGCACATGCTCTTTCGCGGCACGAAGGAGCACCCGAGCTCGTTCTCGCAGAATTTCGCGTTCGAGTCGCTCGGCGGGACGCTCGACGCCGCGACCAGCGCCGAGGCGACCGTCTTCTCCGCGATCGTCCCCGACGCGAGCGCGGCCGAGGCCATCGGGCTCATCGCCGAGATGTTCCGCGAGCCCCTGATGGCGCAGCTCGACATCGAGCGGAACGTGGTGCGCGAGGAGCTCCTCGACGCGCTCGACGAGGACGATCGCCTGGTCGATCCGGACGAGCTCGCCGCGCGCGCCCTCTTCGGCGATCACCCGCTCGGTCGCTCGATCGGCGGGAGCGTCGAGAGCCTCGCGCGGATCACCGAGCGGGATCTCCGCGCCTGGCATCGCGCGCGCTACGTCGGCGCGAACACCGTCGTCGCGCTGACGGGCGCGGTGGGCCGCGAGGCGCGCGAGGCGGCGCGACAGGCGTTCGGCGCGCTCGATCGCGGCGCGCCGAGCCGCGCGAGGCGGGTCCGCGGCCGAGCGGCGCGGCGGCGCGCGACGCT